>JBILVS010000001.1:0-74023 GCA_044370335.1 Caulobacterales bacterium
GAGCCGGCCGCGACGCGCAATCCCGCGCGCTGCCCCGGCTTTGCTGCGGGCGACGCAGGGCGCTTTGTGGCGGCCAGGGTGACGGGGTTGCACTTTGTGCCCGAGGCTGCGCCCCAACCTGAGCCCGAGGCCGAACCGCCGGCGGCGCAGCCCGAAGCGGCCCCGGCCGACCAGGGTGCGCCCGCGTCGTAAGTTAAACGGCGGCTTCCGCCGGGCTGGCGGGTAGGCACGTGATGGCCTGCGCGCCACGGCTGAGCTTCCGTGCGAGCGCCCGGCCCTTGCGGTGGGCGGCGGAAATGTCTCTGGCGCGCATCCGAGCGGCGAGGAATTTGGCCTCCTTGGCGGCGGTCTCATCCGCGGCAAGGCCGGCGGCGGCATAGAGCCACGCCAAAGCTTCGATCGGGTGGTGGTCGGCCAGGGTCGCGCCGTAAGCGCGCATCGCGGGCGCATACCCCTGTTCCGCCGCCTTGCGCCACAAATCCCGGGCCTTGGCTTGATCAGCGGGTTCCCCGCGGCCGGCGGCGGCCAGGCGTCCAAGCTGATGCCACGCTGGCGGACAGGCCTGGGCGGCGGCCTTATCCAGCCAGTCCCGCGCCGCAGCCTCGTCGCGAGCAGCGCCGACCCCTGCAAGGTGGGCGAGCCCCAGATTCACCTGCGCGATCGCATCACCTGCGTGCGCGCCGCGGCGGAAATGCTTCACCGCCTCCTCGGCGTTGGCCTTTAAGCCGGCTTTGCCCAGCCAATGGAGCATCCCGAGATAGCCGCCGGCCAGAGGATCGCCCCGGGCGCCGGCCTCTTCTAGAAGTCGGCGGGCCAGATTGAGTTTGTTTGTCTCAAAGGCGTCGAGCGCTTCCAGAAGGCTCGGCGGCAGAGCGGAAGGGGCGCTCATACGGCGAAGCTGACGCCGCAGCCGCAGCTGGAGACCGCATTGGGGTTTTTGACCTTGAAACTCGCGCCGATAAGCTCATCCACCCACTCAATGATTGAGCCTTCGAGCAGAGGGATCGATACTTCATCGACATAGAGCTCTGCGCCGTGATCCTTGATCACGAGGTCATCGGCCTCCGGCCCTTTCGCCAAGGCCAGTTCATACTGAAAGCCCGAGCAGCCGCCGCCTTGCACGGCCACCCGCAAGCCCCGGGTTTCGCCGTCTTGGGCGCCCAGCGCCAGGATCCGCTTTGCCGCGCTCTCGCTTAAATGAATGTTCGCCATCACCGGATTCCATACCAGATCGCCGCGCTCACCGCATATATGGGCTAATCGCCCCATTGTGGAGATGACTTCGCCCATGCCGACGCCCCGACCCAAGCCCGCCGCCGCCGCCGAAACGGGGCTTGCGCCTTACGCCACGGACTGGCGGGGCTCCCGCGGGCGGCTGTATGCCGAGCCGGAAAGCGCCTCCCGCACCCCGTTCGAGCGCGATCGGGACCGCGTGATCCATTCGAGCGCCTTCCGCTTCCTGAAAGGGAAGACCCAGGTGTTTGTGGCTCATGAGGGTGATTATTTCCGCACACGGCTGACCCATTCTCTGGAGGTGGCTCAGATCGCGCGATCCTTGGCTCGACGGCTTCGGCTGGATGCCGATTTGGCCGAAACCTGCGGGCTTGCCCACGATTTGGGGCACCCCCCGTTTGGGCATACGGGCGAGGATGTGCTGAAGGCCTGCATGACCGACTATGGCGGGTTTGACCACAACGCCCAGACCCTCAAGGTGCTGACGGAGCTTGAGCACACCTATCCCCGGTTCGACGGCCTCAACTTGACCTGGGAAACGCTAGAAGGCGTCGTCAAACACAACGGGCCCTTGGTGCATTCGGGGGTGGGGGTCGACATGCTCCCGGTGGCGATCCAGCGCTACAACGCCCAGCATGACTTGGAGCTCTGTACCTTTCCGGGGCCTGAAGCGCAGGTGGCGGCCCTTTCGGACGACATCGCCTACAACAACCATGACATCGACGATGGCCTGCACTCGGGGCTGTTCACCCTTGATGAGCTGCGGTCGGCTTCGCCTTTGGTGGACGAGTATATTCAAGGAGTTTGGCAGGATTATCCTGGGCTTGACGAGAGCAGGCAGCGGAAAGAGCTGGTCCGCCGGCTGATCGGGGCATGGGTTGATGACCTGGTGGAGGAAACTGAAGGCCGGATCGCAGCGCATCGGCCGGTCTCGGCTGAAGCGGTGCGGGCGCTGAACGAGCCGTTGGTCAGCTTTTCGGAGGCCATGGTGGAAGAGGCAGCCCGCCTGCGCCGGTTCCTGATGGCCAACATGTATCGGCATTGGAAGGTCAATCGCCGCCGCGCCATGGCCAAGCGGATCGTCAAAGACCTGTTTGAGCAGTTCCTGGAAGACCCCGCGACCCTGCCGGGCCGCTGGCAGGAGGGTCTCAGCGACCAGCCGCGCAGCGTCACCGCCCGGCGCATCTGCGACTATATCGGCGGCATGACCGACGACTACGCCATCGAAGAGCATGGCCGCTTGTTCAGCTTCGATCGCGCCTAAAGGCGCCCGGACTGCCGTTCAGAGGGTGTACACTCTCGCAGGTGAGGCGATTCTGATCGCTTTGGGGGATGGGGCATCCCTTTGGGTAGGCCTAAGCTGAAGGATGTCGGCTGATGGGCAAGCATGATCGCCGGGGCATGTCCCAGACGCATCCGTTGCGGCAGCGGGAGGAGCGCGCGCAGGCGTCGCGCCGGGCAGGCGGTGGCGGATCGGCCGGTCATCGCGATCCTGACGACGACGGGCCTCGCCGGCCTCTGCTGATCTATGTGCTGCTGTGCGCGCTCGTGGTCGGGGCGGGGTCGTTTCTGTGGCGGGCTTATGACGACGGCACAGGCGGTGGGCCGATCCGGGTGGTCCCGCAGCAAGAGCGCTTCAAGGAGCCTGGCCCTGGGGCGGAAGAGGCGCCGACCCCTGTCGAGGATCAGCTTCGGACCGCCGAGACCCCGCCGATTGAACGCTTTGCGGAAGGGCCTGAAGAGCCTTTGTCGCCGGAAGAAGCCGCCGCCCTGGAAGCGCCCACCGGCCCGCCGGCCTTTGTGAACAACGGGCCGTTCGTGGCCCAGATCGCCGCTTTGCAATCGGAAGACGGCATCGGCCCTTTGTGGCGCCGACTCGCAGACCGGGCGCCGGACCTGTTTGCAGACGCGCGAATGGATGTGCAACGCGCCGATTTGGGCGCCCGCGGCGTTTATCTGCGGGTGCGGGTGGGGTATTTCCCTGACCGGGAGAACGCCGCTCGGTTCTGCGCGCGGATGCGGGCGATGGGCCAGGACTGCATGGCGGTGGAGCGGGAATGATGCTGGCGTGCGCCTTTGGCATCCGAGAGCTGGTTCTGACGACGGAGACCAAGGCCTTCTTGCGGGACGCCAAGCCCTGGGGGCTGATCCTGTTTCGCGAGGCCTGCCAGACACCGGCGCAGGTGCGGGCGCTGACCGAGGGGCTGCGGGATGCCTGCGGGCATGACGCTGTCGTCTGGATTGACCAGGAAGGCGGCCGGGTGGCGCGGATGCGGCCCCCGGCGTGGCCTGCGTGGCCTGCCGCCCTGCGATACGGCGCGCTTTACGAAAAGGACCCCGAAGCGGGGCTGGAAGCTGCTTGGCTAGGCTATAGGCTGATTGCGCATGAGCTCAAGAAGGTCGGCGTCAACGGGGATTTCGCGCCCGTTTTGGATGTACCGGCGGACGGGTCTGACCTGATCGTGGGGGACAGAGCTTTCGGCCTCGACGCCCACACCGCGGCCCTGGTTGGGGGCGCAGCGCTCCAGGGCTTGCGTGAAGGCGGTGTTGCGGGGTGCATAAAGCATATGCCCGGACATGGCCGCGCCGATGTCGACAGCCATTTCGCCCTCCCCAAGGTGAGGGAAGGGATGAACGCTCTCGCCGCCGATATCGCCCCCTTCAAGGTCTTGGCCCCGCAGGCTGAAGCGGCCATGACCGCCCATATCGTCTACGCCGCCCTCGATCCCGACCGCCCCGCTACGCAATCGCCCGTTGTGATCGACTTCATTCGGCAGGAGATCGGGTTTCAGGGCCTGCTGATCAGCGATGATCTGGACATGAAGGCGCTGGCCGGGACCCTTTCAAACAAGGCTGCAGCGGCCTTCGCCGCGGGCTGCGATCTTGTCATTCAGTGCAACGGGGTCGTCCGGGACATGGCCGACACTGCTTCCGCGACCCCACCGCTGCAGGGCGAGGCCCTGGCCCGGGCTCGAAAGGTCGAGGCGGTGGCGGGGCAGACGGCCGACCATTTCGACGCGGCGGAGGCTTGGTGGCGGTTCAGAGCCTTGATGGGCCCGGACGTCGGCCTCAGGACTCCCTAAAGACGGCGCCGAACTCCCCTTTCGGCGTTTGACCTGATATGCGATGACGAGCCGCATCTCTGCGCCTATATGGTAGACCATCGCGGTTTATGGCTATCGCGGCGAGCGGGGGCTGAAATCCGGCGCCTGCGCCGCAGGAAAGGACGACGATGCATCTCCCCGGTTGGATCCCCCTTCTGATTGTGTTGGGTCTGGCGTTCTTGTTGTTCGGCAAGCCCGGGCGGCTGTCCTCAGTCATGGAGGACTTCGGCAAGGGCATCAGCGGGTTCCGCAAAGGCATGGACGAGGGCCGCGCCCAGCAGTCGCAGCACGCGACGACGGAAGCCCCGCGCCAGCTGCCGACCCAGACCCCGCCGCAAGACAACGCCGGGGCCCGCACCGACGACCGCTCCGGCGCCTGATCGCCCGCTCTCTTAGCTTCGAAAGGCGTTAGGCCATGCTGCCTGGTCTCGGCGTCACGGAAATCTTGGCGCTGGGTGTTCTCGCGCTCCTTGTGGTGGGACCTAAGGACCTGCCTCTGATGATGCGCAAGATCGGCCGCTGGACCGCGCGTCTGCGCGCCATGGCGCAAGAGTTCCGCACCGGCTTCGACGAGCTCGCGCGTCAGGCCGAGCTTGACGAGTTGAAGCGGGAGGTCGACGCCCTCCGTCGCGCCAACCCTTTGAACGAAATGCGCCAGCCGCTGCGGGATTTGGACAGAGACATTCGCTCTGCCGTTTCGCCGAGCCCCTTGGCGGCCAAGCCCCCGGCGCCGGCTTTGCCTGCCTTGCCGCCTGATCCGGGGCCCGCGCCTGTCGCCCTCGAGACCGCGCCGGAGCCTGAACCTGTCCCTGCGCGCCCCGCCGCCGGAGGCGCCGCATCTTGACCAGCACGGCTCAACCTGAGGAAGATGAAGTCGAAGCCAGCCGCGCCCCGCTGCTGGAGCATCTTTTCGAGCTTCGCACCCGCTTGCTTTGGGCCTGCGGCGCGATCGTGGCGGGGACGATGCTGTCCTACGCCTTTGCCACGCGGATCTATCTGTTTTTGGTGAATCCGTATCTTGCGGCGGTGGCCCACAAAGAGGGCAAACCTATCAATGAGGTGACGATCAGCCTGCAGGCGACGGGCCCGTTTGAGACGTTTATGACGAACCTTAAGCTCTCGCTGTTCGCCGGGATCATTCTGGCGTTCCCGATTGTCGCCTACCATCTCTATGCCTTCGTCGCGCCGGGGCTTTACAAGCGTGAGCGCCGGGCGGCGATGCCGTTCCTTTTGGCAGCGCCCGCGATGTTCCTGTTGGGCGCGGCGTTTGTCTATTATGTCGCCCTGCCGTTCGCGATGCAGTTTGCTTTAGGGCTCACGGTCAATCAGGGGCCGGTTCTGATTGAGCTCAATGTCCGGGTGACGGAGTATCTAACTCTCGTGACGACGCTGATGCTGGCCTTCGGCTTCTGCTTCCAGATGCCGGTGGTGTTGGCGCTGTTGGGCCGAATGGGGGTGGTGAACGCCTCGATGCTGCGGAAAGGGCGGAGGTTCGCGATCGTCGGCATCGCGGCCTTCGCGGCCTGCGTGACGCCCCCCGACGTGATCTCGATGGCGTTGATGGCGGTTCCGGTTTACCTGCTCTTCGAAATTTCAATCTGGATCGTGCTTTTGATTCAGAAGAATAAAGCGGCGGCGGAGCAGGCGGCGGCCCGGACGGCCCCGGCGGAATAGCGCCCCGCCAGAACAGGGGAAGCAGGCGTCATGCACGACATCAAGGCGATCCGCGACGACTTCGCCGCGTTCAAAGCCGCTTTGCGCCGGCGGTCGCTGTCAGATGAGGTCTGCGCCAAGGTTGACGCGATCTTGCCGTTGGACGAGGCCTTGCGGGCTGCAAAAACCCGAAAGCAAGAGGCCGAAGCCGGCCGCAATGCTGCATCGAGGGCTATCGGCGCGGCGAAGGCCAAGAAGGATGAGGCCGAAGCCGGCCGCCTTATGGAAGAGGTCGCGCGGCTCAAATCGGTCATCGAGGAGGCGGCCGTGCAGGAGGCCAGGATTGAGGCCGATTTGCATGACATCCTGGCCGGCCTGCCGAACCTCCCCGCCGCCGATGCTCCCGAAGGCGCGGACGAGCACGGCAATGTCGAGCAGCGCCGCTGGTACAAGGGGGCTGGGGCGGGGCCGCCGGGCGTGGACCTGTCCGCCGATCACGTTACCCTCGGCGAAGCGCTCGGGATGATGGATTTCGAGGTTGCGGCGCGGATGAGCGGGGCGCGGTTCGTCGTTCTGAAGAAGGACCTTGCACGGCTTGAGCGGGCGCTCGCCGCGTTTATGCTCGACCTGCAGACTGGCGAGCATGGCTATCAGGAGACGAGCCCGCCTTATCTTGTGAAAGACGAGGCGATGTTCGGCACGGGGCAACTGCCGAAGTTCTTCGATGATCAGTTTCGCGCTGGGACCGAGCACTGGCTGATCCCCACCGCTGAAGTGTCCCTCACCAACACGGTTAGGGAAACCATCCTCGATGAGGCCGCGCTGCCCTTGCGGCTGACTGCCGACACGCCTTGCTTTCGCGCCGAAGCCGGCTCCGCCGGTCGCGACACCCGCGGTATGATCCGGATGCACCAGTTCCGCAAAGTCGAACTCGTCTCGATCACGCGGCCGGAAGACAGCCGCGAAGAGCACGAGCGTATGGCCCAATGCGCCGAGGAGGTGCTGAAACGCCTCGAGCTGCCGTTCCGGACCATGCTGCTCTGCACCGGCGACATGGGCTTCGGGGCGCAGAAGACCTATGACCTTGAGGTCTGGCTGCCGAGCCAGGGGACCTATCGTGAGATCAGCTCGTGCTCGAACTGCGGGGATTTCCAGGCCCGGCGGATGAACGCGCGGTTCCGCCGCGGGGAAGGGGCGAAGCCGGAGTTCGTGCACACGCTGAACGGCTCGGGCCTTGCGGTCGGGCGGACGCTTGTGGCGGTTTTAGAAAACTACCAAAACGAGGACGGCTCGATCAGCATCCCCCCAGCGCTTATGCCTTATATGGGCGGCAAAACCCGTATTGAGCGGGGGTAGGGGGCGTGTTCCCCTCTCTCTGGGAGAGGGGCAGGGCTAAGGGGCGCCTCACGCGATTTGGTTTTCTCCAAGTTCCACTCTCCCGACGGGGAAGGGGGAGACATGTGCTATCCTGCTCACAACCTTGGAATCATTTATGCGCATCCTGTGCACCAACGACGACGGCATTCACGCTCCGGGCCTTGAGGTGATAGAGCATATCGCCCGGACGATGTCGGACGATGTCTGGGTCGTGGCGCCGGAGACCGAGCAGTCCGGCGCCTCCCGCGCGTTGACGTTGACCGCGCCCATCCGCGTCCGCGCCATCGCCGACAAGCGCTACGCCGTCACCGGCACGCCGACCGATTGCGTGCTGCTCGCCACCCAGCACCTGATGCCGGAGAAGCCTCCCGACCTTGTGTTGTCCGGCGTCAACCGTGGCCAGAATATCGCGGAGGACGTCACGTTTTCCGGCACCATCGCCGGCGCCATGCAGGGGATGCAGCTTGGGATCAAGGCGATTGCGCTGTCGCAGGCCCGCGGCTTCCGCGGGGACGCCCCGATCCCGTGGGACACGGCCCGCACACATGGACCGACCGTCGTGAAGACGCTCCTAGACGCCGGCTGGCCCCAAGGCGTTGTCATGAACGTCAACTTCCCTGACCGAGAGCCGCAGGACGTGGCGGGCGTTGAGGTGACGCGCCAGGGCTTCCGGGATCAGCACATCATCTATGCCGACAAACGCACCGACCTGCGGGGGGAAACCTATTATTGGCTGGGCTTCCACGGGCGGCTGTCGCGCCCGCCGGAAGGCACCGACCTGCGGGCCATTTATGAAGGGCGAATCGCGGTGACGCCGTTGCATATCGACCTCACCCATGAGCCGGCGCTCTCGCCCTTGAGCGCCTGGTTTCCCAAGGCGGGCGGCTGATGCGGGAAGGGGGCTTCGACCAGCGCCTGATGCGCTTTGTGCTGGAGATGCGCCAAGCCGGGGTGACCGAGGCGAAGGTGCTTTCGGCCATGGAGCGGACCCCACGGGCGGCTTTTGCGCCCGAACACATGGCCGCGCTAGCCCTTGATGACGTCAACCTGCCGCTGCCTTGCGGGCAGAGCATGACCAAGCCGTCCCTAGTGGGGCGCATGGTTAGCGCGCTTGCCCTGTCGGGCGGCGAGCGGGTTTTGGAGATCGGCTGCGGTTCAGGCTATCAGACCGCGGTCATCGCCCAGATCGCGGCGAAGGTGACGGGGGTGGACCGCCACGTCCGGCTCGTGACGGACGCCCGCGCCGCCCTCGGCAAACTGCGGCTTGATCGGGCTCAGACCCATCTGGGCGACGGCCGGCGGGGTTGGCCGGCGGCAGGGCCCTATGACCGGGTGATCGTTAACGCCGCCGTGGCGAACGTGCCAGAGGCGCTTGTGGCGCAGGCCTCGCTGGGAGCCTTGATCATAGCGCCGTTTCAAAGCGCTGCGGTCCCGCGGCTGACCGTCTGGTCGGTTACGGCTGAAGGCTTGAGTGCGGCGCAGGATCTCGGCCCTGTCGAGCTTGCCCCTTTGAGCGAGGGCCCCGTGGCCCAGGGCGAAGAGTGTTCGGGACCTTGAGTTGACCCCTGAGTCGGGGGCACACAAACGCATGCGCGCTCGCTCGTTTGTCATCTTGCTCTCGGCGGGGGTCGTCGCCTGCGCGGCCAGGGTGGCTCCTGCCCCGGTTGATTACCGTGGAGTTGGGGGCGTTCTGCCCTCGCACAGCCGACCGACCGGACCCGCTCCGATTGAGCGCCCATCGCTCAGCGACCGTCCGCCGGTGTCTTCCGTCGTTGCGCCGCCTTCGTCGTCTGAACCTATCTGGGAGGGGGAGGGCGCACCGCTCTCGACCTGGGCGCTGCAGCCCGAAGAGGCCCAGCCCTATGACCCACGCAACCCCGACCCCGCCCACGTCGTGGCGGCGGGGGAGACGCTTTACACCATCGCCGCTCGGCGGCAGGCGCCCCTGCGGGCGCTGATTGACGCCAACCAACTGTCGGCCCCCTTCCGGTTGGAGCCGGGCCAGGTGCTGATCCTGCCGCCTCCGGCAGTCCACACGGTGCGGTCAGGGGAGACGCTGGCGGCGATCGGGCGGCGCTATAATGTCGACCTCCGTTCGCTGGCGTTGCTCAATCGGCTGAGCGCGCCCTTCACGCTGCGGCCAGGGGATCAGCTTATCTTGCCCGCCGGCGCCAGAGGCGTGGAGCCGCCGGCTTCTCCCCCGCCGGCGCCGACCCCCAGCGCGTCGCAGCCAGGACCGTCCGGGCGGTTCGCCTGGCCCGTGGCCGGGACGGTCCTGTCGCGCTTCGGCGCAGAGACCGCCGGCGGTCGGGCGCAATCGATTGACATCGAGGCCGCTCCAGGCGCCCCCGTCCGCGCCCCCGCCGATGGTCGGGTCTTGTTCGCCGGCGAGGGGCCGGCCGCGCTCGGGGGCCTTGTGATCCTCGATCACGGCGTCGGGCTTGTGACCACTGTGGGGTTTGTGACGGGCTTTCAGGTCGATGAAGGCCAACGCGTCACCCAAGGGCAGACCCTGGCCCTCGCCTCGAGCACACGGGTGCTGTTCCAGGTGCGGGACAACGGGGCCGCCCGGGACCCGTTAGGCTTTCTCGGTCAGCCTTGAGCGACGGCGCGACGGGCGGTGATGAACTGCCAGGCCGTGCGGCCCGATCGCGCGCCCCGGCCCATGGCCCAGGACAATGCCTCCGCCCGCAGTGTTTCGGGATCGTCCGCCAAGCCGAAATGCGCCGCATAGGAGAACACAATCTCAAGATAGGTCGCCTGATCGACAGGATGAAAACCGAGCCAAAGGCCGAACCGGTCGGAGAGGGAAAGCCGTTCCTGTTCGGTGTCGGCGGCGGTAGGATCGCTGCGGGCGTCGCTCCGGGCGCCGCCGACGATGTGGCGCCGGTTGGCGGTGGCGTAGATCACGACGTTCTCTTTCCCCGCCGAAAGCCCGCCGTCCAGCGCCGGCTTCAGGGCGCGCAGGGCCGCTTCGCCCGGTTCAAGAGCAAGATCGTCCAAATAGAGGATGACGCGGCATTGGGAGCCCGCCAGCGTCTCCACCAGAGCAGGGGCGTCGGCCAAGGCCGTAGCGGGGACCTCAACGAGCTTCACGCCCGCCACGGCCGCCGCGACAGCCTTCACAAGGGCGCTTTTGCCTGTTCCGCGGGCGCCCCAGAGCAAGGCGTGATTGGCGGCGCGGCCGGCGGCGAAGGCTTCGGTGTTCGCCAGAAGGGCGTCTCTCTGGTCTTCCACCCCTTTCAGCAGCGCCAAGGGCACAGCGCGGCCGAGGCTCACGGGCTCCAGGCGGCGGGTTGCGGGCCGCCAGACAAAGCGCTCCGCGCCCTCCAGCGCGAAGGGCTGTGTGGGCGGCGCCAAGCGTTCCAGGGCCGCCGCGATGCGCTCCAAAAGCGCCGCCGAAAACGCGGGTTGGGTGTCCATCCGCCAGTTTCCCTATCCATACAGCGAGCGGCGTGGGCCGATTGCGTCACGCCGCAAAGCTTCTATATACCGCGCAACCTTCGTTCTTGCGTGTGATCGGCAGAACGCCAAACGGCGCTTTATTCGGCTCGTTTGACCACGCGGGGGCCCCAATTCTTGTGCTGAGGACACCGCTGCGATGGACCAGAATGTCGCCTTCCTGATCATGATGGGCGTGTTGTTTGTGATCTGGTATTTTTTGCTGATCCGCCCGCAGTTGCGGCGGCAAAAGGCCATCCAGGAAATGCTTGCGGGGCTGAAACGCGGGGACACGGTTGTCACCTCCGGCGGTCTCATCGGCAAGATTCGCTCCGTGTCGGACGACGAGGTGCGCTTGGAACTTGCGCAGAACGTCGAAGTGCGTGTGCTTCGCGGCATGATCGCTGATGTGCGCAACAAAACCGAGCCCACCCCGGCGAACGATTCCAAAGCGGACAAAAGCTGAGCCAGGTGGCGCGGGAAAAGCGCCCACCCCCATCGGTTTCGGTCCCGGTTCCAAGGAGCGGTCATGCTCGCAGTTGCCCGTTGGCGCATTATTCTGGTGGCCCTGGTCACCGTGCTCGGCGTGCTGTTCGCCGTTCCGAGCTTTCTCACTCCCGCCCAGCGGGAAGCGCTGCCGGCGTTTATGCCCAAGGCCGGTGTTAATCTCGGCCTCGACCTGCAGGGCGGCTCCTATCTGCTTTTGGAGATCGACAGCCCGGCCCTGATCCAAAGTCGACTTGAGAAGATCGTCAACGACATGGAGACCGCCCTCGCGGACGCGCCGGGCGATCCTATCGACTTCGAGATCATTGGCGCGGATGGCGAGACCGCCGCCATTCGCCTGCTTGAGCCGAGCGATCAAACCCGCGCTCTGGCGGCGCTCGAAAGCATCGTCACGCAGGTCGCCGCAGGCGGCTTCGGCGCCACGACCCCGGATATCGCCTTCACCACCACGCCGGACGGCGTGATCGAGGGGCGGATCACGGAGCGCGCCCTTGAGCTGCTCCGTCGCCAGGCGATCGGCGAGGCCATCGAGGTCATCCGCCGCCGGATCGACCCCACGGGCACGAGCGAGGTGTCCATCACTCGGCAGGGGGAAGACCGGATTAACGTTCAGGCGCCGGGGATGAACGACCCTGAGCTCTTGAAGCAACGGATCGGGCAAACCGCGGCTCTGACCTTCCACGAGGTCGATTCCCGCGTCACGCTCCAAGACATCGCCGAGGGCCGCCCATTGCCGATGGGCACCATCGTCCTGCCGAGCCAGGACGGCGGCATGGAAGCCGTTCGGGCGCGCCCGCGGATGGAGGGGGGTAACCTCACCTCCGCCCGCTCCGGCCAGGACCAGCAGAACGGCGGTTGGGTGGTGAATTTCCGCTTGGACAGCGAGGGCGCGCAGATTTTTCGACGCTACACCACCGAAAACGTGGGGCAGCGGTTTGCGATCGTGCTCGACGGGCTTGTGCTGAGCGCGCCGGTGATCCTCGAACCCATCGTCGTCGGCTCCGGCCGGATTTCTGGCAGCTTCACGGCCGAACAAGTGGCCGAGCTGTCCCTGTTGCTGCGGGCGGGCGCGCTGCCGGCGCCGCTTGAGGTCATCGAGCAGCGCTCTGTGGGCCCCGGCTTAGGCCAGGACGCCATTGAAGACGGCGTCAACGCAGGCATCTTCGCCGCGGGCGGGGTGCTGCTGTTCATGGGGCTCGCTTACGGGCTCTTTGGGCTCTTCGGCTGCATCGCTTTGATCATCAACATGATTTTGCTAGTCGCGGGGATGTCGCTGGTCGGCGCAACGTTGACGCTGCCCGGCATCGCCGGCCTGATCCTGACCATGGCCATGGCGGTGGACGCGAACGTCCTGATTTACGAGAGGATGCGAGAAGAGGCGATGAACGGCCGAGGGCCGGCCATCGCCATCGACGCGGGTTTCTCCC
This sequence comes from Caulobacterales bacterium, assembly GCA_044370335.1. Taxonomy (GTDB): domain Bacteria; phylum Pseudomonadota; class Alphaproteobacteria; order Caulobacterales; family Aquidulcibacteraceae; genus REEB509. The sequence goes on from JBILVS010000001.1 coordinate 12,743, forward strand.
GGGCCATGGTCACGATCTTCGACGCTAACCTGACGACGATCCTGGCTGCCATGATCCTCTTCCAGTTCGGCGCCGGTCCTGTGCGAGGCTTTGCCTGGACCCTGTCTTTGGGCGTCATCACCTCGGTGTTCACCGCGGTGCTGGTGACGCAGATTTTGGTCGCCCTTTGGTTCCGCCTTGCGCGGCCCAAGACCTTGCCGATCTGAAGGAGCGCATGTGATGGGTTGGTGGCCGCTGATCAAGCTGATCCCCAAAAAGACGAGCTTTAAGTTCGTCTCCTTCGCCTTTTTGTTTGGCGTGTTGTCGGCGGTGGGCTGCGGCCTTTCTGTGGTCGCGCTGTTCACCGCGGGACTGCGGGAAAGCCCGGTCGCTCTCTACAACGAGGGTACGGGCAACCCCGTCGAACGGGTCGGCTATGTCCTGTCGCAGGGGTTCAATCTGGGTATTGACTTCAAAGGCGGTACCCTGATTGAGCTTGAAGCTGGCGCGCCGGTGCCAATCGACGCCCTTCGCGAGTCCGTGAGCGGCATGGGCTTGGGCGATGTGCAGGTGCAGAATTTTGGGGACCCGAACCACGCCTTGGTGCGCTTTGAGAGCCCAGAGGGAGCGCAGCCCGCTGAGGTCGCCGATCAGGTCAAAGGCGAAATTCGGGCGTTGTTGGGCGGGGTGGAGTTCACCCGAACCGAGGTCGTGGGGCCGGCAGTTTCTGAGGAGCTGTTTGTGGGTGGTCTGACCGCGCTCGGCCTCGCGATCGTGATCATGCTGATTTACATCTGGTTCCGGTTTGAGTGGCAGTTTGGGCTCGGCGCCATTTTGGGCCTCTTCCATGACGTCTTGTTGGTGCTGGGGATGTTCTCAATCTTCCGGATCGAGTTCACGCTGACGATTGTGGCGGCGCTTCTGACGATCATCGGCTACGGCATTAACGACACGGTCGTGGTGTTCGATCGCATCCGAGAAAATCTGCGTAAATATAAAAAGATGCCATTGGGAGAGCTCATCGATCTTTCGATCAACGAAACCCTGTCGCGCACGATCATGACCGGCGTCACCGCACTCATGGCGCTGGGGGGCCTCATCTGGCTAGGGGGCGAAGCGCTGTTCGGCTTTGCGGTCGCCATGTTCTTCGGGATCGTAATCGGCACCTATTCGTCGATCTACGTCGCCTCGCCTGCGATTTTGATCTGGGGAGTGAAGCGCGGCTGGGACGATGCCAAGCAAAAGGCCGATGCGGACGCCACCGCCGCAGCGCCCTAAAGACGGCGCCGCTCGACTGTGCCGCACGCTTCCAAGGAGAAACGCCCCGACCGCGGTCGGGGCGTTTTGCTGTTCGGCGTTCGCCGGGAAAGCTTACGCGGCGCTGAGATTGGCGTTGGCGAAGTCCCAATTGGCGAGATGGTCCAGGAACGTCTTGATGAAGTCTGGACGACGGTTTTGGAAGTCGAGGTAATAGGCGTGCTCCCAGACATCGAGCGTCAGAAGCGGGGTCGCGCCGGCCTCAGTCAGGGGCGTCTCGGCGTTCGGTGTTTTCCGGATCTCGAGTTTGCCGCCTTTCGCCACAAGCCACGCCCACCCGGAGCCGAACTGGGTCGCCGCAGCTTGGCTGAAAGCCTCCGCAAAGGCGTCATAGCCGCCGAACGACGCGTTGATCAGGTCCGCCACGTCGCCGGTCGGGGCGCCGCCGCCTTGAGGCTTCATCGAGGCCCAGAAGAAGTCGTGGTTCCAAACCTGTGCCGAGTTGTTGAACAACCCGGCCTTGGCGGGGTCTCCGGCGCTGTCTTTGATGATCTCCACGAGGCTCGCGTTTGCGTGCGGGGTGCCGTCAATTAACTTATTGAGATTGTTCACGTAAGCATGATGGTGCTTGCCGTGATGGAACTCAAAGGTGGTGGCAGAGATGTGCGGCTGGAGGGCGTCCTTCGCATAGGGAAGGGGGTTCAGCGTGAACGGCATCGACAAGCTCCGAGACGGTTGGTGGAAATCCACCGGAAAAAGGCCCCGCCGCCCGCCCGGAAGCGGGCGAAAGCTGGCGCGAGGCGCGCAAGGCCTATATAGCGAGCGTTCAATGTCGCGGCGAGATGAGGCCGACCATGGCAGAAGGTGAGGGAGCTGCTTGGCGCGCGGCAGAAGCCGCAGACGCCGCAGTAGGGCCGGAGGGGCGATCCCCCGTGGCTCCACCGTCGGCGGCCGCCTTGGTGGCGGCGCCTTCTCCCGTCTCTCGCCTTTCGGAAAGCCTGGAGTCTTCGCCCGTTGTCGCGGATGGCGTGGTTCGTCGTGTTGACGAAGACCGGTGGCTGGCGAGCCGCTTTGCCCCGGCCCCTGTTCGGAGCGCCCTCGAAACCCTTTATGGGTTCGGCTATGAGGTCGCCCGGACGGCCGAGGTCGTGAGCGAGCCCGCTTTGGGTCGTATTCGCCTTGCCTGGTGGCGGGACGCCATGTCGGGCGGGGCAGGCGGTGCGCATGGGCTCCCCGCGGCCTTCAAAGCGCTGATTGAGCAAACCCCGCTGGACGCTGAGCGCGTGGTGGCCCTGATTGAGGCGAGAGCCCACGATCTGGAGCCCGAACCCTTCGAAGGATGGGCGGATCTGGAAGCCTATATCGACGCCACCGCCGGAGGCATGACTTATCTTGCGCTGCAAATCTGCCTCGCTGGCCAGCCTTGGCCGAAGCAGGCGGGTGATTGCGCCAAAGCTGTGGGCCGCGCTTGGGGCTTTACGGGTCTGATTCGCGCCTCCAGCGTGTGGGCGGCGCGGCGGCGCACCTTCCTGCCGCAGCGGCTGCTGACGCACCTCAACCTCAAGCCGGAAGTCGTGTTCGCCGGCGGCGGGGCGCATGTCGTTCAGCAGGCGCGCCTTGCCATGCTGGACCGGGCGCGGTTCGCCTACCAGCAGGCCAAGGATTTGGCGCGGGTGATGCCGGTGGCGGCGTTTCCGGCCATCGGCTACGTGGCGCTGGAGCCTAGCTACAGGGCCCAGCTCTTGGCGGGTGAAGACGGCGCCTCTTTAAGCCTATTCAAGCGGCAGGCGAAGCTTTTGGCGGCGTCAGCGCTAGGTCGGTTCTAAAGCGCCGCCCGCCAGCCCTCCAAATCCGCGAGCGCGCGATCCGAGAGGCCCGCCTTGCGGGCGCGGGCCTTTTCGGCGCCCCTAAGGCGTTTGCCGTTCACACCCCGCGGGGTAGCAGCGCCCTCAATGGGGGGAAACAGGCCAAAATTGATGTTCATCGGCTGAAACGTGCCGGCCCCGGCGAGGTGGCCGCCGGTCACGTGAGCTAAAAGCGCTCCAAGGGCGGTGGTGGGCGGGGGCGGAGCGATTGGCAGGCCCAGGCGTTCGCGGGCGGCGAACAGTCCCGCCATCAGGCCGATCGCGGCGCTTTCGACATAGCCTTCGCAGCCCGTGATCTGGCCCGCGAACCGCAGCCGCGGCTGCGCTTTCAAGCGCAAGATCGGGTCCAACAGCCTCGGTGAATTGAGGAAGGTGTTGCGGTGGATGCCGCCGAGGCGGGCGAACACGGCCTGTTCGAGCCCCGGGATCAGGCGAAAAATCTCGGCCTGGGCGGCGTGCTTCAGCTTCGTCTGGAAGCCGACCATATTGTAAAGCGTGCCCAACGCGTTGTCCTGGCGCAGCTGGACAACGGCGTAGGGGCCTTTGCCGGTGCGCGGATCGGTAAGGCCCACAGGCTTCATCGGCCCGAACCGCAAGGTGTCGACGCCGCGCTCGGCCATGACTTCGATCGGCAGGCAGCCCTCAAAGTAAGGGGTGTCCTTTTCCCACTCCTTGAATTCGGTCTTGGGAGCGTGGAGGAGAGCCGCGATGAACGCCTCATACTGGGCCTTGTCCAGGGGGCAGTTCACATAAGCCGCCTTATCTCCCGCCGGGCCTGCCTTGTCGTAGCGCGACTGCATCCATGCTTTGTCAAAGTCGATCGAGTGGTGGTGGACGATCGGCGCGATGGCGTCGAAAAAGGCGAGTTCACCTTCACCGGTCAGCGCTTGTATAGCCTGGGCCAGGCCCGGACCCGTCAGGGGGCCGGTGGCGACGATGACGCTGTCCCAATCGGCGGGGGGCAGGCCGGTCAGCTCTTCGCGAACGACGGTTATGAGCGGATGCTCGGTGAGCGCCTTGGTGACCGCGGCGCTGAAATGTTCTCGGTCCACCGCCAACGCGCCGCCGGCGGGGACCTGGTTTTCATCCCCGCAGCGCATGATCAACGAGCCCAGCCTGCGCATCTCCTCGTGCAGCAGGCCCACCGCGTTGGTTTTCAAGTCGTCGGACCGGAACGAATTGGAGCAGACGAGCTCAGCGAAGCCCTCGGTCTTGTGGGCCGGCGTCAGCCGATGCGGCCGCATTTCGTGGAGCACCACGGGCACGCCTGCCTGCGCGAGCGTCCAAGCTGCTTCTGAGCCCGCAAGGCCCGCGCCTATGATGTGAACAGAGGTCGTCATGATCAGGCTGACATGGTTCAGAGCCGATCGCAGTGCAAGCGTTTGTGTGAGCGGTTTTGGCCGAACCCGCGCCCTCTCTTTGCCGGGATTGCATGCGCGATATGCAGGGGAGGCTTGGCGAGCGGCGCGCGACTCAGGTCCCCTCGCGCCGTGGCGCCGCATTTGCGGGGCCGCCCCGCAGACAGACGAAGAAGGACTTCACCCATGGCATGGCGGCGCAGCGCGGGGCTCGTCTTGGGCGTTTGTGTTCTGGCGGCTGGGCTGACCCCGGTGGCCGGCCAGGCGCAAGACAATCCGACCGAGGCCGTGCGGGTTCAATACGACACGTTCACGGCCGCCTATGAGGCGGGTGACCTGGCCGGCGCTGAACTCGCGGCCCGGTCTGCGCTCGACGCGCATTCGGCGGCGGACCTCGATGACGCGAGCTTGGCGGTGCTGCTGGTCAATCTCGCGATTGTGCTTGTGGAAACGCGCCAGGGGGTGGCCGCGCAAGGGGCGCTCGACCAACTGGCGGGCCTCCCCGCGGAAACCTATGCGAACGCGGCGGCCCTTGCCGCCGTCCTGCGGGCTGGCGCGGACTATTGGTCTGACCCTTCCACAGCTTCGGCCGTGATCGCAGTCCTTGAGGCGGCCCCTGTTGGCCAGCCCATGCTGTCGCGGCAAGCGCTCGCGCTGGCGCAGACCGTGGCCGAACAAGCCCAAGCCGCCCGGGATTTCCTGCTCGCCGGCAGGGCTTGGGCGCAGACCGCGCGGTTCAGCGAAGCCGGCGGCGCGCAAGGCCCGCTGATCCAGGGTCGGGCGCTGACGGGCCAAGGGGTCGCGCTGTTATTCTCTGATCAAGACGCGGCGGCCCTGACCGCCTTCACCCAAGCGATGGAGACCCTCGCGCCCTTTGCCGCCGAAGGCCGTGGCGGCCCCGTCACCAGCGGCGAGGCCGCCTATGCGGAGGCCATGGCTTGGCGTGGCGCGGCGCGAGCCAAGATGTCGAGTGCGGGCGTGAGCTTGTCGGGCTTTCCCGAGCCCCGGGTGGAGCCGGCGCCTTTGCCGGATGCGCCGGCTTTGTGCCCGGTGCGGATCTCCGCCGATCCGCCCCCGGAGACACCGCAGTTGCGGGGTGGCCGGGTTTCCGTCGGCGCGGTCGTCATTGCGGTCTCCCTCGATGCATCAGGCCGGACGACTGCGGCGGAGGTGGCGGCCTTCGCGCCGGACCCGGCGCTGGCCGAAAGCGTGCGCCGGGTTCTGCCGCGGTGGCGGCTCGAGGCCTCGGCGTCGGCTTCCCCGGGCTGTCGAATGGAGCGCACCCGGGAGCTGCGTCTGATCGTGCTGCGCGGCGACAACAGTCGGCGCAACTGAGTTCCGCCTCGACGCGGCGCGGAAACTCCCCATATACCGGCGCCGCGAGGTCTGTTCATGAGTGTCCCTGAGGGCAAAGTGCCCATCCTGTTCTGCGCCCGCTCGGCATTCACGGCCTGGCGGCAAAGCCTGCGCGGCCTGTTGCCGTGGGCGAGTCTGATGGGCGCGGTCGCGGCCGGGCTCGGGCTCGTGATAGGGGGCGGCCCCTTGAGCCAGGATCCCACCGGCGTCATCGGTCTTTCGATGGCGCTGTTGGTCCCCACTGCGCTGTTCTACGCGGTGGCGATCCGGGGCGCTGAGGGGAAAGGCTACGCGTTGAATGGCGCGGCGCTGCGGGATGGCCTTGCAGTGCTGAGCGGAGTTGGGGTGGTCGGCTTCTTCCTCGCTTTGACCCTTATTGCGGTGAACGTCGCGGCGAACGCGATCCTGTTTGCGCCTTTTTCGGAAGAGCTCGCGGCAGCAGGGGAAAACCAGGCAGCGGTGGAGGCTGTGGCGCAAAGGATCCTGCAGGAAAACCCGCAAGGCGTGATCCTGACGTTTCTTCTGTTCGCCGGGGCCGTGCTGGTGCTGACCTCGCGGCTGTATCTCGCCGCGCCCGCCAGCGTCGAGGCAAGCCGCGGCCGCTCGTTTGAGACATGGTCTTGGACCAAAGGCAATCTCTTTCGGATCGTGGCGGCGAGGCTCGTGCTGCTGGCCCCGGCTTATGCCGCGGCGGTTGTGATCGGCAGCGTGATCGCAGCGCCCGTCATGGCGTTGGCGGGCGGAGGTCAGGCCAATGCTGCAGCCTTCGCCATCGGCCTCGGGGTGTTTACGTTTTTCATGGCGCTGATCTACCAGGCCTTGGAAGCGCACCTGTCGGTGACGCTTTACCGCGGCTTGCGGCCCTCAGAGCCCGGCCGCCCGCCCCAGCCTTAAAGGTCGTCGAAAGCCGGCCCCCCGACGCGTTGCCCGCCCCCGCTTTCCTCGACCTTGCTAATGCCCCATTCTGTGATCGTGGGTAGGGAGGGGACGATGACTGGACTTTCGGTAGGCGAGGCCGCGGGCTTTGCGTTTGAAAAGCGCGAACGACGCGGTGTGCTGACGGCCTCGGCGGCGACTTAGGTGGCATTTGTCGTGCTGTGGGTCGTGGCCATGGCTTTCTTTGCCTGGCCGCTGTATGGCGCTGACTTTGACTGGGTCATCGCTATGCTCGCTGGCGACCCTGACCCGGCAGCCTTGACCATTCCGCCCGAGATCTTTCCGCTTTTGGCGATCACCACGGCCGGATCGCTCCTGGGCCATTGGGTCCTTGCTGCTTTCGAAGCCGCTTGTCTCCGTTGGCTTGTGCGCGGTCAGACCAGCGGGCTGTTCGGGTTCAGCTTCGGCAAAGACACCTGGAACGTGGTCCTTTGTTTACCTGACCTGGATCCCTATCTTCATCGTCGCCTATCTCGCGTTGATGTTGTGCGTCGCCCTTGTCGGATTGCTGGTGGCGGGCGTTGCCTATGCGACGCCTGACATCGGCGGCCCGCTTCCACCGCTGATCGCGGTCGTTGGCTTTGTCCTGGGCTTTGGGCTCATTGGCTGGATACTGGTGCGGTTTGCGCCCGCCGCAGCAGTGACCATCGCGTCCGGCGAATATGCTTTTTTGCCGCCTGGACCGCGACTAAGGGCAAGGCTTGGACGTTGTTCGGCGCCTATTTTCTCTGGCTGGTGGGTTTCTTCGTGATCGATGTCGCCCTGGCGTCTATCGGCATGGCTCTTGTTTCCGGCGCGATGCTGACATCGTTTGGCTCGGGCGGCCCAAGCCTCGAGACCTTGGTCGAAATGGTCGTCTCGCCCGGGGTCTTGGCCATGTTCGTCGGCGTCTACGGCGCAATGCTGCTGGCCACCATGGTGATGTTGATCGCGGTTTTCGGCATGAATGCTAAAGCGGCCGTGGCGGCGAGAGCAGACAGGAGAATCTAAGCAAGGCGCCGGTCAGGTTCCCGTTTTCTTGGCGCGCTTCGGCTTGGCGGGGGGCGCTGAGGCCGGGGGAGCGTGTCGGGTGGCATGCTTGTTCAGAGTTTCCGCCAGGTAGCGTCCGGTCCAACTGCCAGAGACTTCCGCGACCTGTTCGGGCGTGCCTTCCGCCACGAGCCGGCCGCCGCCGTCCCCGCCCTCGGGGCCCAAATCCACGATCCAGTCCGCGGTTTTGATCACATCGAGATTGTGCTCGATGACGACGACTGTGTTGCCGTTCTTCACCAACTCGTGGAGCACTTCGAGCAGCTTGCGGGTGTCCTCGAAATGAAGGCCCGTGGTCGGCTCATCGAGGATATAGAGCGTGCGGCCGGTGGCGCGGCGGGAGAGCTCCTTGGAGAGTTTCACGCGCTGAGCCTCGCCCCCTGAAAGGGTCGTCGCCTGCTGGCCCACCTTAATGTAGCCCAAGCCCACCCTGGACAGCGTCTCCATTTTGTCGCGGATCGACCCCACCGCCTGAAAGAGATCTCCCGCTTCAGCGACGGTCATGTCGAGCACGTCGGCGATCGATTTGCCGCGATAGGCGATTTCTAAAGTTTCCCGATTGTAGCGCTTGCCCTTGCAGACGTCGCAGGTGACGTAAACGTCCGGCAGGAAGTGCATCTCGATCTTGATGACGCCGTCGCCCTGGCAGGCCTCGCAACGGCCGCCTTTGACGTTGAAGGAGAAGCGCCCTGGCCCATAGCCGCGGGCCTTGGCTTCCGGCAGCCCGGCAAACCAATCCCGGATCGGGGTGAAGGCGCCGGTGTAGGTGGCGGGGTTCGAGCGCGGGGTGCGGCCGATGGGGCTCTGGTCGATGTCGATGACCTTGTCGAAGTGTTCCAGCCCCTCGATGGCGTCGTGCGGCGCCGGGGCGTCCATGGTCCCGTTCAGCTTGCGCGCGGCGGCTTTGTAAAGCGTCTCGATTGTAAAGGTGGACTTGCCGCCCCCCGAAACACCGGTGATGCAGGTGAAGGCGCCCACGGGAATGCGGGCGTCTACTGTTTGCAGGTTGTTGCCGCGAGCGCCTTTCACAGCAAGGAACTGGCCCTGGCGCGCCTTGCGGCGACGGGCCGGAACCTCGATCTCGCGAGCGCCGGTGAGGTATTTGCCGGTCAGGCTTTGCGGATGCGCCATGACCACCGCCGGCGGGCCTTGGGCGATGATCTCGCCGCCATGCACGCCCGCGGCGGGGCCCATGTCGATGACATGATCGGCGGTGAGGATTGCTTCCTCGTCGTGCTCCACCACGAGCACGCTGTTGCCCAAATCCCTCAAGCGTTTGAGCGTATCGAGCAGCCGCGTGTTGTCGCGCTGGTGAAGCCCGATCGACGGCTCATCCAGGACGTATAACACGCCCGTCAGGCCGGAGCCGATTTGCGAAGCGAGCCGGATGCGCTGACTTTCCCCGCCCGACAGCGTGCCGGACGCGCGGTTCAGTGTGAGGTACTCCAAGCCGACATCGACCAGGAACCGCAACCGATCATTGATCTCTTTCAGGATTCGGGCGGCAATCTCTTTGTCTTTCGGCGATAGCGTCGCGATCAGGGCGTCAAACCAGGCGCGGGCCTCGCGGATCGGCAGGGCGCTCGCGTCGGCGATATCGGAGCCGGCCACGCGGACGGCGAGGGCTTCGGGCTTCAGACGCTTGCCGTTGCAGGCCGGGCAGGGGGCGCTCGACTGGTATTCCTCGAGCTGTTGGCGCGACCATTCGCTGTCTGTTTCCTTGTAGCGGCGCTCAAGGTTGGGCAGCACGCCCTCGAAAGGTTTGGTCGTCTCAAATCGGCGGACGCCATCGTCATAGACGAACTGGATTTTCTCCTTTGTGCCGTAGAGCACTACATCCCGCACGGTCTCGGGCAGCTTGTGCCAGGGGGTGTGCGGATCAACCCCCATGTGCTTGGCGATGGCCATCAGCGTCTGGGTGTAAAGCGGGGACTGGCCCTTGGCCCAGGGCGCGATAACCCCGCCCATCAGCGAGCGGGATTTGTCGGGCGTAACGAGGTCCGGATCGAAGCGGCGCTGACTGCCGAGGCCGTCGCAGGTCGGGCAAGCCCCGGCAGGATTGTTGAAAGAGAAAAGCCGCGGCTCGATTTCTGAGATCGTGAACCCAGAGACCGGGCAGGCGAAGCGGGAGGAGAACAACATCCGGTCGCCGGCGGCTTTCTGCGTGCCGTCCGCCAAGGTCGCGGCGTCCGCGAACTCCAGGATTGCGATGCCGTCGGCCAGCCGCAGCGCGGCTTCCAGGCTGTCGGCCAAGCGCATCTCCATCCCCTCACGGACAGCGATCCGGTCCACGACGACGTCGATGTCGTGCTTCAGCTTCTTGTCGAGCTTCGGCGGTTCTTCCAGCTCATAGAACTCGCCGTCGATCTTGGCGCGCTGATAACCCTTGCGGAGAAAGTCCGTCATTTCCTTGCGGTACTCGCCTTTGCGGTCGCGGACGACGGGGGCGAGGATATAGGCGCGGGTCCCCTCCGGAAGGGCCGCGACTTGATCGACCATCTGGCTGACCTGCATCGCCTGGATCGGCAAACCCGTAGCCGGCGAATAGGGGATGCCGATGCGCGCCCAGAGCAGGCGCATGTAGTCGTAGATCTCGGTCACCGTGCCGACGGTGGAGCGAGGGTTGCGGCTGGTGGTTTTCTGTTCGATGGAAATCGCGGGCGAAAGACCCTCGATCGAATCCATGTCCGGCTTCTGCATGAGCTCGAGGAACTGCCGCGCATAAGCCGAAAGGCTCTCCACGTAGCGGCGCTGACCCTCCGCATAGATCGTGTCGAAGGCCAGGGACGATTTCCCAGACCCAGACAGGCCTGTGATCACCACAAGCTGGCCGCGTGGAATGTCCACATTGATATTCTTGAGGTTGTGCTCGCGGGCCCCGCGCACACGAATATGGGTCAGGCCGTCGGTCATGGGCGTTACCTAAGGCGAGAGGGCCTGAGAAGAAAGCCGAGCCGCCGCATTTCCCCTGATTTGCGATTGGATTGCGATACGCGCTAGCATCGTTTGAGTCGGCGATGAGAACAAGAAGTGAACATAATCGCGCCGCAATTCGCCCCCATTAGATGTCAGAATGGCAAACCCGGAAGGCTTAGGAGAGCGTCATGGCCGGCAGCGTGAACAAGGTGATCCTCATCGGCAATCTCGGGAAAGATCCGGAAGTGCGGCGGCTCAACAACGGCGATCCGGTGGTGAACCTGTCGGTGGCGACGAGCGAGTCTTGGCGCGACAAGATGAGCGGCGAGCGCAAGGAAAAGACCGAATGGCACCGCGTTGTGATCTTCAACGATCAGTTGGCGAAGGTGGCCGAGCAATATCTGCGCAAGGGCTCAAAGGTGTATATCGAGGGCCAGCTGCAGACCCGGAAATACGAACAGAACGGGCAGGAGAAATACTCCACCGAGGTCGTGCTGCAGAAGTACCGTGGCGAGTTGACCATGCTCGACGGCAAGGGCGAAGGCGGCGGCGAGCGGACGAGCTTAGGCGGCGATGACGGCGGCTATGGCGGCGGTGGCGGCCGAAGGCAGGTGGCGGAAGGCCCGCGGGAGAGCTTCAGCCAGGACATGGACGACGAAATTCCGTTCTGAACAAGAGGAGGCGGGCCGCTGCGTGAAAAGGTGTCGCTAACGCAGCGGCGCCGCTTGTGGCGAGGGACAGGGCAAGCCTAAGAAACGCGATGGGGAAACCGATCGCGCCCTTGGACGCCGCAGCTCTGCTGGCGATTGCGCTCATCTGGGGCGTCAACAACGTGCTCACGATGGCGGCGTTGGCGCACTTTCCGCCGATGCTGTTTGCGGGCTTACGGTTTCTGCTGACGGCTTTGGTGCTGTTGCCCTTCTTCGGCGCGGCGCGCGGCCAGTGGCGAACGCTGCTGATGATCGCAGCGCTCTCCGGCCCGATCCACTTCGCGTTCGTCTATGCTGGATTTGCCGCAGCCGAGGACGTGACGCCGGTGGTCATCGCCGCGCAGCTCTGGATCCCTTTCAGCGTGGCCCTTGCCGCGGTGGTGTTGGGGGAACGGGTCGGCCCGGCGCGGACAACGGGCGTGGGCCTCGCCTTTGTCGGGGTCGCGGCGATGGCATTTGACCCTCACGTGGCGCACCAGTTCTGGGCGCTAACGCTGATTGCAGTGGGGGCGTTTGTCTGGGCGGGGGTGTCAATCCTGATCCGCCGCTTCCCAGGCGCCAAGCCCTTGAGCATCCAGGTCTGGACCGCGTGGGTGGCGTTCCCGGCGCTGCTCAGCGCTTCAAGCCTCACCGAAACTGGTCAAATTGCGGCGATCAAGGCCGCGCCCTGGCAGGCCTGGGCGGCGGTGGCGTTTGCAGGGCTCGTCTCCAGCGTTGGGGCGAACGCGCTCTTGTTCCGCCTCGTGCAGAAATACGAGGTGGCGCGGACGACGCCGTACTTGTTGTCCACGCCGGTCTTTTCTGCAGTTCTTGGCGTCGCCTTTCTGGGCGATGTGTTGACGGCGCAGGTGGTTTTCGGCGGGGCGCTGGCGATGGCGGGCGTGGCGCTCTGTGCTCTCGCCGAGCGCCGTCCCCGCGCGGTCGCTTGAGGTCAGCTTCCCTCTCTCAGCCTCTGGCCAAAACCCCGCACGCGACCCGTGCGCCCGCCATCCCGACAGGCTGGCTAAGATAATCATCCGGATCAGCGTGGATCACGAGCGCCGCCCCGTCGGCGTCAAGCAGGGGCAACCGTCCGCCTACCGCCTCCGGCGACAGGGTCACAAACGACGAGAACAGCTCCATCCGGATCGGCCCTGCGGCCGGGGCGTAGAGGTTCGGCAGGTCCCCGGCTTCTGGTCCGTTCGAGCTCAGAAAGCCGTGTGTGATCTCCTCGCCGCGACCGAGATGGCCCGTGGAGGCCATAAAACCCGCCCCGTGATCCTCGCAATGGCCCACGGCGTGAAAGTGCAGGCCGTGCCAGCCGGCACTGATGGAACCGGGTTGCAGGTCGATTTGAATCAGAACGCCGCGGGGGCCTTCGGTCAAGCTCGCCGTGCCGATTTGTTGGCCGGCGGCGTTGATGATCAGGGCCTGGGTGTTCGCCCCCACGGGTCCGTGGGCGGCGACCGTGGCAGCGGCGGGAGGGGCCGCCATGTGTTCATGCGTCTCCGCGTCGATCACCAGACATCCCGCCAAGGCGGGCGCCGTCAGCAAAGCCGCAAGGCGCAAAAGCGAAGACCGGAGGAACATAAGGCTGGCTCCTGTGTTTGCGGGCGCGAAGGCGGTCTGGTAGCGTTAAGACCGACTCGAACATAAGGGGTTCGCGCTTCAGGACCAGTGGCTTGAGCCGATGGCCGCGTAAGCCCGCCAAGCCTGACTGGATGCGCCGCCTTGAGCGAAGACAACGATATCCCGCCTGATGACGCCTCGCCCATGAGCCCCAGCAGCGGCGGCGGCGGGGTGGCCCCGGTCACCATCGAAGACGAGCTGAAGCGAAGCTATCTCGATTACGCCATGAGCGTGATCGTGTCGCGAGCGCTTCCCGACGTCCGCGACGGCCTAAAGCCGGTTCATCGGCGGATCCTGCATGGCATGAATGAGCTCGGGCTGACGCCTGACAAGCGCTACATGAAGTCCGCCAACGCCGTCGGCGAGGTGATGGGTAAGTTCCACCCCCACGGCGACAGCGCGATCTATGACGCGCTCGTGCGCATGGCGCAGGATTTCTCGATGGGTCTGCCGCTCATCGATGGGCAGGGCAATTTCGGGTCCATTGACGGCGATCAACCCGCCGCCATGCGATACACCGAGAGCCGGCTTGCGAAAGCGGCCATGTCGCTCTTGGCTGATATCGACGAAGACACCGTCGACTTCCAGGACAACTATGACGGCAGCCGGCAGGAGCCGATCGTGCTGCCCGCCAAATTCCCGAACCTGCTCGTGAACGGCGGCGGCGGCATCGCTGTCGGCATGGCGACGAACATCCCGCCGCACAATCTGGCCGAAGTCATCGACGCCGCGACCGCGATCCTCGACAACCCCGAGATCTCCGACATGGAGCTGTTGGAGATCGTCCCTGGTCCGGATTTCCCCACCGGCGGCGAAATCCTCGGCCGCGCCGGCGCCCGGCAAGCTTTGATGACCGGCCGCGGCAGCGTCGTCATCCGCGCCAAGCACCACCTGGAGACAATCAAAGGCCGCGAGGCCCTGGTGTTCACCGAAATTCCCTACCAAGTCAACAAAGCTACGATGGTGGAGCGGATCGGGGAACTGATCCGGGAAAAGAAGATCGAAGGCGTCGCGGACCTCCGCGATGAGAGCAACCGTCACGGCATCCGGATCGTCTTCGAGATCAAGCGCGACGCCGTGACCGACGTGGTGCTGAACCAGCTCTATCGCTTTACCCAACTGCAGAGCAGCTTTGGCGTGAACATGCTGGCCCTGAACGGCGGCCGACCGGAACAGATGAACCTGCGGCAGATGCTGCAGGCGTTCCTGGCGTTCCGGGAACAGGTCATCACCCGACGCACCAAATTCCGTCTTGCGAAGGCGCGCAAGCGTGGTCACGAGACAGTGGGCCTCGCCATCGCAGTCGCCAACATCGACGAGGTGATCCGGGTCATCCGCACCTCGGCGGACGCCAATGAGGCTCGGGAACGGTTGACCAGCCGTTCTTGGCCCGCGGGCGACATGATGCCTTTGATCGCGCTGATCGCCGATCCCCGGAGCCAAGTGCTGGAAGGCGACGAGGTGCGCCTGACGGAGGAACAGGCGCGCGCGATTTTGGATCTTCGGCTCCAGCGCCTGACGGGCCTCGGCCGGGAAGACATCGCCAAAGCCGCCAACGAAATCGCCGAGGAAATTCGCGAGCTGTTGGATATTTTGGGCTCGCGGCCCCGTATCCTCTCCATGATCCGCACCGAGATGGGAGAAGTCAAAGCCGCCTTTGGTCGGACGCGGCGGACCCCGTTCTCAGAGGCCGATGGCGATATCGATGACGAGAGCCTGATCCCCCGCGAGGACATGGTCGTCACCGTCACCCATGGCGGCTACGTTAAACGCACGCCTTTGAGCGCCTATCGCGCCCAGCGCCGCGGCGGCAAAGGCAAGTCCGGCATGGTCACGAAGGACGAGGATTACGTGACCCGGCTGTTTGTGGCGTCGACCCACACGCCGATCCTGTTCTTCTCCTCCGCCGGCATGGTTTACAAAGAGAAAGTCTGGCGGCTGCCGCAGGGCGACCCGCGCACCAAGGGCCGGGCGCTCATCAACATGCTTCCCCTCGATGCCGGCGAGCGCATCACCTCGGTCATGGCGCTGCCGGAGGACGAAGGAGAATGGGGTAAGCTTGACGTCATGTTCGCCACGCGCTCAGGGAGCGTGCGCCGCAACAAGCTGTCGGATTTCACCCAGGTGAACCGCGCCGGCAAGATCGCCATGAAGCCCGACGAGGGCGATGAGATCGTCGACGTTCAAATCTGCTCGGAAAGCGACACGATCCTATTGGCTACCGCCAACGCCATGTGCATCCGGTTCGAAGTGACCGACGTGCGCGTGTTCGCAGGCCGCACCTCCACAGGCGTTCGCGGCATCGACCTGAAAGACGGCGACGCCGTGATCAGCATGGCTGTCTTGCATAATGTCGAGGTAGAGCCCGCCGAGGCCCGAGCTTATCTCAAACATGCCGCCGCCATGCGCCGCGCCGCCGGGGAAGAAGGTCCGGACCTCGAGCCCGTGGCCGATGAGGACAACGGCGACGCCGCCGAGGCGCCGATCACGCCGGAACGCATCGCGGCTCTGGGCGCGCGGGAACAGTTCATCCTCACCGTCACCTCCGACGGCTTAGGCAAGCGGGCGTCGAGTTACGAATACCGGGTCACTGGCCGCGGCGGCAAAGGGCTCATTGCCCATCGCCTCTCGGACGCGCAGGCCCGCATTGTCGGCGCCTTCCCGGTTGAGGATGGCCAAGACCTGATGCTCGTCACCGACCGCGGCCAGCTCATCCGCATGGGCGTGGCCAGCATCCGGGTGGCTGGGCGGGCGACGCAGGGCGTCACCCTGATCCGCACCGGCGCCGATGAGCATGTGGTGGCCGCGGAAGGCCTTGCCGACGTCGGCGGGGCTGAGGAAGAGTGAGCGTTGCGCCCCCCGATGAGCGGGGCTGGGACCGGTGGAGGCTTCGGGCAGCATGAGCAAGGTCCAGCGCATCGGGCTCTATCCCGGCACCTTCGATCCCATCACCAATGGCCACCTCGACATCATTCAGCGGGCGGCGAAGCTTGTCGACAAGCTCGTCATAGGCGTCGCCATCAACCGCGACAAAGGGCCTTTGTTCAGCCTCGAAGAGCGGGTGGCGATGGTGGAGGAGATCACCGCGCCCCTGAAGCAACGGATCGCGGTCGAGGTTCGTCCTTTTGACACATTGCTGATGAAGTTCGCCGAGGACGTGAAGGCGGGCGTCATCATCCGCGGACTGCGGGCCGTTTCGGATTTCGAATATGAATTCCAGATGGTGGGCATGAACCAAAAGCTGAATCACGAGATCGAGACCGTCTTTCTGATGGCTGATCCAACGTGTCAGGCGATCGCCTCTCGCCTCGTCAAAGAGATCGCCCGCTTGGGGGGCGATGTGTCTCAATTCGTGCCCGGGGCGGTGAGGGACCGTCTTGCGGCTAAGTTCGGAGCCTGATGATGCTGCGCTTTGGCCTTTCGTTGATTGCTGCCCTCACCCTCACCTGCGCGGCTGCCTTGGCCGACGATCCCGACCCTACCCAGTGGCGCGTGCTCGACCCCGACAACACACTGTATATGGATACGAACTATGGTCGGATCATCATCGAGATGTACCCCGAGGTCGCGCCACAGCACGTGGAGCGCGTCCGGACGCTGGCCAATCAGGGCTTCTATGACGGCCTGACATTTCACCGGGTGATCGACGGCTTCATGGCCCAAGGCGGCGATCCCCTGGGCACAGGCGAGGGGGGCTCTCCGCTGCCGGACATCCAAGCGGAGTTCCTCTTCCGCCGTGGGCCGGATATGCCGTTCGTTGAAGCGGGCGTGATGCGCGACAACCAGGGCCGCGTGGCCCAACGCAGCGGGTTTTATAAGCTGCTGCCGATCGAAACCTTGCCGGACGACGTGATGGCGCGCTCCACCGACGGGCGGGCTTCGGCTTGGGGGATGCATTGCCAAGGCATCGCCTCGATGGCGCGCTTCGCCGAGCCCGACAGCGCCGACAGCCAGTTTTTCCTGATGCGGGCCCCCTATCCGGCCCTTGATAAGCGCTATTCGATCTGGGGTCGCATCGCCTGGGGGCTCGATGTGCTGCAAAGCTTCCCCTTGGGTGAACCGCCGGTCGATCCCCCCGTTATGACCCGCGTCCGGGTGGCGACGGCGGTGCCGGCGTCCGAGCGCATTCGCCTCTTCGCTTTGCGCACCGACAGTCCGAGCTTCCGCGAGTTGGTGGAGGAAACACGGCGTGAAGTCCGCCGAGACCCCGAGCGCATTTTCAGCTTGTGCGACGTGCAAATCCCTGTCATCGCGCCGGACCTGCAGCAAGAAACCGAAGAGGACCGGCCATGGTGGCGACGAGTGATACCCTGATCATGACGCTGGATACGGGCCCGGTGACCATCCGTCTGCGGCCCGATCTGGCGCCAAACCATGTCGCTCGGATCAAGGAACTCGCGGCTGAAGGCTTCTACGATGGGATCGTGTTTCACCGCGTGATCGCGGGCTTCATGGCGCAGGCCGGCTGCCCCCGAGGGCAGGGAACGGGCGGTTCGTCGAAGCCGAACCTCGCCCAGGAGTTCAACGCCGAGCCGCATGTGCGGGGCGCGTGTTCGATGGCGCGGACGAACGATCCGAACAGCGCCAACAGTCAGTTCTTCATCTGCTTTGACGACGCCCGCTTCCTTGACCGGCAGTACACGGTGTGGGGCCAGGTGATCGAAGGCATGGAGAATGTCGACGCCCTGCCGAAAGGCGAGCCGCCGCGCACGCCGGGGCGCATCGTCTCGATGAAACCGGCGGACGCCTAAGGCGTCGCCTGATAGGTGACAATGACCGGATAGTGGTCTGATCCCACATCCGGTCCGCGCCGCACCGCCACCGGCCGCCAGCCGCTGCCGGAGAATTGGTGATCAATCGGAAATATCGCGAAGGGGGGCCAATCGGGGTTCCCGCGCGCTGGGCTTGGATAGGTCGCGATCTGTCGCGTGGCGCGCCGCAGCCCAGCCGCGCGGCCGAAGCGGCGCAGGGAATGCGTCCAGGGCGTCGTGTTGAAATCGCCTGCAACGATGAGGGCGGAGCGGTCGTCTGCCGTGGCCAGGGTGCGACTGATGGCGTCAAGCTCGGCGGCGGTCGCAGCGACCCCACCGTTCCGGCGGGCGTGAAGCCCGACAAGATGAACGGGCCGGCCATGGGCCGCGAACACGGCCTCCGTCCAGCGCAGGCGCCGCGGCGGCTGCCCTTGCGCCGCCAACGACCAAGCTGCTCCCGCCACCGCGTTCGCCGCGACGGGCGGGCGCCGGCTCAACAGCGTCACCTGCGCATAAGGCGCGGCGATCGATTCGATCGCGAACGGATAAGCCTCCCGTAGGCGCAGAAGGCCTGGTCGGTAGAGGAATCCGGTCTCCTGCAACACGATGAAATCGGCATTGGTCTCTATCAGATAATCCACCGCCTGACCTTCCCACCGGCCGCCTTGCCACAGATTGAGCGTGGCCACCGTGATCGTGGGGCCCGCCTCCCGCGGAGGCTCTCGCCGCGTAAAAAGTCCGGCTACAGCTTCAGGGGCGACCGTCAGGCCCAGCATCAGCGCCGCGCCGCCGGCCGCGGCAAGAGACCCCGCACGCTGCGTAGGCTGCCGCCGCCACGTCCAGGCTGCAGCGCCTAGAACCCCGATCGACGCCAGGAATGCGAACGGCGCGCCGTGATTAAGGGCGTCGAGTGCTGGGAAAACCGCCGCGGCGATCCCCCCCGCCAGGGCAACAGCCGCACTCATGCCGGCCCCGAGGCGAAGAAGCCCGTCCCAAACGGCGGCGCAAGAAAAGAGTGGCGATGACATCCCGGTTCGGGGCCTAGCCTCTGGCTTGGGCGGCGTCCAGCGTCCGTGATGGGGTTGGCCCTGGCCCCGCAGCGTCGTCGCCTCTACATGCTTGCCCCATGCGCACAGACGCCTTCGATTTCGCTCTGCCCGAGACCCTCATCGCCCTCGAACCCGCCCGTCCGCGGGACAGCGCCCGGCTGTTGCATGTGCGCCCGGAAGGGCCGTTTGAGGATCGGATCTTTCGCGAGCTGCCTTCCTTGCTGCGGCGCGGTGACGTCTTGGTCCGCAATGTCACGCACGTCATCCCCGCGGCGCTGACCGGCGCGCGGCCGAGCCGGGTAGAAGCCGCGCCGGCGGTAACCGTGCAGGTGAACCTGATCGCTCCCCTCGACGAGGCGCACTGGCAGGCCTTCGCCCGGCCGGGCAAGCGGCTCAAACCCGGCGATCGGATCGAGTTCGGAGCGGGCTTGACAGCCACCGTGGAGGACAAGGTGGAAGGCGGGCTTGTGACGCTGGCCTTCAACGCTTCGGGCGCTGCTCTCGATGCTCTGATCGCCGAAGCCGGCGCGCCGCCCCTGCCGCCCTATATCGCCGATCGTCGGCCGGTGCGGGCGGAGGATATAGAGGACTATCAGACCGTCTATGCTGACCCAGCGTCGGAGGATAAGTCCGTGGCCGCCCCCACCGCCGGGCTGCATTTCACGCCGACGGTGTTCGACGCGCTGGAGGCTCGCGGCATAGGCGTCATCGACATCTCCCTTGCGGTGGGGGCGGGGACTTTTCTTCCGGTAAAGTCAGACGACACCGCCGATCACGTCATGCACGAAGAGGTTTACACGATCGAGGCGCAGGCGGCCGAGGCCCTCAAGGCGGCGCGCGCCAAAGGAGGACGTGTGATCGCGGTAGGCACTACGGCGCTGCGGGCGTTGGAAAGCGCGCCGCGGGATCGGGGCGGTCAACTTCTCCCGGTCAGAGAGGCGACGCGGCTTTTTATCACGCCTGGGTTTCAGTTTGGCGTCGTCGATGGGATCATCACGAACTTCCACTTGCCGCGGTCGACTTTGTTTATGCTCGTCTGCGCCTTCGCCGGTTTTGAGCGGATGCAAGCGGCCTATGCGCACGCCGTGGCGCAGGGCTACCGCTTCTATTCTTACGGCGACGGCAGCCTTTTGTGGCGGGCGCCATGACGGCCTTTCCATTTTCGATCCACGCCACCGACGGCCCCGCCCGCACCGGCGCACTTCACACGAGCCGCGGTGTGATCCGCACGCCCGCCTTCATGCCGGTGGGGACAGTCGGCACGGTGAAAGGCCTTCTGCCCGAGCAGGTCAAAGCGACCGGCGCTGATATCATTCTGGGCAACACTTATCACCTGATGCTGCGTCCAGGCGAGGAGCGGCTGAAGCGCCTTGGCGGTCTGCATGGCTTCATGCGCTGGCAAGGACCAATCCTCACCGACAGCGGCGGCTTTCAAGTGATGAGCCTGTCAGCCCTGCGGACGATGTCGGAAGAGGGCGTGACGTTCAAAAGCCACATCGACGGCTCGATGCACCAGCTGACGCCTGAGCGCGCCATGGCTCTTCAGGCCGATGCAATCGGCGCAGACATCGTCATGCAGCTCGACGAGTGCCCGGCGCTGCCGGCGCCGCGGGATGTGGTCGAGAAGGCGATGAGCCTGTCGCTGCGTTGGGCGGGCCGCTGCAAGGCGGCGTTCGGCGACCGCGAGACCCAGAATCTCTTCGCCATCGTCCAAGGCGGCACGGACCATCGCTTGCGAGCCGAAAGCGCCCAGGCGCTCGTGGCGCAAGGGTTCGACGGATACGCCATTGGTGGGCTCGCCGTCGGCGAAGGCCATGACGAGATGCTGACCGCCATCGAGGCCACCATTCCGCATCTGCCCCAGCAGAGGCCGCGCTATCTGATGGGCGTTGGCAAACCGATCGATCTTGTCGAGGCGGTCGCCCGGGGCGTTGATATGTTTGATTGCGTGTTGCCGACCCGCTCAGGCCGCCACGGCCAAGCCTGGATGGACGGAGGGCCCATCAATCTCAAGAACGCCCGATTCGCCGAGGACCTGAGCCCGCTTGATGAGGCGCTCGATTGTCCTGCAAGCCGGGACTTCTCAAAAGCGTATCTTCATCACTTGGTGAAGGCGGAGGAGCTTTTGGCTCAGGTGCTTCTGTCTTGGCACAATCTCGCCTATTACCAAGGCCTGATGGCGCGTATGCGCGCGGCCATCGCTGAAGGCCGGATGGCGGGGTTTGCAGCGGCGTTCCGAGCTGGGCTAGGCGCCCGATAAGACCTCAGCGAAGAGCGCTTCATCCACGTTCCCGCCGCTCGCCATAACCACCACGACTTGGCCTTTGAGGTCCGCTTTGCCCGCCAGCAAAGCCGCGAGAGCCGCTGCGCCGCCGGGCTCCAGCACCAGCCGCAGATGCCGGAACGCAAACCGCATTGCGCGGCGGACTTCATCGTCGGTCACGGCCAAGGCGCGGATGGCTCGTTCCTGCGCCACGGCAAAGGGCAGCACGCCGACCTTCTCCGCCATCAGCGCATCACACATCGACCGGATCCCCGGCGCGTTGGCGACGCGCTCGCCCGCTGCGAGCGAGCGAGCGAAATCATCGTGGCCGGCCGGTTCAATGGCGTAGATTTTCGTTTCGGGCACGGCGGCCTGAAGCGCGATGGCGACCCCTGCCACAAGCCCCCCGCCCGAAGCGCAGACCAAGGCGATGTCCGCTTTCAGGCCTTGGCGACCTAACTGTTCGGCGATCTCAAGCCCCGCTGTGCCTTGGCCCGCGATGACGTGGGGGTGGTCGAACGGCGGCACTACAGTCCGTCTAGCCTCCGCCGCGATGCCCCGGGCGATGGCTTCCCGATCCTCCCGCACCCGGTCATAAAGCACGACCTCGGCGCCCAACGCTTTGGTGTTGGCGATCTTCGCCGCCGGCGCGTCGGCCGGCATCACGATGATGGCTTGCACCCCCATGGCTTTGGCCTGGCCCGCGACGGCGGCGGCGTGATTGCCCGACGAAAACGCCACGATCCCTTTGGCGCGCTCCTCAGGCGAAAGTAGCGCGATGGCGTTCGCTGCGCCTCGCGCCTTGAAAGCGCCGAAGCGCTGCAGGCTTTCCGCCTTTACCCAAACCCGCGCCCCCGTGGCGGCGTCGAGCGCATCCGCGCGCAACAAAGGCGTCTCAACAACAAATGGCGCAATGCGGCGCCGAGCGGCGAGGACATCGGCCAGGGTTGGGGGCGTCATGGCTGGCGTCATCAGGAGCCTTTCGGTTTCGCGCGGCGAGTCGGCGCGGCCGCAAGCGGATCATCCGGCCAGGGGTGCTTGGGATACCGGCCCCGCAGGTCGGCGCGAACGGCGGCATAAGATCCGCGCCAGAAGCCGGGAAGATCACGGGTTGTTTGCACCGGCCGGTGGCCTGGCGACAAGAGCAGGAGCAACAGAGGCGCCCGCCCGCCCGCCACTGCTGGATGGTGATCGAGGCCGAACAGCTCCTGCAGGCGGATCGACAGCGCCGGGCCGTTTTCCGCTGCGTAATCGATCAAGTGCTCACCTCCGGCGGGGCTGTGGAAGCGCAAGGGCGCTTGCTCCTGCAGCCGCCGCCGCTGCGCATAGTCAAGGAGGTTCTCGGCGGCCGGCGCGAGGCGGCCTTGGATGTCCGAAAGCCGCGTGATCGGGCTCAGCAAAGGCGCGAGCCACTCATCAGCGCGCGTGAGCAGCGCCTCATCTGAGAAGTCGGGCCAAGCTCTCTCCCCGTCCAGCCGCCGCATCAAGCGAACGCGCGCCTGGAGCGTTCTCAGCGCCGGCTCCTCCGGCAAAAGGTCCAGGCCCTCGCGGCGCACCGCATTAAGAAGAGCTTCGGCCATCTGCTCTTTGGGCACAGCCTCCAACGGCCCCTCCGCCAACACCAACCGACCATAGCGGGTCTGGCGGCGAGCGCGGACGGCCCCGCTCTCAGCATGGAAGCGAACCTCGGTGCGGTGTTCGATCCGATCCCTGAAGCGGGCCTGAAGATCCGCGATCGACAAGGGCGCGGCCAGCCGCACGAACGCGCGCTCCGCAGCGCCCGTGATTTCCCCCACAGCCAGATAGGGCTCGCGCGCCAGGGGGCTGTCGGCATCCACCCGAACTATGCGCCCATTGGCGAGCTGGAACGTGTCGCCGACGCGAGATTTCGCCACCCGGTCGGGGAATGCGAGAGCCAGGAGCGGGCCCAGCGCTGAGAGGACGAGGTCGCGGGACCCGCCGCCGCCGTCCCTCCAGAGCCGTTCAGCCAGGGACCGGGCCGCCTTGGCGCGCGGACCGTTGTCTCGGATGAGCCGCTCGACGCAAATGGCTGCGTCCACAATGCCGCGACCCAGGCTCTCTTCGGTGATGGCGACCGATAGCAGCGCCGCCGTCCAGCGCTCGTCGGCGGGGGCGGCTAGCACCATGTGCGCCAGACGCGGAGGCAAAGGCAGGCCGCTGAGCTTGGCGCCGTGGTCGGTGAGGCGTCCTTCCGGCGTCATGGCGCCGATCGCCTGCAAAGAAGACACGGCCTGGGTCCAGGCGGCTTTAGGCGGTGGATCGAGCCATGCCAGGGTTGTGGGATCGCTGACGCCCCAGGTCGCTAGATCTAATGCGAGACCGGAAAGGTCTGCGGTGCGCATCTCTGGCGGATCGTAAGGAGGCCGCGCACGCGTTTCCCCCTCGGGCCAGAGCCGGTAACAGACCCCGGGCTCCAAGCGGCCGGCGCGGCCCTTGCGTTGTTCCAGGCTCGATTGGCTCGCCCGGACGGTGATCAGCCGGGTGACGCCGACATCGGGCTCGAAAGCCGCGCGGCGGGAGAGGCCGGCGTCCACAACCACGCGGACCCCTTCGATGGTGAGGCTGGTTTCTGCAATGGCCGAAGCAAGCACGACTTTCCGGGTTCCAGGCGGGGATGGACGGATCGCGGCGTCCTGAGCCGCGGGATCCATGGCGCCGTACAGCGTATGGAGCGCAACGCCCTCGGGTAGGGCGGATTCGAGCGCCCGCGCCGCTCGTAAGATTTCTCCCGCGCCCGGCAGAAAAGCGAGAACGCTGCCGGTCTCGGCGCGAAGGGCTTCCCGAACCGCGGAGGCGACTTCACCGGCAGGGTCTGGGTTGGGCACACTCGGCGGCCGATGCACGAGAGCGACAGGGAACATTCGCCCCCGGCTTTCCACCACAGGGCAATCCCCCAGAAGCGCCGCCACTCGGGCCGCGTCCACGGTAGCGCTCATGACCAGAAGCCGCAGATCATTCCGCAACCCCTGCTGCGCGTCCCGGGCCAGGGCCAAGGCAAGATCGCCTTCGAGACTTCGCTCATGAAACTCATCGAAGAGAACCGCGGCCACCCCCTCAAGGGTGGGGTCTTTGAGGATCCGCCGGGTGAAGACGCCTTCGGTCAAGACTTCGATGCGGGTTTTGGCGCTGACTTTGGCGTCCAACCGTACGCGATAGCCGACGGTTGCGCCGACCGGCTCCCCAAGGCTGGACGCCATCCGGCCCGCCGCCGCCCGGGCGGCGATGCGCCGGGGGGCCAAGACAAGGATTGCACCGTCCCCGCGCCACGGCTCTTTAAGAAGCGCCAACGGCACGCGGGTGGTCTTGCCCGCGCCCGGTGGGGCCACCAACACTGCCTCGCCCCGCGTCCGCAGGGCGTCGCAAAGCGCAGGCAGGACCTCGTCGATAGGCAACATGGATGCTATGCCATAAAAGAAGCGCATCGGTCCGCCAAGCGGATCAGAGCAAGCGGAGACGAGCAGCCATGCGGTTCAAGGGATGGGGCGCGATTTTGGTTCTGGTCGGGGCTTTGGGCGCCGCCTCGTGCGCGTCGGATGGCGAGGATCGCCGCAATCGGGCCGGCGAAATCCGCGACAGCATGGGGGATGCGGCGACAACGCCGTTGCGGGATTTGAACCTCATCCGAGAGGAGATTCCTCCGGTTCTGGCCGCCATCCGCTACCCCTATGACACCACGACGCTCGCCGCGGGGTGCACAGCGGTGGCCTATGAGATCGGCCAGTTGGACGCCGTGCTCGGCGCCGAGAACTATCAGCCCGGGCAGGACGACCGGAACTGGTCGGAGCGCGGAGCCGATCTGGCGACCGACGCCGCAAACGATGCGGTCCGCGGGACCGGCGATATTCTGCCGTTCCGTGGCTGGGTGCGCTCGGCCAGCGGCGCAAACCGGGCGGAACGGGAAGCTATCCGTGCCTTTGAGATGGGGCAAATGCGCCGGTCCTTCCTGCGGGGATATGGGTCCTCGCTGGGGTGTCGGGGCATCGTGCCCCAGCCGCCCCCGGCGCAGTAACCCGCTTAACCGCCGCGCCGCAGGTCCTGCTGCAGGCGGATCTCAGCTGGTTCGCCGGACACTCGGTGGCGATACACCTGGAGGTTTTCCATCACCCGCTGCACATAGTTGCGCGTTTCCGAGAACGGGATCTGTTCGACCCAATCGATGGGGTCGACGTCGCGGGAGCGCGGATCGCCCAACTCCTGGATCCATTGCCGCGGACGGCCTGATCCCGCGTTATAGGAGGCGATAACGAGAATGTAGCTGCCGTTCCACTCGTCCAAGAGATCCTGAAGGTGCCGGGCGCCCAAGGTCACGTTGTATTCGGGATCATCCATCAGGCCCGATAGCGAGTAGGGGATCCCTTCGCGGTTGGCGGTGATCCGCGCGGTGGCGGGCATCAGCTGCATCAAGCCGCGGGCGCCGGCGCGGCTATAGGCGCGAGGGTCGAACTCGCTCTCCTGGCGAATGATGGCGTGCACGAGGGCGGCCTCCGGTCGCCCCGGCTGGCGCGCATTCGCCGGCAGAGTCATGACCGGATAGGCGGCGTTGGGGGCGAGTACGCCCCGGAAAATCCCGGCCTTGCCGTTGCGGACGCCGCTCAAGGGATAATTGTTCTCCCGGGCGAGAGCGGCCAGGAGCTCGAGCTCCAACGGATCGGTCAGCTGATCGTCCAAGTGGAAGGCTATGCGCTGGAAGTCCT
Source organism: Caulobacterales bacterium (assembly GCA_044370335.1). Taxonomy (GTDB): domain Bacteria; phylum Pseudomonadota; class Alphaproteobacteria; order Caulobacterales; family Aquidulcibacteraceae; genus REEB509. The sequence continues at coordinate 38,535 of JBILVS010000001.1, forward strand.
GCTGGTCGCCCGCCTGGGCGACAAAACGCAGGGCGCGAACGAGTTCGCGCTGCTCAAAGCGCTCGCGCACCTCCGTGGGGATCACGGTCGTGTTGGGGAAGGCGATAACGGGGTTGGAGTCGATCTCCTGCGCCGCGAGCTGGCCATAATAGGTATAGGTGTATTGGCTCGCCATCCGGTAGGCGGCTTCGGCGTCGGCGTCCTCGTTCTGGGCTTCATGCGCGCGCCCAAGCCAGTAGTAGCCTCGCGCCAGGCTGATTGGCGAGGACACGCCGCGGGCCAGAGTTTGGAAGTTGCCCTCAGCGCGGCGGGCCTCCTCCAGGAAACGAAGCGACAGCCAACCCGCCAAAAACTCCGCATCGGCGAATTGCTCGCCGGAGGTCATGCCGTGGTTCTGGGTCATGCGGTAGGCGCGCTCGGCCTGGCCCGCCCGCAAATGGCGGGTCACGAAGGCGCGCTTCTGCCGGAAGATCTCATCACGGGCCGCAAGAGGAGCGGCGAGGGCGTCAATGCGGGCCGTGTAGGGGGCGGCGTCGTCCCAGCGCCCCTGGTCGATAATGTAGTCCGCCCGATCATAGAGGAAGCCCGGGTCATCTTGATGCGAAGCGGGCACAGCGTCGACCGCCGCCTGCAGACCGCGACGCGGGCGTGTCTGAAGGGCGATCCGCGCCTGCGCCACGAGGCGGTCGTGGTAGCCGATCTCCGGCATCAGGGCCCGGGCCTCGCTATAAGCCTCCCGCCACAGAAGAATATCCACCCGCGCCCTGTGGTCGGCCTGGCTGAGGGCGGACGCGAACGTGCTGCGCACGACCGCCTGCGCCTGTGGCGACAGCCGATCATGACGCCAGGCGTCACGGGCGAGAGCTGTGGCTTGTTCAGCGCGGCCCAGGTTGAGATATGCTTGGGCCAACGCCACTTTGCCGTCGCCCGTGGTCGGACCGCCGCCGTCTTCAAGGATGCTCGCCAACTCCTGCGACGAAAGCCCCGCATTCAAGGCGTTGCGCTCCAGCCGTTCGCGCACTGTGGCGCGGCCGGGCCATTCGGCGAGTTCGCGCCACGCGTCATACGCGACCGAGAAGCTCTGCGGGGCGTTTTCGTCCACTGCGAGCCGCCACTGCAGGAAGCGGCGCACCAAAGGATCGCTTGCCGATTGGCTGAGGGAGGCCACTTCCGACCAGCGCCCGGCATCGGCCGCCGCTACGCCCGTCTGCAGCGCGGCGAGTTCGCCAGAAGCCAACGACAAAGGCGCGACATACTCCGCCGCGTCGGCCGAGGCCGCAGCGGCCGCCTGCGGATCCCGGGACAGAGCCGAGATCGTCAAGGCCGCGGCCACCGCGACGAGCGAGGCTCCCAGTATTCGGCGCCAATTCACCTGACGACCCATCCTGACCCCCAAAGCCGCCGCCGCTTGCGATCATCGCGGCGTGGCGCTTAATCCTCTTAGCACAACCAGATCCGACGCTCAGGGGGCCGAACCTCTGGCTCACCTTGCGCGACCTGTGCCACACACAGTCAAGCTCAAGGCTATGCAGCGATTCTGGGGATTCTTGGGCGCCGCGAAGGCGGCGGCTCGTTAAAGTCAGTCCATCTCCGGCCGTCGCGCTTCAAGGCGGCCTTGGGCGGAGTGGCGGGAAGGGAATGGGCCTATTGTGATTGTGAAAGGATCGCTTCCGGCGCTGGTGACGCCTTTCCGAAACGGCGCGGTGGACGAGGACGCTTTCGTGGCGTTGGTGGAGCGCCAGCTAGCGGCGGGCGCGCACGGGCTGGTGCCCTGTGGGACCACGGGCGAGGCGAGCGCTTTGACGGCGGAAGAGCTGCAACGCATCATCCGCTTGACGATTGAGACGGCCCGGGGCCGGGCGCCTGTTGTGGCGGGCGTCGGCGGCGGCGCGATTGGCGATGTGATCGAGCGGATGGCGTTCGCCAAAGCCGAAGGCGCGGATGCGGCCTTGGTGGTGACGCCCTATTATGTGCGGCCCAGCCAGGAAGGCCTGATCGCCTTCTATGAAGTCCTGCAGAACGCTGTGGCCCTGCCGTTCGTGGTTTACAACGTGCCGTCTCGGACCGGCGTGGATTTGGCGGTGGAGACCTTGGGGCGTATCGCGCAGCTGCCCAACGCCATCGGCCTGAAAGACGCCACGGCCGATCTGAGCCGCACTCCGCGTCACAAGGCGCTCGTGCCGGAGGACTTTGCGCTTTTGTCCGGCGACGACGGCTCAGCCCTTGGGTTCAACGCGCAAGGGGGCGTGGGTTGCATTTCCGTGACCGCCAATGTGGCGCCTGCCGCCTTTGCCGCGATGCAGGATGCGACTCTGAAAGGCGATTACGCGTCCGCCGAGCGGATCAACGCCACCCTTGTGCGCCTGCACCGGGCCTTGTTCCTTGCGCCGAGCCCGGCTCCTGCAAAGCGCTGCCTGAGCCTGTTGGGATTGTGCGACGATGCGGTGCGACTGCCCTTGGTCCCGCCGCCGGCCGGCCTGGATGAGGAAATGCGGGCGGCTCTTGTGGAGGCGGGCCTGTGAGCAAGCTCATCGCAGAGAACCGCCGAGCGCGGTTTGACTTTCTGATCGAGGACACGTTTGAGGCTGGCATCGTGCTCACGGGTACGGAAGTCAAAGCCTGCCGCATGGGCCGCGCCACGATCACCGAAAGCTATGCAAGTCCAGAGCGGGGCGAGCTTTTCCTGATCAACGCCAATATCCTCGAATATGGCCCGGCCAACCGGTTCAACCATGAGCCGCGCCGGCCGCGGAAGCTTCTGGTGCATAAGCGTCAGCTGAACCGGCTTTTTGGCGCCGTGGAGCGGGAAGGGCGCACGATTGTGCCGCTCAAGCTCTATTTCAACGACCGCGGGATCGCCAAGCTCGAGATCGCCCTCGCCAAGGGCAAAAAGCTCCACGACAAACGCGCCACCAGCAAAGATCGAGACTGGAAGCGCGAACAGGGGCGGCTGTTGCGGGACAAAGGCTAGGGCTTTGCGGCTAAAGCCCCGCCGCCGCTTTGGCCTTGAGCATCGCGTTTTCAAACATGACCGCCGTGAGCCGCCCAGTCTGGGTGTTGTAGCGGGAGCAATGGTAGCTGGAGACCAGCACCGCGCCGGTGGGAAGGGTGAAAGCCGCCTCATGGGCGAATTTGGCGGCCGTAGGCTTCAAACCATAGGCCCGCAACACGCTCTGGTGGGCGATGGAGCCTAAAGCGAGGAACGCCTTGAGTTGCGGCAGGGCCGCGATCCGGGCCGCCAGAAACGGCCGGCAAGCGGCGATTTCGGCTGGCGTCGGCTTGTTCTCCGGCGGGGCGCAGCGGACCGCGTTGCTGATCATGCAGCCCTTCAGCCTGAGGCCGTCTTCCGGGTCCGCGCGGTAAACCCCTTCCGCGAGGCGGAGTTTCAACAAGGTCCCATAGAGAAGATCGCCGGCGTAGTCGCCGGTAAAGGGACGGCCCGTCCGGTTCGCCCCCGTCCGTCCTGGAGCAAGCCCCACGATGAGCAGCGCCGCGTTTGGATCTCCAAACGACGGGGCTGGCCCATTAAACCAAAGAGGCTCCGCTGTCGCGTTGGCTTCCCGATACGCCACTAGCCTTGGGCACAACGGGCAGTCTTTCGGCGCCTCTGGCGGCGGCTCCGGCGAAAGGGTCATAGATCGTCGCTGTCTTCGTCATCGTAGCGGCTCTGCGCCCGCTCCCGAGGCGGCCGCCCAACGAGAGTGGCGATCTCGGTCAGGTCCAAATAGGCGTCCGCTTGCCGACGGAGATCGTCCGCCGCCATCGGCGGCTGTGAGCGGGTGGTCGAGACGACTGTCACCCGCACGCCCTTGCGCTGCATGGCTTCGACGACGGCCACAAAGTCTCCGTCGCCGGAAAACAGGAACGCATGGGTGAGGTGGGCGGCGGATTCCATCAGGTCCACCGTGATCTCGACGTCCATGTCCCCTTTGATGCGACGGCGGCCGGTGGCGTCGGTGTATTCACGGGCGGGCTTGGTCACGACGCTGTAGCCGTTGTAGTCGAGCCAATCGACCAAGGGGCGGATCGGGGAGAAATCCTGATCGTCCAAAAGCGCTGTGTAGTATTTGGCTCGGACAAATTGGCCGTGGCGGCGAAACTCCTGTAGAAGTTTCTTGTAATCCATGTCGAAACCCAGCGCCTTGGCGGCCGAGTAGAGATTGGCCCCATCAATGAACAGGCCAACCCGGTCGTTGGGGTGGATCAAGGCGGCGAGGGAAGATGTCATCGGGCAATGAGGCCTTTCCGCTAAAGCATGACGCCGAAGCGATCGTGGCGCTGGGCACCAACGTAGCCTTCGGCGGCCTCGCCGGCGCGGCCCTCTTGGCCGGCGCGGGCGAAGCGCTGGCGTCACATGGGCTTAACGTCCGGCGGCGATCAAGCTTCTGGCTCAGTCCGGCTTGGCCGAATCGGGCCGATCCCCCTTTTGTGAACGCCTGTCTGGCCATAGAGGCATGGGCGGAGGGTCCGGATTCGCTCATGGCCCTCCTGCACAAGGTGGAGGCGGCGTTCGGACGGGTGAGGGAGCGTCGCAATGCGCCCCGGACGCTGGATTTGGACCTGATCGCCTGGGCTGACCTTCGTCTGGAGGGGAAACGGGGCCTCCAAATCCCTCATCCCCGCCTTGTGGGCCGGGCGTTTGTGCTTGCGCCGTTGGCGGAAATCGCTCCCGGCTGGCGGCATCCGGTCACCGGCGAAAGGGTCCAGGCGCTGTTGGCGGCGGCCCCTGATCATGCCGCACTGCAGCGAATTGGCCCTTGGGACAAGGGAAGCGTTTGAAACCCTGCGCGGGGCGCGCTACCTTCCCAGTTTCTTGCATCGCAAAAGGATAGTTCCTTGGCCCGCGTCACCGTTGAAGATTGCGTCGATAAGGTTCCCAACCGCTTTTCCCTGGTGTTGCTTGCCGCGCACCGGGCCCGGGCGATCTCGTCCGGAGCTTTGCCGGCGATTGACCGCGACCGGGATAAAGACCCCGTGGTGGCTCTGCGGGAGATCGCAGAACTGGCGGTGAGCCCCGAAGCCCTGCGCGACAGCCTTGTGTCGACCTTTCAGGACGTGCAGCCGGCGGCGAAAGCCGAAAGCGAGCAGGATAAGCTGGCGCTGTCCGCGCCGGTCAACACTACCGAAGAAGAAGTGCTTCGGGCCCTTCAGGCGGAAGCCGAAGCCCAGCGCGACGAGCGGTACTGAGCCATGGGGGGCGCTTGACCCATGGGCGAAGGAGCGGCCCTGGCCACTCCGCAGCCGACGCAGGACCTATCCCCTGCGGCGCCCCCACCTCGCACGCGTTACCTCCGCCAGTTTGAGCTGGTGGAGCGTGTTCGCGCGTACGATCCGAACGTGGACGAGGCCCTGCTGAACCGGGCCTATGTTTACGCCACTGCAATGCACGGGCATCAGAAGCGCCACTCCGGCGATCCCTATTTCGCCCACCCCATCGAGGTAGCCGGGATCCTGACGGAGTATCGGCTGGACACCGCGGCCATCGTCGCAGGCCTGCTTCACGACACCATCGAAGACACAGAAGCCACCCGCGACGCCATTGCTGCAATGTTCGGCGACGGCATCGCTGAACTCGTGGAGGGGGTGACTAAGCTCTCCCAGCTTGAAAAGGGAGACGCCCCGGCCAAGCAGGCGGCGAACCTGCAGAAATTCATCCTGGCCATGAGCAAGGATGTCCGTGTGCTCCTTGTCAAGCTGGCGGACCGGCTCCACAACATGCGCACCCTTAGACATCACCCCAAAGCGGAGAGTCGTCGCCGGATCGCCAAGGAAACGCTGGAGATTTACGCCCCGCTCGCCCGCCGGATCGGGATGGAGAAGATGGCGCGGGAGTTGGAGGCGCTAGCCTTCCACGAGGCCTATCCGCAAGCTGAGACCGCCATCAAGGAGCGCCTTGAGCAACTGCGGGTAGAGAAGGGCGCCAATGTCGCCATCATCACCCAGAAGCTGACCGAGCTTCTGAATGCGGCCATGATCGACGTTCGGGTCTATGGCCGCGAAAAACAGCCTTATTCGATCTGGCGAAAGCTTGAGCGAAAGGCCATCCAGTTCCAGGACCTAGCGGATATCTACGCCTTCCGGGTCATCGTGAACGTGCCGGATGAATGCTATCGCGCCATCGGCCTTATTCACCAGACTTGGCGTTGCCTGCCCGACAGCTTCGAGGACTACATCTCCAACCCCAAGCCGAACGGCTATCAGTCGATCCACACCATCGTCATCGGCCCGGGCAATGTGCGGGTCGAGATTCAGATTCGCACCCAGGAAATGGATGAGGCTGCCGAAGTCGGGGTCGCGGCGCACTGGCGCTACAAGAACGAGAGCTATGGCTTTGACGCGGAAGGCGCGGCGGCGAAGGGCATTGATCCGCGGGTGGCGGTGCAGTCGCTTCTGGAGATCGCCGACCATGGCGGCGACGCCAAGGACTATCTCGAGAACACCAAGCTCGAGATGTATTCTGACCACGTCTTCGCCTTTACCCCCAAGGGCGAGTTGATCGCGCTGCCGCAAGGGGCGACGGCTTTGGACTTCGCCTATGCGGTGCATTCCGACATCGGCGACACCTGTATTGGAGCGAAGGTCAACAATCAGGAAGCGCCGCTCCGCACGGCGCTGCGCAATGGTGATGTGGTGGAGATCATTCGTGCGGCCCAACCCGGGCCGGTGCCGGGCTGGGAAAACCTGACCAAGACGGGCCGGGCGAAAAGCGCGCAACGGCGGCTGGAGCGGGCGGCGCGGCGGTCGGAGTTCGCCAAGCTTGGGCGAGACCTCGTGGCGCATGCGCTGCACCGCTACGGCCACGATCTGGCGGAGGTGTCCTTGAAAGACGCCGCGGCCCGTTTGCACCATGAGGACGCCGAAAGCCTCTTTGTGGCGGTGGGCGCCGGCGAGATCCGCGCCGTGGCTGTGGCGTCAGCGGCATTTCCGGGGCTTGCGGACCGGATTAACCGCGACCATGCCCGCACCGCCATCGATGATCGCGGCGCGCGCCTCTATGTCGAAGGCGGCGCGCTGACCCCCGGCGTTTCCCTGCATTTTGCGTCCTGCTGCTCGCCCATCCCCGGCGATCGGATCGTGGGCGTTCAGGAATCGGGGCGTGGCGTGGTGATCCACACCATCGATTGCGAAACCCTCGCCACGCTTGAGGGGGAGGGCGAAGACTGGATTGATCTGGCCTGGACAAAGGCAGCCCGCGACGGAGCCGTCGCGGTCACAAGGCTCCTGGTGACGGTGGAGAACGCCCGTGGCGTGCTCGCTCAGCTCTGCCGGATCATCGCAGAGAACGAGGGCGATATCCTCAATATTCGCACCGCCCGTCGGAGCGTGGACTTCTTCGATCTCGTTTTCGACGTCGAGGTCGCGGACGCTAGACACCTCACCAATATTATCGCTGCGTTGCGCACCTCTAAAGCCGTGCGAGACGTGCACCGCCAGCGCGGCTGAAATCCCTCGGGCGCAAAGGAGACGAGATGAGCGTGTTGCCGATCGCTTCGCCGCCGCGGCCGCTGCGGCTGGGGGTGAACATCGATCATGTTGCCACCATCCGAAACGCCCGCGGCGGGCCGCACCCTGATCCGGTCAGGGCCGCGCGGATGGCGGCCGAGGCAGGCGCCGACGGCATCACGCTGCATATCCGGGAAGATCGACGGCATGTGCGGGAGGATGACCTCGCTCGTCTCGCTGTGGCGGTCAGCCTCCCCATCAATCTGGAAATGGCCTGCACCGACGAGATGCTCGCTATCGCGGTTCGGGCGCGGCCGCACGCGGTCTGCCTTGTGCCGGAGCGGCGGGAAGAGCGCACCACCGAAGGCGGGCTTGATGTGGCGCGGCACCACAACACCGTGGCGCCCTTCGTCCGGACCTTGAGCGACGCCGGCGCCCGGGTGTCGCTCTTTATCGATCCCCATCCTGTGCAGGTGGCGGTGGCGCAGGCTTTGGGCGCACCAGTGGTGGAGTTGCATACCGGCGCCTATTGCGAGGCTTTGGCCATGGGCGACACCATCCGCGCAGAGCACGAACTGCAGCTGTTGCAGGAAGCCGCGGCTTTGGGGGCCGAACGGGGCCTGGAGGTTCACGCCGGGCACGGCATTACCTTTGACAGCGTCGGTCCGGTGGCGGCCATTCCCCAAATTATGGAGCTGAACATCGGCCATTTTCTCGTAGGGGAAGCGATTTTCATCGGCCTGGACGGCGCGGTCGGGCGCATGCGGTCTTTGATGGATCAGGCGCGCGGCGCGGCGAGCGCGGCGGCGTGATCCTCGGGATCGGATCTGATCTTGTGGATATCCGCCGGGTGGCGGCCACGCTCGAGCGCCATGGCGAGCGGTTCATGGAGCGCTGTTTCACCCCTACCGAACGCGCCAGGGCGGATCGCCGGGCGCATGCGCGGGCCGCAAGCTACGCCAAGCGGTTCGCTGCGAAGGAGGCCTGCGCCAAAGCGTTGGGGACTGGGCTCAGCCGCGGCGTTTTCTGGCGTGATATGGGGGTGGTGAACCTCCCCGGCGGGCAACCGACCATGGCGCTGACAGGAGGCGCCGCCGAGCGCTTGGCCAGTCTTGTCCCGCCGGGCTATAATCCTTTCATCCATGTAAGCCTTTCGGATGATCATCCCTGGGCGCAGGCGTTTGTTGTGATCTCGGCTTTGGGGGAAGACGAGGTCCGGCGGCGCGAATAAGGGGGTAGAAGACGCGCCATGACCACGCCGACGCAACGATCAGGGGCCCTGGCCGCGATCTGGGAGAATGTCAGCACCATTTTCTGGGCGCTTTTGTTGGCCTTTGGCCTGCGGTTCTGGATCGCGCAGCCGTTCCGCATTCCCTCCGGTTCCATGGAGCCCACCCTGCAGGTTGGGGACTATGTCGTGGTGCCGAAATGGTCCTACGGCTACACGCGCTTCTCTTTTGCGCCCTTGGAAAAGCTTCTGCCGGATGGGCGGTTGTTCGGCCGCGACCCGGATCGGGGCGACATCGTCGTGTTCCGCTCCGAAGCGCAGCCTGACATAGATCTCATCAAGCGGCTCATCGGCATGCCTGGCGACACCATCCGGATCGATGACGGCGTGCTTTCGATACGCCGGGCCGGCGATGCCGCGTTTACCGAAGTGACCCGAACGCTCCGCCCGGATGTAGCGACGCCACAGACCCCCTTCGGCCAGGCCGAGGCGTTCGAAGAAACCCTGCCTTGGGGCGGGCCGACCTACGTCACTTATGACTTCGGCGCAGGGGCGGCCTTGGACGATGGGGAATGGATCGTTCCTGACGGCCACTTTTTCATGATGGGCGACAACCGCGACAACTCCGGCGACAGCCGGGTTCGGTGCCCGTTGCGTCCGGCTTTGCCTGGGGAAGGGGGCGGCGAGGTGTGTGCAGATGCCCCGCCGGTGGGGTTCATCGCGTCCGATCGCCTCGTCGGCCCTGCGCGGCTCGTGCTGGTCTCGTTCGACAACACCACGACCCTCGCGCCATGGACGTGGGTCACGGGTTTCAGGGCCGAGCGGTTCCTCAAGCCTTTGGACTAGAGGGGCGCCCCGGGTTCGGGGCCCTCTGCGCCGACGCCCTTGGCCGCGCCTGATCGGCATGGCAAGAAGGCGACGTGCTTTTGGCCAGCCCACCGCCGGTCCGGCCGGACGTGACGACTCAGCCAGAAGGCGAACCAGTCTGATGACCACCGCAACCGCGCCCAGTTCGTCGATCGTCGCTGCGATCTGGGAGAACGTCCGCACGATCATCTACGCGTTAATTCTGGCGTTCGGCATTCGGTTCTGGATCGCCCAACCGTTCCGCATCCCTTCAAGCTCCATGGAGCCAACGCTGCTGGTCGGCGACTACATTGTCGTCACCAAGTGGTCTTACGGGTACAGCCGGTTCTCCTTTGCGCCCTTGGAGCGGCTGCTGCCGGCGGGGCGGCTCTTCGGCAATGCACCGCAGCGGGGCGATCTTGTGGTGTTTCGTCCGCCCGCGCAGGCGGACCGGGACTTCATCAAGCGCCTCGTCGGCCTTCCCGGAGACACGATCCGGGTCACAGGCGGCGTGCTCTCGATCCGACCAGCCGGTGCGGCGGACTTCGTCACGATCGAAAGGACGCTGCAACCGGATTTGATTACGCCGACTTTGGGCATTGGCCTTGCAGTGCAGGCCTACGCGGAGACTCTGCCCGACGGCCCGACCTACACCACCTACGACAGCACGCCCCTGGGTGACCTCGACAATGGCGAATGGACCGTTCCCGATGGCCATTATTTCATGATGGGCGACAACCGGGACAACTCCGAGGACAGCCGCGCGCCTTGTGAGCGAGAGCCGACCGGCTGGAACGTGGAGGCGCCCGCGCCCTGCATCGGGCCGCCCCCCGTCGGATTTGTGCCGGCGGATCATCTTGTCGGACCTGCCCAGTTCGTCTTCGTGTCGTTCGACAACTCCACCACCGTCGCGCCTTGGACCTGGTTCACAGGCTTCCGCGCCGATCGCTTCCTGAGGTCTGTGGAATGAGCGACTCGGCGCGGATTGCGGCGGCGGCGCGGAAGGCCGCGGAAACCTGGGGCTACCGGTTCGTCAACCCCTCGCTTCTTATCGAGGCCGTTACGCACGCCAGCGCCCAGGACGGTCGCCCCGGCCTGCCTATCAATGAACGCTTGGAGTTCCTGGGCGACCGCGTGCTCGGCCTCATCGTCGCCAAGCGCCTCTTTGACGATTATCCAGGCGAAGGCGAGAATGGCCTTGCCCCGCGGCTCAATGGCGTTGTCAACCGTGTCGCCTGCGCCAAGGCGGCCAAGCGCGCGGGCTTGGGATCTGCGCTGTGGCTGTCGGCGGCGGAGGAACGCTCCGGCGGACGAAACAAGGAAGCCATCCTCGCCGACGCCTGCGAGGCTCTCATCGCAGCGCTTTATCTCGATGGCGGCATGCCCGCCGCTGAGGCCTTTGTGCTGCGCTACTTCGCCGAGGAGTTGAAGGAGGCCGCCGCTCCACCGCAGGATCCGAAAACCGTGCTGCAAGAGTGGGCTGCGGCCCTACGATATGGACCGGTTGAGTATATCGTCATGGAACGGAGCGGGCCAGACCATGCCCCTGTGTTTGTGGTGGAGGCGAGCGCGCCGCCCGCCGTCGCGGCGCGGGGCGCTGGATCGTCCAAACGTGAGGCGGAAAGGGCTGCGGCTCGGGCCTTGTTGAAGGAGGCGGGCGTCGATGTCTAACGAACAGCGCCGGTGCGGCTTCGCCGCTATACTCGGCGCCCCCAATGCGGGCAAGTCAAGCCTTGTGAACGCGCTCGTCGGATCCAAGGTTGCGATCGTGACCCATAAAGTGCAAACAACGCGCTTTCCCCTACGCGGGGTCGCCATCCGTGGCGCCGCGCAGATCGTTCTCGTCGACACCCCCGGCGTATTCGCCGCCAAGCGGAAGCTTGAGCGCGCCATGGTGCGTTCCGCTTTCGCCGCGATGGAAGACGCCGACGCGATCGTGCATCTCGTCGACGCGCCGGCTCAGGCGCGGGTTCTCGACGGCAAGCCCTCCGGGGCGGAGGTGCATGCGGTCGAAGACGCCGAAAAGGTGGAAGCTCGGCTGAAGGAGGCCGGGGCCAAAGCGATCCTCGTCCTCAACAAGGTCGACGCCATGGCAAGGCCGGATCTGTTGGCCATCACGCAGAAGCTGTTTGATCCCAGCCGTCATGAGGCGGTGTTCATGATCTCGGTCCGAACGGGGTCGGGGATCGAAGACTTGGCCTCAGCGCTTGCGGCCAAGATGCCGGAAGGGCCGTGGCATTATCCTGAAGATCAGGCCGCGGATGCGCCGGCGCGGGTGCTGGCGGCCGAGATCACGCGGGAAAAGCTTATGCTGCGCCTGCATGACGAGCTGCCCTACGACACGACCGTCGAAACCGAAAGCTGGGACGAGCGCAAAGACGGATCGGCGCGGATTGATCAGATCGTCTATGTGGCGCGGGAAAGCCAACGCAAGATCGCCATCGGCGACAACGCCGCAACGATCAAGGCTATCGGCCAAGCGGCGCGGAAAGAGCTTGAGACGCTGTTTGACCGCCGCGTCCATCTCTTCCTCACCGTGAAGCTGCGGGAAGGCTGGGCGGAGGAGCGGGAGCGCTTTGACGCCATGGGTTTGGATTTCGACCTCTGATGGAATGGACCTGTTCGGCCATCGTCCTCGGCGCCAAGCCTTTCGGCGAGGGTAAGGCCATCGCGGAGGTGTTGTCCGCTGAACACGGCCGGGTGGCAGGGGTGGTGCATAGCGGTCAGCGCATGGGGGGCGTGCTCCAGGCCGGCAACCGAGTGCACGCCACCTGGAAGGCCAGGCTCGCTGAACAGTTGGGGTTTTTTGCCCCGATTGAGCTTGAGACGGGGGTCGCCGCCGTCCTGCTGGAGGACAAAGCCGCTTTGAACGCGCTGACGAGCGCTGTGGCGTTGATCCGCCTCGCGCTCCCCGAACGGCAGGCTCATCCCGAAGTGTATGAAGCGCTCAGCGTCGTGCTCGACGGGTTTGAAGAGCCGGTGTTGTGGCCGGCGCTCTACACCCGCTTTGAGCTCGGCCTCCTGACCGCGGCGGGCTATGGGCTTGATCTCAGTCGCTGCGCGCTCACGGGCGTGGCGGACAATTTGGCCTATGTCAGCCCCAAAAGCGGGCGCGCGGCGAACCGTGACGCAGCGGCCGAGTTCGCCGACAAGCTTTTGGCGCTGCCGGCCTTTTTCACCGATCCCGAGGCGCCGCTTAAACCTGGCGACGTGGCGGACGCTTTTGCGCTCACCGGCTTTTTTCTGGAGCGGCGGATCGCAGACCCCAAAGGCGAGGGACTGCCGGACGCGCGAAGACGGTTAATAGAGCATTTGGGAATGAGCGGTCGACTGTAGGCTTAAAGGATTGATTCGGCCCGAGAAGCCGGGCGAGAGGACCAAGCATGGCGGACGATTTCGGCGCGCTGCCCCCCGAAGGCGGGCGCATCATCGACGAACCGATCTCCGATGCGCTGGCCAAGCGTTATCTGGCCTATGCCCTCTCCACGATCACGAGCCGGGCTTTGCCGGATGTGCGCGATGGACTGAAGCCGGTGCACCGACGGATCCTTTACGTGATGCGGCGCATGGGGCTCGGGTCGGGCGATCCCTTGCGCAAAAGCGCCAAGGTTGTGGGCGACGTGATGGGCGGCTTTCATCCCCACGGCGACCAGGCGATCTACGACGCCATGGTGCGCTTGGCGCAGGATTTCTCGGTCCGCTATCCCCTGGTCGACGGCCAAGGCAATTTCGGCAACATCGATGGCGATAACCCCGCCGCCATGCGCTACACTGAAAGCCGCCTGACCAAGGCGGCGGAGCTTCTGCTAGAAGGGATCGACGAAAACGCCGTCGATTTCCGCGAGACCTACGACGGGCAGGACGAAGAGCCGGTGGTCCTGCCGGGCGGGTTTCCCAACCTGCTCGCCAATGGCTCCTCCGGGATCGCTGTCGGCATGGCGACCTCGATCCCGCCGCACAACGCCGCCGAACTGATCGACGCGTGCCTGCATCTCATCCACAAGCCAGACGCCACGGTCGACGAGCTGATCAAGCTGGTGCCGGGGCCTGACTTGCCCACTGGCGGCCAGATCGTCGAGGGCGCCGAAGGGATCCGCGAAGCCTACGCCACTGGACGCGGCGGCTTCCGGGTCCGCGCCCGCTGGGAGGTGGAAGAGCTGACCCGCGGGCAATGGCGGATCGTCATCACTGAAATTCCCTATCAGGTGCAGAAGGCCAAGCTGATTGCGGCCCTGGCGGACCTGATCGAAACTAAGAAGGCCCCGCTTGTGGCCGACGTTCGCGACGAGAGCGCCGAAACGATCCGTGTGGTCATTGAGCCCCGCTCTCGAAGCGTCGAGCCACAGCTTCTGATGGAGAGCCTGTTCAAGCTGTCTGAGCTTGAGAGCCGCGTGCCCCTCAACATGAATGTGCTGGATGCCACCGGCGCCCCGCGGTTGATGGGCTTGAAAGACGTGCTCGTGGCGTTCCTTGCTCACCAGCGCGAGGTGCTGCAACGGCGCACGGCGTTCCGATTGGACAAGATCGCGGCCCGGTTGGAGGTCTTAGCGGGCCTGTTGATCGTCTATCTCAATCTTGATGAGGTGATCCGCATCATCCGCGCCGAGGATGAACCGAAACCGTTCCTTATCAAGCGCTTCAAGCTGACCGACGTGCAGGCCGAGGCGATCCTCAACACCCGCCTGCGGGCGTTGCGCAAGCTCGAAGAGATGGAGCTGCGCAAGGAAGACGCGGCGTTGAAGGCCGAGCAGGCGGGCCTGCAGGCGCTGCTGGGGTCTGAGACCCTGCAGTGGGACAAGCTTGCCTCAGACCTTTCGGAGCGGCGCAAGTATTTCGGCCCTGAAACCGCCTTTGGCCGCCGCCGCACCGCGCTCGGTGAAGCCTCTGCCGACATGGGCCCGATCGCAGTGGAAGCCTTTGTGACCAAAGAGCCGGTGACGGTGGTTCTGTCCCAAAAGGGGTGGCTCCGGGCGCTGAAGGGCCGCCTAGACGACCTTGAGGGCGTCAAGTTCAAGGACGGCGACGCGCCGGCCTTCGTCGTCCGCTGCGACACGACCGATAAGCTCTTGGCCTTCGCCAGCGACGGCCGCGCCTTCACGCTGGAGGCCCACAAGCTCCCCGGCGGACGTGGGGCCGGAGAGCCGATCCGGCTGATGATCGAGCTGGGCGAGGATCACGACATCATCGCGTTGTTCGCCTTCGAAGAGGGCGACAAGCGGCTTGTGGCCTCCTCGGACGGCTACGGCTTCATCGCGCCCGCAGCGGACATGCTCGCGCAGAAGCGGGGCGGCAAGCAGGTTCTGAACCTGACGGGCGGCGCACGGGCGATCGCAGCGGCCCCCGCGCTGGGGGACCTCGTCGCTAGCGTCGGCGACAACCGCAAGATGCTTATCTTCCCCCTCGCGGAACTTCCCGAGATGAGCCGCGGCAAGGGGGTCAAGCTTCAGACCTTCGCCCAAGGGGGCCTGGCGGACGTCGCCGTGTTTGCCGCGGCCGAGGGCCTGACCTGGGTGGACAGCGCCGCCCGCGTCCGGTCCGTGCCGGAGTGGGAGATGCTGCAGGGTAAACGCGCCGCCGCCGGCAAACCGGCGCCGAGGGGCTTTTCGCGCTCGGGCCGTTTTGACGACACCCTGGGCGGTTAGCCGATTGGACAGAAGACGAAGGACGGCGCTAGGCTCGTCCGGGCTTTGAGGGAAGGGCAGGAGAGGCCATGAGCACGACCTTGATCGTTGTCATCGTGCTGGTGCTGTTGGTGGTCATCGGCATCGGGATCTACAACCGCTTGGTGGCGTTGCGCCAACGCTGCAACCAGGCTTTCGCCGATGTGGATGTGCAGCTGAAGCAGCGCCACGATCTGGTGCCGAACCTGGTGGAGACAGTGAAGGGCTACGCCAGCCACGAGCGGGAGACGCTGGAGGCGGTCATCCAGGCGCGCAATCAGGCGGTGAAGGCGGAGGAGACAGGCAATGTCGCCGCCATGAGCCAAGCCGAAGGCGTCTTGGGCGCAACCTTGGGCCGGCTGATCGCCCTCTCTGAGGCCTACCCGGACCTAAAAGCCAATGCGAACTTCCAACAGTTGCAGGCTGAGCTGTCTGATATCGAGAACAAGATCGCCGCCGCGCGGCGCTTCTTCAACAGCGCGGTGGGCGAGTACAACACCAGTCGCGAGCAGTTCCCTGCCGTGGTTTTCGCCGGCCCCTTGGGCTTCGCCCCGCGCGAGTTCTTCGATCTTGGCCACGAAGAGCGCGACCGGCTGGACGACGCGCCGCAGGTGTCATTCGGCAAGTCCTGAGGCTTTTGAGGGCTAGAGGGCCATGTTCAAGGCCTATGGCCTACAAACCCATATTTGGAGCAACAACTGGAAATCCATCCTGCTTCTGGCGGGATTTCCGGTTCTGCTCATCCTACTGACCTATGCGCTTTTTCTGCTTTACGCGGGGCTTGTAGGCGCGGGCGGCTATGATACGGCGATTATGGCCAATCCGTTCGTCTGGGCGGCGGAGCGCCTGAGCGAGGCTTGGCCTTACGCTCTGATCGGGGCGGGGCTTTGGTTCGCCATCGCTTACACCTTTTATCAGAACATCATCGACGCCTCGACGGGAGCAAAACCGATAGAGCGATCGGATGCCCCAGAGCTTTACAATCTTCTAGAAAATCTCTGCATTTCCCGGGGCATGAAGACCCCGGCGCTGCGGATTATGGAAACTCCGGCGCTCAATGCCTTCGCCACGGGCCTCCATGAGGGGCAGTATTCGGTCACGGTCACCCGCGGGCTGATGAACACGCTGAACCGGGACGAGTTGGAGGCCGTTCTCGCCCATGAACTCACTCACATCCGCAACGCTGATGTGAGGCTCCTGATCATTTCCATTATCTTTGTTGGCATCTTCTCGTTCGTTGGGGAAATGGGCTTCCGCGCCCTGCGCAGCGGGGTCTCGATCGGCGGCGGGTCTTCGCGCGACCGCGGCGGACGATCGGATTCATCGTCCGGCGGGGGAGGAGGCGCGGCAATCCTGGCGATCGTTGTGGCTCTCGTGATTATCGGGGTGTCCTATGCTTTGGCGGTGGTGATCCGCTTTGCCCTGTCGCGAAAGCGGGAGTTTCTGGCGGATGCGGGCGCGGTGGAGCTGACGAAGAACCCCGACGCGATGATCTCAGCGCTGCAGAAAATCTCCCGCAACGCCCATGTCGAAGGGCCGCCGGCGGAGGTCCGGGAAATGTTCATCGAGAACCCCCACGCGGATTTCGCTGGGCTCTTCGCCACTCATCCGCCGATTGAGAAGCGGATCCTGGCGCTGTCGCAGCTCGCGGGCGGGCGGATCGCGAGCCCTTGGGCGTCGACGCGGGCCTAAGCCTCGCGCTGTCCTTGGATGGCCTCGAGGATGGCGTCCTCGCCGAACACTTCATCGAAGCGGCGCCATTCGCCGGCGCTCAACACCTCCAGCGGCTGAAAGGCGGCCTTATACCCCATTTTCTCCGAGCCTTGAACCCAATAGCCGAGATAGACGTAAGGGAAACCCGCGGCCCGGGCCTGCATCACATGATCCAGGATCGTGAAGGCGCCCATCGAGCGGCGGTCATCGATCGGATCGAAAAAGCTATAAACCAAGGACAGGCCGTCTTTCAGCACATCCACCAGGGCCACCGCCGCCAACTCGTCTTTTGAAGGCCCGTCGCTGTAGCGGTACTCCACGATATGGGTGCGGAGCTGGGTCTCCTCGACCATGTCGACGTAATCGAGAAAGGTCATCTCCGCCATGCCGCCTTCGCCGTGGCGGGACAGAAGATAGCGCTTCAAGAGCCAGAACTGCTCCTCGGTCGCCTCCGCCGGGCGCAGCGCGCGGGTCAGGTCCGCATTACGGTTCAGCGCCTTCCGCCATCGCCGGGACAACTGTATCTGATCGGCCACCACGCGAACCGAGACACAGGCGCTGCAGGCGTCGCAGGCGGGGCGATAGGCGATGTTCTGGGATCGGCGGAAGCCTGATGCGGCCAAGGCCTCATTGAGAGCGATGGGGTCTGCGGTCTCAAGGCTCGCAAACACCTTCCGCTCCCGTCGCCCGGGCAGGTAAGGGCAGGGCGCCGGCGCGGTGAGATAAAACCGCAGATTGGTGGTGGGGAAGGGCCGGGACACGCAACCTCGGGATGAAGGGACGCTCCGGCATGCTGCGGGCGGATCAGGGGCGGCGTCAAGCGGCGGCGTGAGGGAGGACGTCCGCCTAAAGCCCCAGATCCTCGGGCAAGGGCGGGGCCTCTCGCAGCAGCGTGATCGCGATGCGGCGGTTGCCCGGCTGCTCTGGGTCATCGGGATAAAGCGGCTCAGCGTCCGCGCGGCCCGCAACCTGGAAAATCTGATCCTGCGGTACGCCGTTGCGCTGCAGGATCGCACGGGCGGCGTTGGCGCGGTCCACGCTGATTTCCCAGTTGTTGGCCCTGCCCGGAGCAGGGGCGCTGTCGGTATGGCCAGCGATCGTCATCCGGTTCGGCAGCTGCGCGACAGCCCTCGCCACTGCCGTCAGAAGCCGGCGTCCCCGCTCATTCGGCTGGGTGGCGCCGGCGGCGAACATGGAGCGACCCTCCTGGTCGATGATCTGAATGCGCAGCCCCTCTGGCGTCACGTCCATGATGAGGTTGCGGCTCAGCTCCGCGATCTCCGGCATATCCGCCATCGCCTGCCGGATGGCCATTTCCGCCCGCATGAACTCAGCGTCTTCGCGGCGGGTCTGGGCTTCGGCGAAGGCGGAGGCCGACGGGCTCGCCTGATTGGGGTCTTCCACTTGGGTGGGCACATCGGGATCGCCGGGGGCTTCCCGAGTGTCTTCGGGTATGGTGTTGCGTTGGCGGGCGCCGTTTTCCGCCATGGCCTCCCCAGCCAAAAGGCCGCCGGCCCCGCTGGTGCTTTCGGAGACGCTGGCCGGGGCGAAAAAGTCCGCGATGCCCCTCCGCTGCTCTGGGCTTGTGGTGTTGATCAGCCACATCAAAAGGAAGAACGCCATCATGGCGGTCACGAAGTCAGCGTACGCGACCTTCCAGGCGCCGCCATGATGCCCATGGTCTCCGCCTTTCTTCACCTTCTTGATGATAATCGGGGCTTGGTTTGGGGCGGCCATCACTCTAGGTCCGTGGCGGACGAGCAGCGCATATGGCGGAGCTCCTGTTAACATTACGTGTGCTTTTCCCAACTTTGGGGGCCGCAAGGAGGGCGTTCCATGACCAGCGCTGCAACCCCGTCCCCTGTGGGGGTCGATCCAGCGGCGTTCCGCTTTGCCTTGGGACGCTTTGCGACCGGGGTGGCGGTTGTTACAGCTCAGACGGAAGGCGGCGTGGCGGGGATCACGATCAATTCGTTCACGTCGGTCTCCTTAAAGCCGCCGATCGTGTTGTGGTGCCTCGACGACAAGGCGAGCCGTTATCCACTGTTCGCCACGGCGACGCAGTTTGGGGTCAGCATCTTGGCGGCGGATCAACAAATCCTGTCCAACCGGTTTGCGAAATCGCCGGCGCCTTTCGCCGATGAGAGCGACTGGGAGTTCAGCGCCGCCGGCGCGCCGGTGATGAAGGGCGCGCTGGCTCAGCTCTCCTGCCGGACGGTGGACGCCCGTCCCCTCGGCGATCATCTCGTGATTGCAGGCGAGGTCGAAAGCCTCGCCGCCCGCGATGGCGCGCCGTTAGCCTATTTCGGGGGGCGCTATGCTGGGGTGCAGACCGGCTAACGCTGAACCGTGGCCGTGAGGACTGCGGAGGTCTGGTCGTAATCCCGGCCGCGGTTCGCGCCGACGCTGTCCTGGCTTATGTGGTTGAGCTGCGCTGAGAGCGTCGCGATCCTGTTTAATAGCCAGTCCCCCCGAAGGCTCAAGCGCGTCCACTCGTCTTCCCGGTCGAGCCCGGCAAGATCGGCCTCGCTGTAAGCGGCTTCGGCGGCCACCAGGATGTTGCGGCGAACCTCATGGTCGACGCGCAAAGTCGCGACCGTTTCAGTCAGCGCCGCCGCGCCGATCAGGCCTGAAGGCTCAAGTCCCCGACGAAGATCAAAACGCACCGTCGTGAGTTCGGAAGGGAACCACTCAAGGGTGGTCGACGCCGACCAGCCGTCTTTGCTCGTCGCGCTCGGATCAGCGAAATCGGCCCAGGTGTAGCCGATTCCGACCTCGCCCCGGACAAGACGGCTCAGATCGAAGCTTGCGCCGATCAGGGCCTGGGTCTGGTCGAAATCCCGCAAGGTCGGCGCCCCGACGTCATCGAAATCACGCTCGGTTTGGCGGGCGAAGAGGAACAGCGCGGTATCGGGAGAGATTGCGACATCGATGCGACCCCGTAAGGTGCGGGTCTCCTCGTCGCGAAAGTCCTGGTCAACCTGACCGCCGCTGATGAGGGCCGCATCGGCGAAGTCAGCCTGCGCGATCTCGCCCTCGATCCTCAACCGAACCCGGCCGGCCTCCCGCACCGCCCCGGCAAAGGCGCGCTCCGCTTCAATCTGAACCGGCTCGGCGAAGGTCAGGGCGTCATTGACCCCGCGCGGCTCGCGTCGGTCGGACAGCCCCGCGCCGGCAAAGACATAGGCGCCGCGAAGAAGGTCGAGGCGGCCTTCGGCGCCGGCGCCCCAACCGCTTGTGCTCTCGTCTTCAAGATCGGCGAACGCCCGCCGTTCCCCGTCCGCCGTCACCACAACCGCATGGCGAGACCATTCAGATTGCACTCGAACGCGCCCCCGCAGATCTGCAAAGCTGTCGCTTTGCTCGTTCGCCTCCGCGGCGAAGACGTTGTCGCTGTGGCCGACGCCGATCTCAATCGCTGGGAAAAGGCGGAAAGCGCCAAGGGGCGCGCCGATCGGGGCATAGTCCGGACGGGGGCGGTCGCGCACGCTCTCATTGTTGCCGCGGTCGAACAGGGCCTCGCCCGGGCCTTGCGCCGCCGCGTCCGCCCCCGCTAGGGCGAGCATGGCGCCGCCCACAATTGCCGTCCTATTCCTTGCCCAGCCGCCCTTCGCCATTGACCACCCCCCATCAGTGACCCCTGGGGTAAATGCCAGAAACGCGGTGAACGAATCACTAACTCCCCGGCGGGCCTCAGCCTTTGGCGTTCATCCACCGGAACAAGGGGCGTAACGGAAACACCCAGATAATGCCGGCGACCGCGTAAAAGGCGAGCGATGCCCAAGCGTTGGCATGCAGTCGCTCCCCCACTGTGACCGCCGCCACCACATAAACAAGCAGATAGACAAGGATCACGAAGGAGCCCAAAGCCTTGCGGGCGCTGGCGGACATGGTGGTTTCCCCTCCTGCGGCGGCTGGTCGCGCTGGCGGGAGGGCCTGCGCCGCCCACATCGCAGCCACGATACTCTACGACGCCATCACATGGAGAGCCGCATGTTCGCCCGCAACGCCCCCCAGGACAGCGCCGTCGGCGTTTGGCTTCTGGTCGTGTGCGCCTTTGTGGCCGCGATGATCCTGGTGGGGGGCGCAACGCGGCTGACCGACAGCGGGCTTTCCATCACCGAGTGGGATCTGGGTAAGGGGCTTGTGCCGCCTCTGACTGAAGCGGCCTGGGCCGAGGAGTTCAACCTCTACCGGCACACGACGGAGTACCAGATCGTCAACCAGGGCATGAGCCTCGCGGAGTTCCAGTACATCTATTTCTGGGAGTGGGGTCACCGGTTTCTGGGCAAGATGATCGGGCTTGTGTTTGCGGTCCCGTTCTTCGTCTTCCTGTTCAAAGGCCGGCTGCGAGGGCGAATGGGGCCGGTCATGCTTCTTTTCGCCTTGGGCGGTCTGCAGGGGGCTATCGGCTGGTGGATGGTCACAAGCGGGCTCGGAGACACGGACCGTGTGGACGTGAGTTCCGTGCGGCTCGCGACCCATCTCGGTATGGCCTTCGCCATCATCGGCATCGGTTTCATGTTGGCGCTGCAGGCTTTCGGTCAGCCCGCGAGGGGTGCGGCCGTCACGCCGCGCTGGGCCGGGATCGTTTACCTGAAACTTTTGTTTCTGCAGATAATCTTAGGGGCGCTCGTCGCAGGGATCGACGCGGGACGAGCCGCCTGGGACTGGCCGACCATGGGCGGGGAGTGGTTCCCGTCAAGCTATGGCAATCTTGAGCCCTTCGCCCGGAACTTCATCGAAAACGGCATAGCGGCGCAGTTTAACCACCGGGTTCTTGGCTATGTCGTGTTCGTCCTTGGCCTATGGCTGGCGCTCTCCGCTGCCTTCAAAGGGCAGGGGGCGCAACGGGCTCTGGGGCTTTCAACAGCGACGCTCCTCTTAGCCCAAGTGGTTCTGGGGATTGTCACCGTCATGAACCATGCTCCGCTCATGCTGTGCCTTATCCATCAGGGCGGCGCTGTGGCGTTGTGGCTGTCTTCGATCGCCCTTGTGATGACCGCCCCGGCGAAGCGGCAACCCGTTACCGCCGCCAAAACGCTTTCTCCGCAAGGAGTTGCGGAGACCGCTTGACGTGGACGCGGTCTTGAGGCATCAGCGCCGCCTTGCAACGAGGGGCGGTTGCCCCTCCCTGACTTGAGGGGATCAATGCGCACCCAGATGACCCCCTCGGCCCAACCGGCTGAGGTGACCAATCCCTGGATCGTGATCGACGCTGAAGGCGCGGTCGTGGGCCGGCTCGCCACCTTTGTCGCCATGCGCCTGCGGGGCAAGCATCGGGCGGATTTCACGCCGCACGTGGATTGCGGCGACAACGTCATCGTCATCAACGCCGACAAAGTCGTGTTTACCGGCGCGAAGCTGAAGAACAAGACCTATTACTGGCACACCGGCTATCCCGGCGGCATCAAGGAACGGACTGCGGAGAAAATCCTCGGCGGCCGCTTCCCCGAGCGGGTCTTGGAGAAGGCTGTGCAGCGCATGTTGCCCAAGGAAAGCCCCTTGGCGCGCAAGCAGCTCGGCAAGCTTCGGGTGTATGCGGGCGCCGCTCACCCCCACGAGGCGCAGCAGCCCGTGTCCGTCGATTTCAAAGGTCGTAACCGCAAAAATGCCCGGGGCGTCTGATCATGTCTGAGACTCAAGGAATTGAAGGGCAGGGCTTCGACGCGCTGCGCGCGATGGCCCCGGAGCGTTTGGCGGAAGCGCCCATCCTGCGCGAGCAGAAGCTGGACGCCCAAGGCCGGGCTTATGCGACCGGCAAGCGCAAAAACGCCATCGCGCGCGTGTGGGTGAAGCCCGGCAAGGGCGATATCACCATCAACGGCAGGACGAGCGATGTGTATTTCGCCCGTCCCGTGCTGCGCATGATGATCAACCAGCCGTTCCGCGTTTCGGATCGCGAAGGCCAGTACGACGTTTATGTGACCGTCACTGGCTCGGGCCTCTCAGGCCAAGCGGGCGCGGTGCGTCATGGGATTGCGAAAGCGCTGTCGGATTATGAGCCGAGCCTGCGCCCGATCATGAAGCACAACGGCTTCTTGACCCGCGACAGCCGCGTCGTTGAGAGAAAGAAGTACGGCAAGGCCAAGGCCCGCCGGAGCTTCCAGTTCTCGAAGCGCTGATCGGATCGGTCAGTTTAGGGTATCGAGACGGGCGCTTCCGACAAGGAGCGCCCGTTTTGCTTGAGGGAGGCCTTGCGATGGTCGCCACAGTATTCATCGATGGCGAAGCCGGGACGACGGGGCTTCAGATCCGCGCGCGTCTGGAGCGGCGCTCTGATCTGCGCCTAGTCTCCATCGACCCGGAGCGGCGGAAAGACCCTGCGGCCCGGGCGGCGCTGTCGAACGAGGCCGATGCGGTGATCCTGTGCCTGCCGGACGAGGCGGCGAAAGAGGCCGTGAGCCTGATTGACAACCCAGCGGTGAAGGTCATCGACGCCTCGACCGCGCACCGAACCGCAACGGGTTGGATATACGGCTTCCCGGAGTTTCGCCCCGGCCAGCGGGACGCGATCCAGGCGGCGCCGCGGATTTCCAACCCGGGCTGCTATTCCACGGGCTTCATCGCGCTTGTTGCGCCCTTGGTGCGAGCGGGGATCATCCCGGCCGACTGGCCGGTCACCTGCCACGGGGTCTCGGGCTACACCGGCGGCGGCAAGGCGATGATCGCTGAATTCGAGGACAAGGCGAGCGAGGCCTACGTCGAAACGCCCTACCGCATCTATGCCATGCCGCTCCTGCACAAGCACGTGCCGGAGATGCAGGCCCATTGTGGGCTAACGCGGCGGCCGCTTTTTGCCCCCGCGGTCGGCCGCTACGCGCAAGGGATGCTGGTGGAGGTTCCGATGGTGCTGGACGCGCTGCCTGGGGCGCCGGGGATCGAAGCCGTCCAGGAGGCGCTGGCGGCGGCCTATGCCGGCGAGCGGTTCGTCACCGTGGCTTCGCTGGAGGAAGCGCGGGGCTTAAAGACCCTCGACCCCGAAGGCCTCAATGGCACGAACGGGCTCAAACTCTTTGTCTTCGGCGATCCGCTGAGCCGCCAGGCGCGGCTCGTGGCTCTTCTCGATAATCTCGGAAAAGGGGCATCGGGCGCTGCGGTGCAGAACCTGAACCTGGTGCTGGGCCTGGAGGAGGGCGAGGGGCTTTGACTAGCCCTCGCCCTTTCCATTTGGGAGAGGGTGGCGCGAAGGTCTAGGTGGGGGGGCGACACCTGAAGAAGCGCTTGGCGCAGCCCATCACTCCCAACCCCTCTCACGAGGGGAATCAGCTCGATCGCACCTTCACATACTCGCCCGGGGCATCGCCCAGAACCTTCAGCTTGCCGTCCCCGGGGATGCGGGCCTTGACCTGCTTGCCGGAGCGCTCGGCGAGCCAGGCGTTCCAGTTCGGCCACCAGGAGCCCGGATGCTCCACCGCGTCCGACAACCAATCCTCCGCCGTCGCCGGCAGCTCTGGATTGACCCAATACTGGTACTTCTTCGCATCCGGATGGTTGATTACGCCGGCAATATGGCCCGACCCCGCCATCATAAAGGTGACGTCGCCGCCAAAGAGCTTCGCCCCGCGATAGACGCTTTGGTACGGCGCGATGTGATCCTCGCGGGAGGACTGCATGTAAATCGGCGTTTTGACGAGCGAGAGGTCGATCTCCTCGCCCAGAAGGTTCAACTCGCCCTTAGCCATCAGGTTGTCGTGGTAGAACGAGCGCAGATAAAATAGGTGAAGCGCCCTCGGCATCCGCGTCTGGTCTGAGTTCCAGTAGAGCAGGTCGAAAGGCGGCGGGCTTTTGCCCATGTAGTAGTTGTCGACGACATAGTTCCAAATCAGGTCGTTGGCCCGCAACGAGTTGAACGTGTCCGCCATCGCCTGGGCGTCCAGTAGCCCGCCTTTCTGCTCGATCCGGTCCGCCAGATAACGCAGGCCCGCCTCGTCGGAGAAGACGAGCAAATCGCCCGCCATCTCGAAGTCCTGTTGGCTTGCGAAGAAAGTGGCGCTGGCGATGCGGTGATCGCCCTTCTTGGCCATATAGCCAAGGGTGGCGGCCAGCAACGTGCCCCCGATGCAGTAGCCCACCGTGTTCATGAACTTGGCGCCGCAGGCATCCTGAACCGCCTGGACAGCGGCGAAGATGCCTTCGCACATGTAGTCTTCGAAGGTTTTCTCCGCCATTTCGGCGTCTGGATTGATCCAGGAGGCGAGGAAGACCGTGTGGCCCCGATCGACGAGCCACTTGATCATGGAGTTCTTCGGCTGAAGGTCCATGATGTAGAACTTGTTGATCCAGGGCGGGAAAATCAGAAGGGGCGTTTCAAAGACGGTTTCGGTGGTCGGCGTGTATTGCAGGATCTCGATCAAGCCGTTGCGGAAAACGACCTTGCCCGGCGTCGTGGCGATGTTCTCCCCCAACCGGAAGGCGTTCATGTCGGTCTGGGTAATGGCGAGGTGCATGCCGCCGCCGCGTTGGAGATCCTGAGCGAAGTTCTCCACCCCCTTCACGAGGCTTTGGCCCTGCGTTTGGATCATCTGGCGCAGAACCGCCGGATTGGACAGCAGAAAGTTAGACGGGGAGGCTGCGTCCACGGCCTGTTTGATGAAAAAGCCCGCCTTGCGCTTGGTCTCGGCGTCCACACCCTCGGCCTTATCGACCAGGTTGGTGATCATGGCGGCTGTGGCGAGATAGGTGTCCCGCATCAGGCTGAAAGCTGGGTTGGTGCTCCATTCCGGATCGCGGAAGCGTTTGTCCCGGTTGGGCGCCATCGCGTCCATGGCCTGGCCCATCATCATCTTGAGGGCGTGGCGCTCCCAAATCTCGGCAAAGTTCTCCCAAAGGCGGGCTTGCGCGTCCCTTAGGCTTTCAGGCCGGGCGGCAAGATCGGCCCAGACGGCGTTGGTCGCGCCTTGGACGTCAAAGGGATCCGCCTTCCAGGGCTCATTGGCCCCTTTGGATTGGTCATAGAAGGCGGTGGCGAAGACATGGTTCGCCCGGGTCATGGCGTCGGCGAGGTTGCGGGAGAGATCGCCAAGCTGTCCGGGCTGCATCGCTTGGGCGAGGGCCTGTAGCGAAACTGGTTCCTGGGGCGCAGTGGCGGGCGCCGGCGTAGCAGAAGACGCGGGGGCTGGCGCAGGCGGCTCGGCGGCGGCTTTGGACTTGGGTTTGGCCAAGGCCCGGGCCTTGGCGGGCTTGGTTTTCTCCGCCGGAGCTTTAGGGCCCTTCTGCTTGGGGGAACGAGTGACGCTTGCAGCCTGCGCGGGCGCCTTCCCGGCGCGCGCGGATTTCCCCCCGGTCGGGTCCGCCATCGGATGTCTCCCACGATCGGCGCCTTTGGCGCCTTGGTCTTGACTCACAATCTGGCACAACGTCGCGCGCTGGTATAGGACAGGCTCTAACCAATGAGGCGCGCGATGAGTCGGTCTTCGCAAATGGGTCGGATCGGGGCGGGAGCGATGCTCCTGGCGTTGGGCGCATGTGCGGCCACGCCGAAGGACGGCGCCCCGGCTGCGCAACCGCCCGTTTGGTTCGCTGAGGCCCAAGCCGCGGCGATTGCGCAGGGCTATCCCGACCTCGCCGACGTGCCGTCTGCGCCGCGGGCGCTTCCCGCCTCGGACCCGGCATGGGATGTCGTGGAGGCGGAGCTCGTGGCCGACCGTGAGGCGCTGCAGGGGAACGAGCGAGCTAGCCCCGCGCCGGCGAACGCGGGGGCGCAGGCTGACGCCTTCCGAGATGACGCCGTGCGCGCGATCGAGCAAACCCGCGAGCGCTACTGAGTGTTCGTCCGATTTGAGGGCTGTTCGGCCGGCCCCTGCCTCAGCAGAGGGAACTGATCCCCGTGTCCCAGGGCGAATTTTACAAAGTCAAACGCCTGCCGCCTTACGTGTTCGAGCAGGTCAACAAGGTCAAAGCACGGCTCCGGGCCGATGGCGTCGACATCATCGATTTCGGCATGGGCAATCCCGATTTGCCCGTTCCGCAGCACATCGTCGATAAGCTGATCGAGACGGCCAAGAAGCCGCGGTCAAACCGCTACTCCGCGTCCCGGGGCATTCCCGGGCTGCGCCGGGCGATGGCGGCCTACTATGACCGCCGCTTCAATGTGAAGCTGAACCCAGAGACCGAGATCGTGACGACGCTCGGCTCGAAAGAGGGGTTTGCCAACCTCGCCCAGGCGATCACAGCCCCCGGCGACGTGATCATTGCGCCGAACCCGTCCTACCCCATCCACGCGTTCGGCTTCATCATGGCGGGGGGCGTCATCCGATCGGTGAAGGCCCATTCACCGGAGGAGTATCTGTCGGGCCTAGGTCGAGCCTACGCCCATTCCGTGCCGCCGCCGATGGCGATGATCGTATGCTATCCCGCCAATCCGACTGCTCAGACGGTCGATTTGGATTTCTACAAAGAAGTCGTCCGCTTCGCGAAGGCCCACGATCTGATCGTCATCTCCGACATGGCCTATTCGGAGATTTATTTCGACGACAATCGCCCGCCGCCTTCAATCTTGGAGGTTGAAGGGGCCAAAGACATCGCGGTTGAGGTCAACACGCTGTCGAAAACGTACTCGATGGCCGGTTTCCGTGTCGGCTGGGCCGCCGGCAACGCCCGGCTGATCGCCGCTCTGGCTCGGGTGAAGTCCTATCTCGATTACGGCGCCTATACGCCGATTCAAGTGGCTGCCGCCGCCGCCTTGAATGGCCCGCAGGAGTGCGTGGCTGAGATGCGCGGCGTCTATCGCAGCCGTCGTGACGCCATGCTTGACGCTTTCGCCAAGGCGGGTTGGGCTCTGCCGACGCCGGATGCCTCAATGTTTGTCTGGGCGCCGCTTCCGGCGGGCTTTGAGGCGATGGGTTCACTCGCGTTCTCCAAGCAACTCGTCGAGCAGGCTGGCGTGGCGGTTGCCCCCGGCGCAGGCTTCGGTGAACATGGGGAAGGCTTTGTAAGGCTGGCGCTTGTCGAAAACGAACAACGCATTCGCCAGGCGGCGCGGGCCGTGAAAAAGTTCCTCGCTGACAATAAAAAGGCCGGTCGGCCGACGGCGGCGGCGGAATGAGGGATCGCGTGATGAAAGTGGGGGTTGCGGGTCTCGGCACGGTCGGGGCGGGGCTTTTGGCGATCGCTGAGCAGGGGGTCTTGGCCGGTTCTGGTCTCGAAATTGCTGCGGTCTCCGCGCGCAGCCGCACCCGGTCGCGGAGCGTCGATATTACCCGCTATGCGTGGTTTGATGATCCGGTCGAGCTGGCTCGGGATCCCTCCATCACGGTCTTCGTGGAGCTGATCGGCGGTTCGGATGGTCCCGCCAAGCGGGCGGTCGAAGTGGCTTTAAGCCGGGGCGCGCACGTCGTGACCGCGAACAAGGCGTTGTTGGCTGAGCACGGAGTGGCCCTGTCCGCGCTCGCCGAAGAGAAAGGCGTAGCGCTCGCCTTTGAGGCCGCGGTGGCCGGCGGGGTGCCGATCGTGAAAGCCATGCGCGAAAGCCTCGCAGGCTGCCAGGTCCAGGCGGTGTCCGGCATCCTGAACGGCACTTGCAACTATCTCCTAACGGAAATGGAAGCTTCTGGACGCTCCTTTGAGGAGGTGTTGGCCGACGCCCAACGCCTCGGCTATGCCGAGTCCGATCCGACGATGGATGTCGGCGGTTTCGACGCCGCACACAAAATCACGATCCTCGCCGCCATCGCCTTCAAGACGAAGCCCGACTATGCCGCGGCGTCCATCATGGGCGTCGATGGAGTCCGGCTCGTCGACATTCAACTTGCAGGCAAACTTGGCTATCGGATCAAGCTGCTCGCCAAGGCGGAGAAGACGGGCGTGGCGACCAGCGTTGAGGTGGGCCCCGTCCTGGTCGGGATGGACCACCCCTTGGCGCCCATCGGCGGGGCGATGAATGCTGTGAACGTCCAGGCTGATCCCGTGGGCGCGCTGACCTTCATCGGCCGGGGCGCAGGGGCCGGACCAACGGCGGCGGCGGTGGCGGCGGACCTCTTGGACGTCGCCGCCGGCCGTTTCGGAGCGCCCTTCGGAACGCCGATGGCCGCCCTGGGCGCGCTCGCGACTGGGTCAAAGGACCACTATGGCCGGTTCTATGTCCGGCTGTTGGTGCATGACCGCCCCGGTGTCATCGCGGCAGTATCGGAACAGCTTGGAAAGGCGCAGATTTCCATCGATTCGATGCTGCAGATGCCGGTGGGTCCCGGTCCCTTGGTCCCGATCGTGCTAACCACCCACCCCTGCGCCCGGAAGGCCATTCAAGGGGCGGCGGACGCCATCGGTCGGCTCGATGCGGTCGCCGAAGCGCCGTGCGTGCTTCCCATTGAAGACACAAAGCGCTAGGGACGCCGATCACGCCCTTTCAGGAGCATAGACCATGGCCCAGGCTGTCGCGCTGACAGACCAGCTCGCCTTCGCCGCCGCGCAGGCCGCCTTCTCCGCCGCCGCCGCCGCTTCAGGCCTGGCGGGCCGGGGGGATGAAAAGGCTGCGGACCAGGCCGCGGTGGACGCTTTGCGCACCGCTCTGAACGCCATGCCCATACGTGGCCGCATCGTCATCGGCGAAGGCGAGCGGGACGAGGCCCCGATGCTCTACATTGGCGAAGAGGTGGGGCAGGGCGCAGGGCCTGAGATCGACATCGCCCTTGATCCCCTCGAAGGCACCACGCTGACCGCCAAGGCCATGGCCAATGCGCTGGCGGTGATGGCGTTCGCCCCGAAAGGCGGGCTTCTCTATGCCCCAGACACCTATATGGACAAGATCGGCATCGGCCCGGGCTATGCTCAAGGGCTTGTCGACCTCGACGCCCCCGCCGGGGATAACGCCAAGGCGCTCGCCAAAGCCAAGGGCGTGGACGTCAAAGACATCGGCGTCTGTGTTTTGGATCGTCCTCGGCACGCCGCCATCATCGCGTCCCTGCGGGGCGTGGGCGCTCGCGTCCACCTGATTTCCGACGGCGATGTGGCGGGGGTGATCAACACCACCGACCCCAATACCGGCATCGACATGTATATCGGTCAGGGCGGGGCGCCGGAGGGAGTGCTTGCGGCGGCGGCCCTGCGCTGTGTGGGCGGCCAGTTCCAAGGGCGGCTTGTGTTCCGTAATGACGATGAGCGCGCCCGCGCGGTCCGGACCGGGGTCACCGATTTCGATAAGCGCTATAGCCTTGATGAACTCGTGCCGGGCGATGCGATCTTTGTGGCGGCCGGAGTGACCAATGGTTCGCTTCTCAGGGGCATCCGCATTTCGAACGGCCACGCTCAGGGTCAGGCTCTTGTGATGAACTCCGCCACCGGCCTTCGGGCGGAGGTCTCCTTCACCATCCCCTTCGCCGGCCGATAGACCAAGGCCCTCCAAGCGCCCATGCTGGGGTATGGGCGCGAATCGGGATGAGGCTTTCTTAGGCGTGGAGCGGTCGCTGCGGGGCCTGCGTTGGCGCGAGCGGTCCGCCGACCCCCAGGCGACGCAGGTTTTGGCGCGGCAATATCGGCTGCCCGATATCGCCGCGCGCCTGCTTGCCGCCCGCGGCGTCACGCCGGAGGAAGCGGGGCGCTTTCTCGATCCCCGCCTCAGGGACTGGTTCCCTGATCCCTCCACCTTCAAGGATATGGACGCCGCGGCGGAAGCCATTGAAGAGGCGATCGCTCTTGGCCGGCGCTGCGCTGTGCTGGCCGATTATGACGTCGACGGCGCGACGAGCGCGGCCCAGCTGATCCGCTATTTTCGCGCGCGAGGGCGGGATCTGCTGCTTTATGTTCCCGATCGGCTAGCGGAGGGCTATGGGCCGTCGGCCCTGGCGTTTGAGCGCTTGAAGGCCAATGGGGTTGAGCTCGTCATCACCGTGGATTGCGGGGCGGCGGCGGAAGGGCCCCTCAAGGCCGCTGCGGCGCTGGGCCTCGAGGTCGTGGTTCTGGATCACCATCTGATGAGCGGTCCGCCCCCGCCGGCCCGGGCGGTGGTGAACCCGAACAGGCCTGACTGCGAGAGCGGACAGGGAGCCCTCACCGCCGCTGGCGTCGTGCTGGTCACCCTTGCGGCGGTGAACAGGCTCGCCCGCAAGAACGGCTCGATCGGGTCGAACAACTTGCCCGATCCCATCGCGACCCTCGATTTGGCGGCTTTGGGCACAGTCTGCGATGTCGCGCCCTTGACCGGCTTCAACCGGGCGATTGTGTCTCAAGGGCTCAAAATCCTCGGCCAAAAGCGGAACCCTGGGCTCACGGCCCTCGCCGCCGCGGCAGGCCGAACCGACAGCGCCACCGTCTATGATTTGGGTTTTGTGCTGGGGCCGAGGCTCAACGCCGGCGGGCGGATCGGGGAAGCAACGCTCGCCACCCAGCTCCTGATTGCCGACGGCGCCGAGGACGCCGCGCGCCTTGCCGAGCGACTGCACACGCTGAACGCGGAACGCCGGCAGATCGAGGCGGATATCGTGAACGAGGCCGTGGCCCTGGCGGAAGGCGATGAGCGCCCCGTCGTGGTTGTGGGCGCCCGGCACTGGCATCCGGGCGTCATCGGGATTGTTGCTGGGCGCTTAAAGGAGCGCCTGCGGAAGCCGGTCATCGTGCTTGGCAGCGCCGCTCCGGATGAGCCTGCGAAGGGCTCAGGCCGATCGATCACCGGCGTGAACCTCGGCAAGGCCGTGGCGGCGGCGGCGCGCGAAGGGCTGCTGATGGCCGGGGGCGGTCACGCCATGGCGGCGGGGCTCACGATGGACTGGGCCAAGGTCGAGCCCTTCCAAGACTTTTTGGCTGACGCCTTGGGCTGCGAAACCAAAGACAGCGCCGAGGAAGCCCGGGCGCTGTCCATTGACGCCCTTGCCGCTCCGGGAGCCGTCACCCTGGGTCTGGTGGACGCCTTGGAGCGGATCGGCCCCTTCGGCGCGGGGCATCCCGATCCCGTTCTGGCGCTGCCCAGCGTCCGAGTGAAATTCGCCAAGAGAGTGGGGGAGAACCATCTCCGCCTGACCCTGGAGGACTCGCGCGGTAAAGGCGTCCGCGGCATCGCCTTCAACTGCGCCAATGAGCCCTTGGGTGAGGCCCTCCAAGCCCGGGACGCGGTCGTGCATGTGGCGGTGCGGGTCAAGCGTAACAGCTATCAGGGCAATGAGAGCGCAGAAGTGGAACTCGTCGACGCCGCGCCGGCGTTCCTCTGAGGTTCACCCCTTGGACGATGCGAGAGCGGGCTTGCATCGCCAAAAAAGCGCGTCTATACGCCTTGCCTCGCGCTGCGACGCGGGCCCTTCGTCTATCGGTTAGGACGTCAGGTTTTCAACCTGAAAAGAGGGGTTCGATTCCCCTAGGGCCTGCCATCGCGCTGTCTTTTCCTGCCTTTCTGTCAGCTTGCCTTGGAATCGTCGCTTGCCTCCTCCATGAGGAGACCGTCGAGGGATGGGGTTGTGACGTTGGAAGGATAGGGCGCATGGCGCAGATGACGCGACGCGGCGCGATTCTGGGGACCGTTGCTGTGGCGGGGGCCGCAGGGCTCGGCGCGACAGGCCTTGTGGCCCTGAACCGGGAGGCCGCGGCTCAGGCCAGCCGGCGCATCCTGATTGAGCGCCGGGAAAGCCAGTACAACACGATCTACGTCGTCCGGCAGGGCACGGTCGTGACCATGATGTTCGGCGTCAACGAGCAACTCTTCTCTGAAAGCGCCTATGATACCGCCGATCCCGGCCGGCTCGTCTTCGAATACACGCAAATGATGATGGCGGGACTCGCTTACCCAAGCCAACCACGGGCGATCTTGGAGATCGGCTTGGGTGGCGGGCGGATGGCCAGCTACATCCGTGACGAGATGAGCGACGCCACTCTCACGTGCGTCGAGCTTGATCCTGCCGTCATTGCGCTGGCCCGGGAGCACTTTGCCCTTCGGGAAGACACCCGTCTGCGCGTGGTCCAGGGGGACGGGCGCATTCACCTCGATCGCAACCGCGACACCTACGACATGATCAAGCTCGACGCCTATCGCGGGACGTTCGTGCCGTTCCATCTGACGACGCGGGAGTTCTACCAGCTCTGCCGCCGCCGGTTGCGGGTGGGGGGCTGCGTCACCCAGAACATTGCACCCGACACGCTGCTCTATGACGCCGCCATCGCGACCATGAAGGACGTGTTCGCCAACGTGGATGAGTATTGGACGGGCTCGACGCTGGGGGCATCGAGCGTGATCGCGGTCGCTTATGACGGCCCGCGCAAAACCGCCCAACAGCTCGCCACCGCAGCTCAGGCGCTTCAGACCCGCTACAGCTTCCGCCATCCTTTGCCCGAGATTGTGGCGCGGCGGCGCGAGCAGCCGCTCCCCACTGGCGGGCGGGTTCTGACCGATGACTTTGCGCCCGTGGAAAGCCTGCGGGCCATTGAGCGCAACAACGCCCGGCGCCAATAGAGGCGGCCGGGAAGGGGCATCGCGATAATGACTAGAAACCGATCCATCCTGCTCTTGGCGCTTGGGTTCTGTATCGGCATCGCCGTGATGGGGCTGCAGATGGCCATGAGTCGGCCACTGACGCCCTATTTCGGCTCCGACATTTTTGTATGGTCGTCGTTGATCTCGACCACGATGCTGTCGATGATGGTGGGCTATTACTGGGGCGGGCGGCTTGCGGACCGGCACCCTAATTCGGTGTTTCTGGGCGTCTGCGTGCTGATCGCGGCCGCCTATATCGCGGTCGTGCCTTGGGCGCTGCAGTATGAGTTCCTGCCCGATCCTGATCCCTTCTTCGAAGGGCTGAAGCGGTCAATCCTATCTACGATCGGATCGGAAACGCCTTCGCTGCCTTTGGGCGCGATTCTGGCGTCGAACCTGATGATGTTCATCCCGTTCACGCTGCTGTCGTTCTTCTCGCCGTTTTGCATCCGGTTGTTGCTGGCGGACGCCGAACACGGCGGTCGCATCGCGGGGTCGGTCTATTCGATCACCACGTTTGGCAACATCATCGGGGTCTTAGGCACTTCCTTGGGCCTGATGGCGGTGCTCGGCAGCCAGCACATCATCTGGATCATGGCGGGGATCCTGGCTTTGTGCGGGTTGGGGCTGATCTTTCTGCGCGGCAAAGCGAATGTGGAGGCTTAAGGGGCTCCTTGCGCTTGCGGCGCTTTCAGCCTGCACCGTGGCGGCTCCCGTTGTGGGGGCCCCATCGGGGAGGGCGCAGGCGTCTACGATTGAGCAGGCGCCTTACGAATTCTCCTACCCCGAGGGGCCGCTGATCGTCGGCGACGTGGCGCGGGTGGCGGAGATGGGGGCGGGTCAGGTATCAGCGCTGCCCTTGGCGCGGCCGTGGACAACCACTGTTCTTGAGGACGCTTGGTCGATCCCCAATTGCGGCCCCACAGCGCTTGCGCCCTATGGCGACGGGTTCGTCGTCCTATGCCACTTGAGCGGGGACCTTGCCGTTGTGGACGCTGACGGGGCAGAACAGCGCCGCATTGGGACCTTTGACGGGGTTTCGCTCCGCAACCCCAATGACGGGGCGAGCGACCTGCGCGGCGGGGTCTATTTCTCCGATCCAGGCGACTTCTACCGCCCGCGCCAGCCCGTGGGGCGCGTCGTGTGGCTGGACCCCAACGGACGGCTGCATGCGGTAGCGAGCGGGCTCAATTACCCCAATGGCGTCTATGTCGTCGAAGACGATGGCCGCCGGTTCGCCTATGTCAGCGAGCATTTCTCGCGCCGGATCCTGCGCTATCCGATCAACGAGGACGGGTCTTTCGGCGCCATGAGCGTGTGGGTCGTGATCCCGGAGCAAAGCTCCGGGGCGCGCTTCACCTACGATCAGGCGGGACCAGACGGGCTGGAGCGCGGGCCGGACGGCCATTGGTGCGTTGCGATCTATGGCGAGGGGCGCGTGCTGCGCCTCAATGCCGAGGGCTCGATCACGGGCGAGATTGAAACGCCGTTCCAATATGTGACCAACGTGGCGACCACGGAGACCGGGGTTTATGTCGTTGGGCCGTTTGTCCACGACCGTGCGCCGTTTCAGGGCGGGGCTCTGTTCGCGCCCTACAGCGCTTTCGGTCCCTTGCCCTGAGGCGTGGGGCTTGCGCGGCAGGCCCGTTCAGCCCTAGATGCGGCCCTTCGTCGGAGCGTAGCTCAGCCTGGTAGAGCACCTGCTTTGGGAGCAGGGGGTCGTGAGTTCGAATCCCACCGCTCCGACCATATCTGCCAAGGACTTCCGGGCATCGCGAAAATCTCTAAAAACGATCGTGCCCCACCAGTGCCCCCGTTCAGCGTCGGAAGTGATCCGGTTGGGTCGGTCTCTGCCCGCTTTGGCGCCTGCCCGGGATCGGATTTTTCGCCGACGCCCGCGCGGATCTTGGTTCCCCTTCGGGGACGATGGGGCGAAGCGCGTCTCTCATGATTGAACGCGATGCCGCCCCGCTGATCGTGTCAGGCTGAGGGGCGGCTGACGCTCAAGGGGGATCGGTATTCAGTGCGGATCCCAACAGAGGATGCTGCGGCGGCGGAAATCACTTGGCTGGGCGCAGCGGCAGAAGCCGAAGGCGCTGACGGTCAATATCGATGGTAAGCAGCGCGCCCGCTTGGAGATCATCCGCGCACCGGCGAAGGCCCGCGACCACCGTCCCCAACAGGAACGCCGGCGTCATGTCGGCCA
>JBILVS010000094.1:0-10916 GCA_044370335.1 Caulobacterales bacterium
TTGGCGTCGAAGGAGGACGCCTTGCGGTCGGGGCTTGTGCCCTCGGAAATGATCAGACCGACATCGGCGGCGGCGCGCCGGGCATAGTAAGAGGCCACGTCCGCGCCGGGCACGCCGGCGGGGGAGAAGCTCCGGGTCATCGGCGCCATGGCGATCCGGTTCCTGATGGTCATGCCCCGGCAGGTGAACGGCTGAAACAGCGCGGCAAGATCAGTCATGGACGCTACCCCTCAATCTTGGCCCCATATCTTGGCGCCTTGTCTTGGTCTCCGGTGTCGGGATGCCGCTGCGGGAGGTCAAGGGGCTTTTGCGGTCAGACTTTTGACTTCGACGTGGAGATGGATGCGGAACACGCTCGTCGCGGTGGTCGTTGCACGCTCAGATTCGCTGACCGCATCCGGGATCTGCGCCAATGGCCTCCGCGATCGCCACTGCCAATCATGATAAAATCCGTCAGTGGGCGGAAGAGCACGGCGTACGCCCCGCGACTTTGCGCTCGACCGAAAGCGAGGACGGCGAGCCCGGCATTTTGCAGCTCGATTGCTTCAAAAGCCACGAAGGGCTCGATTCCATCCCTTGGGACGCGTGGTTTGAGCGCTTCGAGCTGCGCGGGCTTGCTTTGCCTTATGCGCCCAAAAGCCGCTTTGACAAGCTCGTGCGGCGGAAGCCGAGCTAGCGCGTTGGTCCAGCTTTACCAGACGCTGTCTTTGGGGGGGCCTTTGCGGCGTTCGCGCGGGTTTTGAGGATCGCGGCCAAGCTCTTCCATGATCGCTGTGCGGGCTTCGTCCAAATTCGGCGCAGGGGGGCGCGTCGGGCGATGGTCATAGCCGGAAATTTTAAAGGCGGAGCCGGTCATGGTGAGGGGCCCCATTTCGGGATCTTCAACGGTGACGAACATGCCGCGGGCATGGAGATGGGGGTCTTGGGCCACGTCCTTCATCGTGTGGATGGGGGCGGCTGGGGCCCCGGCGGATTTGAGAACCGCCACCCATTCAGAAACAGTCTTTTCGGCCAGCGTTCTCTCGATTTCGTGCTTCAACGCGGCCTGGTTGACGTAGCGCGAAAACATATCGGCGAAGGGGGCCTGGGTCAGGTCCGGCCGCGCCAGACCGGCGCAGAGATTGGCGTAAAGGTGGTCATTGGCGGCAGCGATGGCGATGGGGCCGTCCTTGGCTTGGAACACATCAAAAGGGGTGATGACGGGGTGACGGGAGCCGGTGGGCCTCTGGGTTTCGCCGGTGGCGAGTTGGCGGACGAGGGCGCTTTCCAAGAGCATCGTCTGCACGTCCAGCATCGCCATGTCAATGAAGCGACCCTGGCCGCTGGTCTTGCGTTCATAGAGCGCGGCGCTGATCGCTAACGCTGCGAAGACGCCGGCGGCGAGATCGCCTAAGGAAATGCCAAGGCGCAGGCCTTGGCCGCCTTCGGGGCCGTTAATGGAGATCATGCCGCCCAGGGCCTGCACGATGAGGTCGTAAGCCGGATCGTGGGCGTAAGGGCCGGTTTGGCCGAAGCCCGAGATCGAGCAGAAGATCAGACCCGGGAAGCGCTGACCCAGGGCGTCATGGCTGAAGCCCAACTTCTCCATCGTGCCGGGGCGGAAGTTCTCAATCAACACATCGGCGCGAGGGAGAAGCTCCTCGAACACGGCGCGATCTTCCTGGTCCTTTAGATCAAGCGCGAGGGAGCGCTTGCCGCGGTTGATCGAGGCGAAATAGACGCTTTCGCCGTTTTGAAACGGGGGAAAGGCGCGGGTGTCGTCGCCATGGCCAGGCTGTTCGATCTTCAACACCTCTGCGCCCAACTCATAAAGCAGCGTTGTGGCGTAGGGGCCGGCGAGGACCCGGGTCAGATCCAGAATGCGTACCCCGGCAAGGGGGCCGCGGGGAGAAGAAGAGGGGCTCAAAGTTAATCTGCCGGGCCATTCTGTTGAAGTCTGCACAGTGGCGGGTTGCGGGACAGTCCGCAACGTAGGGCGCGCTTTCGGGTTGCGGCGGGTTGCGGCGGCTTGGCGCACGATCCGAGCCGGGTTACGTTGAGGAAAGGCGGGGGCGCAACGGAGGCGCGCATGCGGTTCGGACTGGCAGCCTTGGCGGCGGCGACCGTGCTCAGCTGGGCGAGCTGCGCTGTCGGGCAGGCGCCGGGGCCGGAGGTGTTCGGCGCGATCCCGGCGATCGCAGGGCTCGACCTCTCGGCCGACGGCGACGAGATCATTCTTCTGGCGCCGGACGGCGACGTCATGACCGCCGCCATCGCCTCGGTGTCTGCAGAGGGGCTTGGGCCGCAACGGCTGCTGCATCGGCCAGGGGGGACAGCGGAGCTGGTCGGGGCGGAATGGATCGATGAGACCTACGCCATCCTGTGGGAGATCGACGCGCTGCCGATGCCCGGCGGGTTGGGGCCCGACCGGTTGGATATGATCCGGGCGTTGTCGTTGCACGTGCCGACGGGGCAGCTTGCGCCTTTGTTGCCGGAGCGCACGGCGGACGGGTGGAACGTCGTCGCGCCGCAGCAGATCGGTCGCGGCGGCCCGCGGCCGGGGGTGGCGCGGTTCGCCACTTATGACACGACGCTCGCTGCGATGCTGTTCGGCGATCCCACGGGCAAGCCGCCCGTGTTCGTCGTCTATGAGATCGATCTCGCCACGGGCGCGGGCAAGATCGTGGAGCGCGGCGGCGTCAACACGCGGGGCTGGGGCGCGGATCACGAAGGTCGCCTGCGGCTGCGCTATGAGGTCGATCCGGTCTCCAATGCCGAGGTCACCTATATCCGCGATGATGAGCAAAGCCCGTATCGCGTTCTTGTGCGGTGGGACGCCTTCATGGACGCCGAGTGGGAGCTTGCGGGGTTTGACGCCGCCGATCCGAACCAGGTGTTTGTGAGCGGGCATTTCGGGGAAGACCTCCTCCAAGTGCGGATGCTCGACCTTGTGACTGGGGCGCTTGGCGCGACGGTGTTCGCGCAGCCGCACCATGACGTCTCAGGTGTCATGTCGGAAAACTGGACCGGCCTGGCCGTGGGCTTCGCCTGGACCGACACGGCTCCGCGGGAGAGCTATTTCCATCCGGTCTGGGCGCGGGTGCAGGCGTTGGCGGACGCGCAGTTCCCCGGCGCGATTGTATCGTTTCCCGTGGAGGCGGAGGATCGGAGCGCTGTTGTGGTGCGGGTGTCGGCGCCGGATGATCCGGCGAGCTATTATCATCTGAGCGTCGAGATCGGGGCGTTCGCCCACCTCTATGATGAGTATCCTGCGCTTGAGGGCGCGGTCCTGGGGACGGTTGAAAACATCACCTACACAACACGGGACGGCGCTGCGATTCCGGCCTATCTGACGCTGCCGCCCGGCGGCCGGCGCGCCCATCTTCCGACGATCATCATGCCGCATGGCGGGCCGCATGCCCGCGACAGCGGCGACTTCGATTGGTGGGCGCAGTTTCTGGCCTCGCGGGGCTATGCGGTGTTTCAGCCGCAGTTTCGGGGCTCCACCGGCTTCGGCCAAGCCTTCGAGCGCGCAGGGTGGCGGCAATGGGGCGGGCTGATGCAGGACGACGTCACCGACGGCGTGCAGTGGCTCGTCTCGCAGGGGATCGCCGATCCGAGCCGCATTTGCATCGTGGGGGCGAGCTATGGCGGGTATGCGGCCCTAGCCGGGGCGACGCAGACGCCGGAGCTTTACCGATGCGTTGTTTCGGTCGCGGGGGTCGCTGATATCGCGCTTATGGTCGACCAGGATCTGCACAGTTTGCAGAGCGATCCTCTGACGGAGGATTGGCTCAGAGCCGCCGTGTTTGAAGACCTGTCGGATCGGCGCGGCATGGCGCGCATCTCGCCCGCTGCGAACGCCGCGCGGGTGCAGGCGCCGATCCTTTTGATGCACGGGCGGGACGACACTGTGGTGCCCTTCCGGCAGAGCCAGGCCATGGCGGAAGCCTTGGCGCGGGCGGGAAAGCCCTATGAGCTGATCACCCTGCCGGGCGAGGATCACTATCTCTCCACCGCTTCGACGCGGATCGCCATGCTCGCGCAGTTGGAGCGGTTTTTGGCGGCGCACTTGGGGCCTGGGGTCGCGCCGTAAAAGCGAGCCGCGCCCCATTGGGGGGAAGGCTCGTTGCGCCGGGCCTCCTTGGTGGGGTTCGCCCACGCGCCGGATTTTGCAGGTGTTTTCGCGCCAAATGGAGAAGCCGTTGACTGGCCCGTTTGGGGCGCTATGGGTGGCGGCGAACGACATCTCAAAAGCGCGGGGTTTGGCGGTGGCCGAGGATCTCATCGGATATGATCAGCTGATGCAGGACGCCCTCCGCGCGGTGGTCCGGCAGGCGCTGCACCAGGGCCAGGGCGCCCGCGGTCTGCCCGGCAAGCATCATTTCTATATTTCGTTCCGCACCCGGGCGCCCGGGGTGGCGATCCCTGAGCATCTGGTGGCGCGTTACCCCGATGAAATGACCATCGTCCTGGAACACCAGTACTGGGACCTTGAAGTTTACCCGGACCGGTTCCGGGTGATTTTGAAATTCGGCGGCCATCCCTATCCGATCACGATCCCTTTCCAGGCGATCACTCGTTTCTACGATCCCTCCGTGAAGTTCGGCCTGCAGTTTGAGGCGAACGCGGATG
This sequence comes from Caulobacterales bacterium, assembly GCA_044370335.1. Lineage (GTDB taxonomy): Bacteria > Pseudomonadota > Alphaproteobacteria > Caulobacterales > Aquidulcibacteraceae > REEB509. The sequence continues at coordinate 4,615 of JBILVS010000094.1, forward strand.
CGGCTCGACGCGTGTCTGGGGATGAAGCCGATTACAGCGAGCCCGCAGCTCCTGTCGGCGGCCTGGCCGACGCCGATGACGATGGCGATGGGGGGCAAACCTCGGTGGTGAGCCTGGACGCGTTCCGCAAGAAATGAGCGAGGCTGAACCGCGCGCGACGGACACCCCGGACACTGCCTTGGGCGCGATCAGCGATGAGGCTTTGCTGGCCCGTTTCGTGAACACAAAAAACGCGCCGCCGAGCTCCAAGCTTTTAGGTTTTCAGCTCACCGCGCTCAGCCAAAACGAGAAGTGGGTCGAGGCGCTGTTCGTCGCTTCGCCGACGCTTGCCAACCCGATGGGGCAGGTGCAAGGGGGCTATCTCACGGCGATGCTTGACGAGGTGATGAGCGTTGCGGGGCTCGTCGCTTCGGGGATGGCCTGCGTCATGCCGACACTCGAAATGAAGACGAGTTTCCTGCGGCCGGCGGCGGCTGACGGCGGCACGATCCGCGGGATCGGTCGGATTTTGCGCTGGGGCAAAACGATCGCGTTCACTGAAGGCGACCTGTTTGATCCCCAGGGTCGGTTGATCGCAAAGGCCTCAGGCACGGCGCTGCCCACGCCGTTCGTCCGCTTCAAGCGCTAGGCTGCGCCTTGACGGCGCGGACGCGGATCTGGTCGCGCTCGCCAGAGAGGCGTTCGATCAGAAGCCGGCTGATCTGGCTGTCGTCGACATAGACAAATCCCGTGAGCGCGTCGCACAGGGCCTTCGCTAGATTGTCGAGGTCAAGGCTCGGGGGTTCGCCCAGATGTTCCATGGCGATGTGGACATGGAAATCTCCCCAGGCGGGCCGAAGCCAGGCTTCCTTGCGGAAGAACTCATAGACTAGGGGTTTGTAATAGCGCGCTTGGGTGGTGATGCCGTCGACCACGATCTCCACCGCGCCGTCCTCTGCGCGGCGGGCGCGCACCTTACCCCGTCCGCGCCAGAAGCCGTCGGCGCTCAAGAGCCGCCGCCGCGGGTGCGCATGGCAGCCAGCAGGGTTTCCCGAAAGCTCTGCCGATCGGTGAGCCCGCGGCGATGCCGATACAACGCCAGCGGGTGCGACAGCGATAAGCCGGCTTCCCGCAGGCGCGTCTCGGCCTCTGCAGCCTGCTCAGAAGGGGAGACAAACACAACCCGACCCCGGACTTCCGGGGAGAGCCAGGCCTTGAGGGTCTGAGCGTCCTCGGCGTCGAGGCGGCTCGCGTCGGCGAGCACCACGTCACAGGAGCGCAGCAGCAGGCGGGCGGTTTCTTCGCGCCAGCGGTCGGTAGGTTTGGCGACGATGGTCTCGCGGGTGGTCATTTCGGCGGCGAAGTTCTGACCCGTCTTGTCCATCAAGCGTCGGGCGAGGCTCCGATAATCCTGGGCGCTGGCGACCAGGGCGTCGACCAGCCGGCCTTTGTCGAGAATGCGGCTGAACACGCGGAACGGGGTCGTCAGGACAATGAGAGCGGCGCGCCAGGGGCCGCCGACTTCGGCGAGGCCGGCCGGCGTCCAGCTGACGCGGGTGCGTTTGACAGGGCGTTCGCTTAAGGCGACGACATGGCCGAAGGCCCGGAGATCGCGCTTGATGAGGCGTTGGAAGTCGGCCTGGCCAGCCCGGTCCCCAGGGCGAAGGACCAAGACCCGGGCGGGCCGTCGTCGGGCCTGGACACACAGGGCCCAGATGATGATCGCGGCCAACAGGCCCAAAACCCCGACGGCGAGGGTCTGGCGCGCCTGCGCGGCCACTTGGACTGCGGGAAGGTCGCCGAGACGGGCGAACAAGGCGTCGGCGTTGCGGGTGAAAAGGGCGGTGCGCTGATGCCGTTCGCCAAATTCTTCTGGGGTGATGAGCCCTTGGGACTGGGCCGCCGTCAGGGCGATGTGTTCGGAGGTCAGCAGCGCCGCCGTTGAACCCAGCACCAAGGTCGCCATGACGATGACCAACAGACGGCTTGTCCGGCGCAGCGCATAGGCCCAGCCGAAGAATGTGGCCAGACACAGGCCCTGCTTGCCTGTCAGAAACGAGGGAGCGGCGAGGGTGAGGCCCGTGACCGCCCCGCCGCGGGCCGCGAGGGCTTGGGCTGCGGCGTCGCGGCCGGAAGGGCTATGGTCGGGGAGGACGGCTGCGACGTTGAGTTCGGCGTCGGAACGCCAGCGCGCCCAACGCTGCAAGGCGGCCGCCTTCGGCGCGGGGTTGGTCAACAGCCTCCACCGCCGCACCGCCGCCAGCCTCTGCCGGAATCGCCGGGGACTGAGCGCGACCGTGCGCTCCGCCGCCGCCTCTTGCGCCGCCTGCGTGTTCACCTCGGTTTCACCCTCTTGGCGCGGTGCGCCTGTTGTTGCGCCGTAATCGGCGTCCACCATGTCCAAGCCCACGATACCGCAGAACTCCTAATTTCCTTCCCCATAAGCCTGTCAGGTGTAACCCAGGCTAAACAAGAATGGCGACCATCAATGGCGGTCCGCCGCCGTTGCCCCGCGCGGCGCAAGGCGCTAACCGAGCGGAAACACCCATGAAGGATCCGTTGATGAGCGCGACCCGTACCGAAACCGATACCTTTGGCCCCATCGAAGTGGATGCGACCCGCTATTGGGGCGCCCAAGCGCAACGGTCCTTAGGCAATTTCAAGATCGGCTGGGAAAAGCAGCCGGCTTCGATCGTGCGGGCCTTGGGCATCGTCAAACGGGCCGCGGCGGAAGCCAACGTGGCGCTGGGCAAGCTCGATCCGGCCTTGGGCGAGGTGATTGTTCGGGCCGCGCAGGAAGTGATCGAGGGCAAGCTCAACGATCACTTCCCCCTCGTCGTCTGGCAGACGGGCTCGGGCACCCAGTCCAACATGAACGCCAACGAGGTGATCTCCAACCGCGCCATCGAAATGATGGGCGGCGAGATGGGCTCGAAGAAGCCCGTCCACCCCAATGACCATGTGAATATGAGCCAGTCATCCAACGATTGCTTCCCCACAGCGATGCACATCGCCTGCGCGGAGGAAATCCACCACCGCCTGCTGCCGGCGCTACGGGTGCTGCACAACGCGCTGAACGACAAGGCGCAGGCGTGGAAAGGCATCATCAAGATCGGCCGCACCCATACCCAGGACGCGACGCCCGTGACGCTGGGGCAGGAGTTTTCCGGCTACGCCAAGCAGATCGAAAACGGCATCAAGCGGCTGGAGATGACCCTGCCGATGCTGATGGAGCTGGCGCAGGGCGGCACCGCGGTGGGGACGGGGCTCGCCAGCCCGCAAGGATTCGCCGAAGCCGTGGCCGACCGGATCGCGGCGATCACGAAGCTGCCTTTCACCTCTGCGCCGAACAAGTTCGAGGCGTTGGCCGCCCACGACGCCATGGTCTTCAGCCACGGCGCCATTACCACGGTGGCGATGAGCTGCTTCAAGATCGCCAACGACATCCGCTTCCTTGGGAGCGGCCCACGGTCGGGCTTAGGCGAACTCGCGCTGCCGGAAAATGAGCCCGGCTCCTCGATTATGCCGGGCAAGGTGAACCCGACCCAGTGCGAGGCGATCACCCAGGTCGCCGCTCACATTGCGGGCAACAACGCCGCCATCGCGTTTGCCGGCAGTCAAGGGCATTTTGAACTCAACGTCTTCAACCCTATGATGGCATACAACTTCCTGCAGTCGGCGCAGCTTCTTGCTGACGCCGCCTTGAGCTTCACCGACAACTGCGTCGTGGGCATCGAGCCGCGGCTCGACAACATCGAGCGGGGCCTGAAGAACTCGCTGATGCTGGTCACCCCGCTCAAGGAAAGATACGGCTACGATCTTGCGGCGAAGATCGCAAAGACCGCGCACAAGAACGGCACGAGCCTGCGGGAAGAAGCGATCGCCGCCGGGATCCCGGGGGAAGACTTCGACGCGATCGTGTTGCCGGAGAAGATGATCGGCCCTGATCCGGCGTAAGGACGGGGAGGCCCTCTCACCCGGCGAGGGCCTCTTCCACTTGGCCGAGGCGGTCTTTGCCGAAGAACATCTCGTCGCCGACATAGAAGGTCGGGATGCCGAAGGCGCCGCGTGCCACCGCGGCGTCGGTGTTGGAGGCGAGTTTGGCTTTCACATCCGGCTCTTGGGTGCGGGTGAAGAGCGCTGCGCCATCCAAGCCCGCCGCTGTCATTGTCGCGACGAAAACCTCCGGGTCGTCCATCTTCAGCCCGTCTTCCCACATCGCCTTGAGGCCGGCTTCCACATAGGGGGCCAGCTGGCCGCTCATCTGAGCTGCAATCGCTCCGCGCATCACAATGAGCGTGTTGACGGGGAAGTGCGGATTGAAGCTGAAGCGGCTCAGCTGATGCTTTTTGATAAAGCGCACCATCTCCAGACGCTCATACTCCATTTTTCCCTTTACATCGCCGAAGGCGATCATCGGCGCCTTGTTGTTCGTGGCCTTGAAGATGCCGCCCAGAAGGCAGGGGACAATTACGAGTTCGGCGCCTGTCCGCGCCAGGATCGGCGCCAGGGCCTTGTGGGCGAGGTAGGCGTTGGGGCTTCCAAAATCGAAAATGAACTCGACGGTCTTCGGCATGACGACAACTCGCATGGATCAGGGCGCGGATAAGCCTATGATCGCCCGATCAGGGCGGGGATGACAACACAGCGAGGAGCATCGCCATGAAGCCAGTGTGTTTGGTCATCGGCGCGGGCGCCGGTATCGGCGGCACGGTCGGCCGGCGGTTCGCGCAGGAGGGCTATCACGCGGTGCTGTGTCGGCGCAGCGACGGGGAGGGCCTCGCGCGGATGGTGGCGGAGATCGAGGCCGAGGGCGGATTGGCCTCGGGGTTTCTGCTGAACGCGGTCGAGCCGAACACGATCGAAGAGCGTGTGGCGGCGGTGGAGGCCGAGATCGGCCCGATCGAGGTCGCGATCTATAATCTCGGCGCCCAGATTGGGGATCGGCCGCTGCAGGAGACTTCGCTGAAAGCCTTTGAGACCGGCTGGCGGCTCGGCGCGTTCGGCTTGTTTCGCCTCGCGCAGGTGGTGTGTCCGCGGATGGAAGCGCGGGGGAAGGGAACCCTGCTCGTCACTTCCGCCACAGCTTCGGTGCGGGGCAATGCGGGGCAGCACTCCCACGCCGCTGCAATGGGCGCCCGCCGGATGCTGTGCCAGACGCTCAACGCGCAGTTCGCGCCCAAAGGCATCCACATCGTCCACATCGTCATCGACGGGGCGGTGGATGCGCCGGACACGCTGGGCAAAATGCTGGGACCAGAGCGGTTTCAGCAGCTGCGTGAAGCGAAAGGCCAAGAGCACGACGGGCTCATCCTGCCCGCGCAACTGGCGGAGACGTATCTGCATCTTGCGAAACAGCATCGCTCCACCTGGACGCACGAGATCGACGTGCGGGCGTTTTCGGATCGGCCGTGGTGGAACAACTAGGGGGCGGAGCTAACCTGTCTCGCGCCGGGCGCGTCGCCGATCCCGCCAGCTGCGGGCCAAGGCGCGGAAGGCCTCACGATTGCGGCGCGCCCGCGCCCAGGCCTGAATGGCGAAGGCTTTCGCCTCGGTCGCAAGCAGCGGAGGATAAAGACTGGCTAATCGCCTTTGCAGCCGCCGCGTGTGACGGGCGGGGTCTTTGCAGAGGTCAGAAATCTGTTGCAGCGTGGCGAGGGCGCCCGTTACTGAGGGCTGGTGTCGCCTGTCGGTTTTCAAGGGTGCCGCGGCGTCTTTGGGGGGCGTCATGCGCTCAAACCGCACGGGGCTCACGGTGGGGGTTGCGCCAGGCGTTGTCCGCCGGACGCCGCGATCGGCCGCCGCCCATCTTCTGGGGTCTGCGAAGCGTCTCGGGTTTGTCGGCGGGGCCTTCTGCGTCGTCGAGGGACCGGGCCGGGGCGAACAGCAAGGTGACGGTTTGGGCTTTGGCCTCGCTTACGGCCTGGAGAAACGCCCGCGCCGGGATCAGCACGGCTTCTGCGATCAGCGCCCGGACTGCAAGCCGCAGGGCTGTCCAAGGACCAAGGGGCGTGGCCGCAGACATGGGCCTCGTGTGAGGGGCGGCGCGCCCTGGGTCGGATAGAGCCGACGTGCAGGGCTGCCGCCGCGCGGCGGCCGCGCGGCAGGGCCGCGCTGGTTGTTGGTTTTGGCGCCTGGCTGTTCTGAGAAAGGGAGAGAAGTCCCCGGCTTCTGTTGCCAGGCGGCCGCGCGGCTGCGCCGCGCTGGTTGTTGGTTTTGGCGCCTGGCTGTTCTGAGAAAGGGAGAGAAGTCCCCGGCTTCTGTTGCCAGGCGGCCGCGCGGCTGCGCCGCGCTGGTTGTTGGTTTTGGCGCCTGGCTGTTCT
>JBILVS010000095.1:0-10875 GCA_044370335.1 Caulobacterales bacterium
AACACTTGGGCGTTTTCCAACGTTTCCGGCCGATTCCAAAAGGTCGGAAAACGCCCTAAACCACGTTGCGACCATACCGGCTCGGCCAAAAGCGTCGCAACGTGGTCAAGGATTAACACTGGGGCGTTTTCCGACGTTTCCGGCCGATTCCAAAAGGTCGGAAAACGCCCTAAACCACGTTGCGACAATACGGGCTCGGCCAAAAGCGTCGCAACGTGGTCAAGGATTAACACTTGGGCGTTTTCCAACGTTTCCGGCCTATTCCAAAAGGTCGGAAAACGCCCTAGGCTTTCGTGAGCGCGACGAAAACGTCTTCCAGATCGGGCTCTTCGATGGACAAGTCCTTGATCGCGACACCGGCGGCGCGAACCCGGTCCAGGATTTCCTCCACCGTCACGCTGCCGGAGCGGTAGGTCAGAGCGAGCCCGCCATTGGCGCGCAGGGTGGCTTCGACGGCGCCGTTCCCTAAAGCCGGCAAAGCATCCAGGGCCTGCTGGGGCTGGATGACCAAGGTCCGGTGGTCGAGGCGCTTCAACAAAGTCGCGGTGGGTTCGCAGGCGATCACCTGGCCATGATTGATGATGGCGATGGTGTCGCACAGCTCTTGGGCTTCCTCCAAATAGTGGGTGGTCAGGACGATCGTCACCCCCTGAGCGTGGAGGCTCTTCACGTAGTCCCACAGTTGGCGGCGGAGCTCCACGTCCACGCCGGCGGTGGGTTCGTCCAGCACCAACACCGGCGGAGTATGGACCAAGGCTTTCGCCACCAGGAGGCGGCGCTTCATACCTCCAGACAAGGTTCGGGCATAGGCGTCGCGCTTGTCCCACAGGCCCACAGCCTTGAGGATCTCTGCCGTCCGGCGTTCGGCTTTGGGGACGCCATAGAAGCCCGCCTGCATCTCCAGGCTTTCCGCAGGGGAGAAGAACGGGTCCATGTTCAGCTCTTGGGGGACGATGCCGATAGCGCCGCGAGCGTTGCGGGGGTCTTCGTCAATGTCGACGCCCCAGATCTTCGCCTTGCCGCCGGATTTGATGACCAGCCCGCCCAGGATGTTGATGAAGGTGCTTTTGCCCGCGCCGTTGGGGCCCAATAGACCAAAGAACGAGCCGCGGGGGATGGTGATGTCCACCCCTTTCAGGGCATGCTTGGCCGCCTGTTTCTTGCTGGCGGGATAGGTCTTTTCCAGCCCGATCGCTTCGATGGCGGCGGCTGGCAAAGCGGACGGCGAGGTGGTCATCGAGGGCTCAACATGGAGGGGCGCCGGAGCAGATTGCCTCGGCCGGCGATGTCCCCTAGGTACGGAGAGCCGCCCGAGACATCAACCCGGTTGATCCATGAGCAAGAGCACCGTCGCCTTTGACACCCCCGAACTGATCGTTGTGAAGCGGAAACGCGTGTCCTGCGATGGAGGCGGGGGCGCTTTGGGGCATCCCAAAGTCTATTACGACATGGGCGATGAGGACCATGTCGATTGCGCCTATTGTGATCGGCGGTTCGTTTACCAGCCCGGCCCAGACGCTCCCGACCACCACTGAAGCGGCGTTTTTGCGCTGGCCGCGGCCGCGGATGGACAAGCAGCGTCCGCTGAGCCACCGTCACAGCCGAGCAAAGGCGAGGGTCCATGGCGGATGGCGAAGGGCAGGGTGCGTCCCAGCGGACGGCTGCGCAACAAATCGGCTTTTGGCTTGGGCCACTGGCCGCCGCGGCGGTTGTGTTTGCGCCTGCGCCTGAGGGTTTAGGGCCTGAGGCGCAGCGGGTCGCGGCGCTTGCCGTCTGGATGGCGGTGTGGTGGGCGACGGAAGCCGCGCCCATCGGGGCCACGTCGCTGTTGCCGCTTGTGTACCTGCCTGCCTTGGCCGGGGTTTCCGGCCGCGAAGCGGCGGCGCCTTACGCCGATCCGATCGTGCTTTTGCTCATGGCCGGCTCGATGCTCGCGGTGGGGATCGAGCGATGGGGGCTGCATCGGCGATTGGCGCTGACGGCGCTCGCGGCGGTGAGGGGGTCCACGGGGATTTTCGTCCTCGCGTTCATGGCGGTGACGGCTTTTCTGTCGATGTGGATTTCCAATACCGCGACCACGCTGATGATGATGCCGATCGTCCTGTCGGTGGCGGCCGCAGCAGGGGGCGACAAGAAGCTCACGGCGGCTTTGGTGCTTGGGGTGGCGTATGCGGCGACCATCGGGGGGCTCGCCACGCCCATCGGCACGCCGACAAACCTGATCGCCATGGGCTTTTTGACCGAAGAGCTCGGCACCACGGTCAGTTTTATCGATTGGATGGCGATCGGCCTGCCGGCGATGCTGCTGCTGCTTCCGGCGGCGTGGTTTGTCGTGATGCGGGGGGTGAAGGCGGAGCGATCGGCAGGCGCGCACGCCGAGATCATCGCCGAGCGCCGGGCTTTGGGGCCGATGGCGTCGGCCGAGACGCGGGTGCTTTTGGTTTTTGTTGTGGTGATCGGGTTGTGGATCGCGGGCGAATGGATGCGCACGGCGCTGGGCTGGCGGGGCGTGACCGACACCAGCATCGTCGTCGGGGGGGCGATCGCGATGATGCTTGTCCCGGCCGGGCGAGGGGCGCCAGGACGATCGCTTGTGTCTTGGCGGGAGGCGGCGCGCATCCCGTGGGAGGTGATCCTGCTGTTCGGCGGCGGATTGAGCCTTGCGGCGGCCATGGAGGGCACGGGCCTTGCGGCTTGGCTCGGGGGCCGGCTTGAAGGGCTCGCGGGCGCGCCCGCCCTGCTCATGGCGTTTGTGATTGTGGCGGTTGTCATCGTTATGACCGAATTCATGAGCAACGTCGCCACGATCACGATGCTTCTGCCGATCCTTGTGCCCCTGGCGGCGGCGGCCGGGATCGATCCGGTGGTGCTGATCGTGCCGGCGGCGATCGCGGCGAGCTGCGGGTTCATGATGCCTGCGGGGACCGGGCCGAACGCGGTCGCCTTCGCCAGCGGGCGGACAAGCGTCGCGCAGATGATGGGGCGGGGTTTTTTTGTGAACCTCGCTGCGTTGATGCTGATGACGGCGGTCGGTCTTTGGATCGCGCCTTTGGCGCTGGGTTAGATTGAACCCAGCATGACCGAGATCGCAGAACCGGCCTGTGCTGAAATTCAGCGCCGGCTTGACGCTATTGTCGCCATGGAAGGCGTGCGGTTTCTCTGGGCGGCCGAAAACCTCAGCCGCGCTTGGGGTTTCCCATCCCCGGACAGCGATTTTGACGTCCGGTTTGTTTATGCGCGCCCGTTGGACGACTATCTGCGCCTTTCGCCGAAGCGGGATGTGATCGAAACGCCGTTTGACGCGGTTTATGAGGTCAATGGTTGGGACATCCTGAAAGCACTGCGGCTCATGACGCAGGGCAATGCGGTGCTTCATGAGTGGCTGGTTTCGCCGATCGTGTCTCGTCGGGATGAGGCGTTCGCCGCTCAGATAAGGCCTTTGGCGGAAGCGTGGCGCGAAGCGTTGGGGACCGTGCATCGCTCTTATGGACTGTTGCGCCGGCAAAAGGCACGCTTTTTGGATGGGCGTGAGCCCTGTCAATCTCAAAAAAGACTTTATGTGATCCGCCCTGCAATTGGTTGCACTCGATCAGAGACAACCGGGCCTTGCCGCCCATGAGCTTGCCTGAACTTTTGCAGCGCGTTTGTCTGCCTCATGATGTTGCGGAAGCGCTTGAAACCCTGAGGCGCAATAGGCTGGCTGCAAGCGAACTTGGGCGTTGGTTTGCGGATTGCGGCCCTTGACGCCTCTATCGAGGACCACGCCCAATGGGGTTTGCGCATAAGGAGAAAGCCGATCCGCCGGGCGAGGCTTTGCTCGCGCGCACCGAGGATCTATTTCAAACAAATCGTGCAACGGCTTGAGGCTTGAAGCAGGGTCGGTTCCCGCGCACAAAGCCCGGTATGATTGTTCCTTTTGACGCTTCGGCGCGCCTCTTCCTGATCGACGGCTCCGGCTACATTTTCCGCGCCTATCATGCGCTGCCGCCGCTGACGCGGGCGAGCGACGGGATGCCCGTGGGGGCGGTGTCCGGTTTCTGCAACATGATCTGGAAGTTTCTGGAGGACATGAAGGCGGGGGAGCGGCCGACGCACCTGGCAGTGATCTTCGACAAGAGCGACAAGAGCTTCCGAAAAGAGATCTACCCCGCCTACAAGGCCAACCGGCCGCCGCCGCCGGAAGACCTGATCCCGCAGTTCGGGCTGATCCGGGAGGCGACGAAGGCCTTCGGCCTGCCCTGCATCGAAATGGAGGGATTTGAGGCGGACGACCTGATCGCGACCTATGCCCGAGACGCAGCGGCCAAGGGCGCGCGCGTGACCATTGTGTCTTCGGATAAGGACCTGATGCAGCTTATCGATGGGGAGCGGATTTGTCTTTTTGATCCGATGAAATCCAAGTCGCTGGGCCTTGATGCGGTGATGGAGAAGTTCGGCGTCACGCCTGACAAGGTGATCGATGTGCAGGCGCTGATGGGCGACAGCGTGGACAACGTGCCTGGCGCGCCGGGGATTGGGCCGAAGACAGCTGCTGAGCTCATCACCACGTTCGGATCGCTTGAGGCGGTGCTGGAGCGGACAGCGGAGATCAAACAGCCGAAGCGCCGGGAAGCTTTGGAGCAGAACGCAGAGCTGATCTGCATCTCCAAGCAGCTTGTGACCCTTCGAGATGACGTGCCGGTGGCGGAGCCGCCTGAGGCCTTTGCAGTCCGGGATTTTGACCACAACGCTCTGCTGGTTTTCCTGCATGCGATGGAGTTCCGCACCCTCACACGGCGGGTGCGGGAGGATATGGCGAAAGAGGGCAAGCCAATCGCTCCGGTCGGGGACGGCGGGGCTGCAGCGCGGGAAGCGGCGCCGATTGACCGCAGCGCCTACGCTACGCTGACCAAGGCTGAGGACCTCGCGGCGTTTGTGCGGCTGGCGACCGCGGAAGGGGTTGTGGCGTTCGATACCGAAACCACTGGCCTTGACGTGATGAAGGCAAAGCTTGTGGGGGTGTCGCTCAGCCTGTCGGGCGGGCGGGCCTGTTATGTGCCGCTGCAGCACATTGATCCGGCGAGCGGCGATGATCTCTTTGCTGGGGATAAGCCGGCGCCGGACCAGATTTCGTTTCCGGAGGCTTTGGCGCTGTTGAAGCCAATGTTGGAGGATCCGGCGGTTCTGAAGGTGGCGCAGAACGCGAAGTTTGATCTGTCAATGTTGGCGCGGCACGGGATCACGATGGCGCCGATCGACGACACGATGCTGATGTCGTACGCGTTGGCCGCGGGACTTCACGGTCACGGGATGGATGACCTTTCCGAGCGGCATCTGGGGCATTCGCCGATCTCGTTTGAAGAGGTGTGCGGCAAGGGCAAGGGCCAAATCACATTCGACCGCGCGCCCATCGACAAGGCCACGGCCTATGCGGCGGAAGACGCGGACGTGACGTTTCGGCTGTGGTCGGTCTTGAAGCCGAAACTCGCGCAGGAGGGCTGCCTCACGACCTATGAGACCTTGGAGCGGCCGATGCCGGCGGTGCTTTCCGCCATGGAACGGGCTGGGATCAAGGTTGATCGGGATGAGCTGTCGCGGATGAGCGGGGAGTTCGCGCAGCGGATGGCGGCGATGGAAGACGAGGCGCGCCGGTTGGCCGGCCGAGAATTCAATATCGGCTCGCCAAAGCAACTTGGGGAAATCCTGTTCGACGAGATGGGTCTGCCGGGAGGCGTCAAAACAAAGACCGGCGCCTGGGGCACGGATGCCTCCGTGCTGGAAACGCTGGCGGAGCAAGGCCATGCCCTGCCCAAGGTGATCCTCGATTGGAGACAGCTGCAGAAGTTGCGCTCGACCTATACCGAGGCGCTGAAGGAGGCGATCAACCCGGAGACGGGTCGGGTGCACACTTGCTTTGCGCTCGCAGCGACAACGACAGGGCGGCTGTCTTCATCCGACCCAAACCTGCAGAACATCCCGATCCGGACCGAGGAGGGCCGGCGCATCCGCGAGGCGTTCGTGGCGGAGCCTGGGCGGCTTCTGATCAGCGCGGATTACAGCCAGATCGAGTTGCGTCTGTTGGCGCATGTCGGGGATGTGCCGCAGCTGAAAAAGGCGTTCACCGATGGGTTGGATATCCACGCGATGACGGCGTCTGAGATGTTCGGCGTGCCGGTGGAGGGCATGGACCCGATGGTCCGTCGGCAGGCGAAGGCGATTAATTTCGGGATTATCTATGGGATTTCGGCCTTTGGATTGGCGAACAATCTTGGGATCGATCAGAAAGAGGCCGGGGCCTACATCAAACAGTATTTCGAGCGCTTTCCCGGCATCCGCGATTACATGGAAAACACAAAGTCCTTCGCGCGGGCGAATGGTTATGTGCGAACGATTTTCGGCCGACGGTGCTGGATTGCGGGGATCAAATCCAAAACGCCGAACGAGCGGGCCTTCGCCGAGCGGCAAGCGATCAATGCGCCGCTGCAGGGGGCGGCGGCGGACATCATCAGGCGGGCGATGGCGCGGCTCCCGGGAGCCCTGGCCGCGGCGGGGCTGAAGACGCAGATGCTCTTGCAGGTGCACGATGAGCTTGTGTTCGAGGCGGCGGAGGCGGAGGCGGAGGCGGCCTGCGCGCTGGTCAAGCGCGTGATGGAGGGGGCGGCGGCGCCGGCCGCGGCGTTGTCCATTCCCCTGACCGTGGAAGCGAAGGCGGCGCACACCTGGGGGAAAGCGCATTAAGCTCTTCCAGGACGGCGCCCAGGCGAGGGGGATGGGGTTGTAAAAGGCGACATCTCGGCTTATTTATTGATAAACGATAAGTGCGGAGAGATTTGCATGCCTTTGCGTCGGTTCTTTTTCTCCTTGGCCGCCCTCACGATGGCGTCATCGCCTTCCGCGTTCGCCCAAGCCAATCAGCCCCAGGACGACGAAATCGTCGTTGTGGGGCAGCGTCTCGATGAGATTGTGGGCCAGTTTGTAAGCGAATTGGCGGCGGCTCCTTTGGGAGAAGATCAATTGGCGCGTTGGGACGCCAATATTTGCCCAGGGATTTACGGTCTCACAGACGTCGACACCGCGCAGGGTCTCCTCGATCGGATCGCCGTCCGCGCCTATGGCTTGGACCTGAATGTTGGGGAGCCAGGCTGTTCACCTAACATCTCGATCTTTTTTACAGATGATCCCCAGCGTTTGGCCGCCGCTCTCCGCACCCGGTTCGAGCGGGTTCTGAATGCGCCGAACATCTCGATGATGGGGCGGCGGGAAATGACGGCTTTCGTGAATGCGACCTCGCCGGTGCGTTGGTGGTCCATCGCTTCGACACGGTCCCGGTCTGGGTTCGATATCCTCGACGACGGGGTGGTCAGAGACTTGTCGCCAAGCCGCCTGCGGCGGCTGACGCGGCAAGATTTGTCGAGCATCGTGATTGTCGTTGACTCTCGGACCATCGACGGGCTGCGGGTGGGCTCCCTCGGCGATTATCTTGCAATGGTTTCGCTGGCGCAGATCAACTCCGACGCGGATACGACCGAGATGAGCACGATCTTGAACCTGTTCCGGGGCGGCGCCAGCGAAATGACGGCGTGGGACTTGGCTTATCTTGAAGGCCTTTACGGCGCCACCCGCGCTGCGCGCAGCAGCAACCAGCAGGAAGGGCAGATTGAACGCACGATGATCGAAGAGTTGGAGGCAGAACGGGACGAAACGCCCTAGGCAAACAGGCGGCCGGACAGTTTCGTCACCGTCGCCTTTCCGCTGATCTCGCCTCAGCAGCGTGCGTTTGCATCCTTTCGCCGCGGGTCCTATCTGGTAAAGTTGCGTCTCACCCCACTTGCGCAGGCCCCATGCCAACCATCGCCCTTGTCGACGACGACGAAAACATCCTCGCCAGCTTGAAGGTCTTCTTCGAGCAGGAAGGCTACGCCGTGCGGACCTATACTGATGGTCAGGCGGCGCTGGCGGCCTTGGGCGAAAGCCCGCCGGACATCGCCATTCTCGACATCAAGATGCCGAAGATGGACGGGGTCGAGGTGCTGCGCCGGCTGCGGCAGACTTCCGCTCTTCCGGTGATTTTTCTGACTTCGAAGGATGATGAAACCGATGAGGTCGTGGGCTTCACGGTCGGGGCCGACGACTATATCACCAAGCCCTTCTCGCAGCGCCTTCTCGGCGAACGGGTGAAGGCGCTTCTCCGCCGGACCAAAGGCGGCGCGCCGGGGGCCGCGGGCGAAGCGGGGGACAAAAAATCCATCGTGCGCGGGAATCTGACGCTCGATCCTAATCGCCACGCCTGCAGCTGGAAAGGCGAGGCGGTGCGGCTCACGGTGACGGAGTTCTTGATCCTGCAGGCGCTGGCGCAGCGGCCGGGCTATGTGAAAAGCCGTGACCAGCTCATGGACGCGGCTTATGACGATCAGGTTTATGTCGACGACCGCACGATCGACAGCCACATCAAACGGCTGAGAAAGAAGTTCCGCGAGGCGGACGACACTTTCGACGCGATCGAGACCTTGTATGGCGTCGGCTACCGCTACAACGAAAGCTGAGCGACCGATCCGCGGGTTTCTGCGGTCGCGGACGGCCCGGCTGATTTTCCTCTGGAACTTCGTCGGGCTGGTGATCCTGGCCGTGGGCGCTTTGGTGCTGTCTGAGACCCGCGCGACGCTGACGAACGCGCAGCGCACTGCGCTGCAGGTTCAGGGCGCTGTTCTCGCCAATCTCCTGATCGAAAATGCCGTCGTGGAACCCGGCTTGCCTGGGACTGCGCCCTATATCGACCCGAGCTCTGCGGGGAACACGCTCCTCAATCTCATTCCGCACACGACGCCGCTGACGGGTGAGCCGTATCAAGGGCCGCGCCTGCGGGTCGTGGACATCAACGGCCATGAAGTGGCGGATACCGCGGCCTTGCACGGCGATCTGGGGGAAATGCCGATCGGCGAGGAGCCGGACCTCAGTTTCACCCAGCGCCTGACCCGGGCCATGGAAACGTTTCGGTTCACGCCGTGGCCTGTCACCATCTCGCTTGAGGACGAGCGGAAGGCAGCCTTGGCGGGAGAGCCGGCTTCGGGGCAGCGCGTCACGGAATCGGGGGAGCGGGTGATCAGCGTGACCCTGCCCTTGCAACGGGTGGGCTATGTCGTGGGCGCGATCACGCTGGAGTCTGGGGACGTGGAACGGATCATGGCGGCGGAGAGAGTGGCGCTTCTGCCGTTCATTCTGAGCGCGGCCATGGTCATTCTGGCGTCGGCGGTCTGGCTTGCGTGGAGCCTCGCCTGGCCTTTGCGGACCTTGGCGCTGGCGGCGGATAATGTGCGGCTGTCAGGCGCTGTGAAGATTGATGTGCCGCATCTGCGGAAGCGGCACGACGAGATCGGGGATTTGGCGCACGCGCTGGAAGCCATGACCGGGGCTTTGGCGGAGCGGATCGACACCAATGAGCGGTTCGCGGCGGATGTCTCCCATGAGATCAAGAATCCGCTCACCTCGATCCGATCGGCGGTGGAAACGGCGCGATCAGCGGTGGACCCTGCCAAACGGGAACAGCTTTTGGGGATCATCGCCAACGATGTCGGTCGGCTGGACCGGCTGATCACCGACATGACGCGGGCGAGCCGGTTGGAAGCTGAAACGGCTCGCGGGGCGTTGGAGCGGGTTCCGATCGCGCAAATGCTGACCGATTTGGCGGGAAGTTATGAAGCGCTCTCGGACGGAAGGGCGCGGGTGGCTTTCGTCTCTGAGGCGAACGGGGCGGAGGTGCTGGGCCAGCCAGGGCCCCTGGCGCAGGTGTTCTTAAATCTGATCGACAACGCCCGGTCCTTTTCACCCCCAGGGGGTGTGGTGAGGCTCCGGATGGGGCTCCTGGCGGGTAAAGATCACAAGACCACGATCCGCGTGACTGTGGAGGACGAAGGACCCGGGATCCCGGAAGGCGCTTTAGAGAAGGTGTTTCAGCGGTTTTACACAGACCGGCCGAAAGGGACCGCTTTTGGAGCCAATTCCGGCCTTGGCCTTTCCATCGCGCGGCAGATTGTGCAGGCCCATGAAGGGGCGCTTTGGGCCGAGAACGTTAAGGATCGGCCGGACGGGCCTATTCGGGGCGCGCGATTTGTCGTGGAGCTGCCGGCGGCGCGATAAAGACTGCACGGACTTCTTTTCTCGCAAGCGCGAAAAGCTACACTTAGGCAACGGCTCAATTCACAAGCCGATTGATGCGGAGCGATCCGCGCAGCGGCTGGGGCAACGGAGAACGGCATGATTGGCGTCGTCGTCGTGACGCATGGGCGCCTGGCAGACGAGTTTGTCGCTGCGTGCGAACACGTGCTCGGATCGCAACGGCAGATGGGCGCCGTTGCGATCGGGCCTGACGACGACATGGAGGCGCGCCGGGAGGATATCCTTGCGGCTGTGAATGCGGTGGACGACGGCTCTGGGGTTGTTATCCTAACCGACATGTTTGGCGGAACGCCCTCCAACCTCGCCATTTCGGTGCTGAACGACCGCAAAGTGGAAGTGATCGCCGGCGTTAATCTGCCGATGCTGATCAAGCTGGCGGTGGAACGAGGGCGAACGACGCTGTCAGAGGCGGCGCGCATGGCGCAGGAAGCAGGGCGGTACTATATCCGGGTCGCAAGCGCGGAACTGAGCGGGCAAGGGTCTGCGGTCGGGGCGAAATGAACGGCGGGATCCTCACCCGGTCGGCGGAGATCGTCAATCAAAAGGGTCTGCACGCGAGGGCCTCCCGGAAGTTTGCCGAAATCGCCGTGGCCTTCCCCGACGTGAAAATCGTGGTGAGCAAAGACGGCGAGAGCGCATTAGGGCACTCGCTGATGGATCTGATGATGCTGGGCGCCGGGATCGGATCGGTCATTGAGATTTCCGCAGAAGGCGAGCAGGCGG
>JBILVS010000020.1:0-33210 GCA_044370335.1 Caulobacterales bacterium
GCCAGTGGTACCGCCCGCCCAGCTCTGCGGCGACGGCGGCGCCTTTTTCGTCCTGCACATCGGTCAGGATCACCTTGGCGCCCTCACGCGCCAGCACGCGGGCGGTCGCCGCGCCGATGCCGCTTGCCGCGCCTGTTACAATCGCTACCTTGCCATACAAGCGCGCCATGTCTTTGCTCCCCTCCTCTAGCCGAGCCGACGGACCGGGTTCTGGCCGTCCCAATTGAAGGCGGCATTCCGCATCATGGCGAAAAACTCATGTCCGCCCACGGATGGTTTCAACAGCTCCAGCATCGTGCCAGGTCCTCCACCGAGGTCGACATAGATGACCTCGCCGCCGCCAGGAACCTTGGCCTCCTGGAGGATCAATCCTCCAGCCTCGGCCACCAATTGGCGGGCCAACGCCATGTCTTCGACAAGGCTCAATGTATGGTGCAAGCCTTCGCGCCCTTCATCCAACCACGTCTTGTAGATAGACGGGGCGCTGTTTTTTTGACGGATCAGCTCAACCTGAACGTCGCCCCAATATCCAATAGCCATCTCAAACTGCACGTCCGTGGGTTGCCCAAGGTAGCGGACGTCTTCAAGGTGAACGCTTGAAATATGGAAGAAGGGGCCGACGCCCATGACTTCGATCCACCATTTGAGGGCAGCTTCAAAATCCTTCGGGACAAACGCATTCTGAATGGATGGGCCGAGACCAGCCAACGAATTCAAGCGGCTCATAGGGTAACCTCCGGAAGCGGAAGGCCACATGCGTCGGCGATAGCGCGATGCTGGTTGTGCAGAGCGATCTCATTGGCTCCATAGACGACCGAGAAGCCTTCAGGCGCGTGCGCCATGTTCGCCCAGCCTTCTGCGGCAACGAGATAGTCTTCGGTTGTCACCACTTGTCGTGTGCCGTCGTGCGCCATCTCCACCTCGGCCTGGTATGCGTCGTCGCGGACACCACGGGGCGCATAGACAGCGAAGAGTGTTTTCATCTCGCCGACGGTTTCACCGGGGAAGTGCCTGAAAACCTGGGTGAAAACCCGGCCGGGGGTAATTGATCCGATAAACAGGACGGTGTTCGGAAACAGATAGTGGACAGCGCCATACTCCGTATCCGGCCATTCGTCCTCAGGCTTTCCGATGAGGCTCTGCACACCTTTGTCCGGGAAATTCACGCGATGGGAGCAGCCAAACCGTTCGTACACAGTGATATCGGTGAAGTGGGTTTGTCCGATTGTGGAGCTGTGCAGCGTCGCGAAGTGATAGCCCTCGCCGTACGTGTCCAATGCGAATTTCCAGTTGGCCTTCGTCTCCATGACACTGGATTTGACGGGCTCGGTTTCGTGGAGCTCTAATTGCGCCAGTTCCGGAGCAAACTCGCCCAGCCACGCTTCGACATCGATGCGCTCGTTGCCCGCATGCGCCTTGACAAAGACCATGCCGGCCCATTCCCCAACCGGAACCGGGATCAAGCCCCGCTTGGTCTTGTCCATGCCTGCAAAGCCTCGCTCGCCCGGGATCGCCGCCAGACGGCCATCGGCGTCGAAGCTCCAGGCATGGAAGGGACACGTCAAGAGCTTGCGATTGCAAGGTTCGCGGACCAGCTTGGCTCCGCGGTGGGTGCACATATTCAGGAAGGCATTCACAACGCCCTCCTTGTTCCGCACCACCAAGATTGAAGGGCCGGCCGCCTCAAACACCAGGGCGTCCCCGGACTTTGGAATGTCTGAAGACAGACAAGCCAACAGCGGCAGCCTGCCAAAAATTTCGCGCTTCTCGGCGGCGAACCGCTGGGGGTCCGTGTAGACGGCAGCCAAGTTCGGCATCGGCGCGGCAGCCATATCCGTCGTGCCGCCGGCGGCGGCGTGCTGAACGGAACGGCGCAGAATGTCTCGAGCCAGCCTCGCCCGCCGCTCCGCCCAGGACTCACCTGCCGGCGCCGGCGCGCCGCCAAAATCAGCCATGGTCTCCTCCCTGTTGTCGGGCCGGGGCATTGCCGGACGAAACGCTCACATGCCCCGAAACCGGAGTGTCAGTCGGCCATCACCGCCCGAACCGCTTCGGTAATTCGCCGGGGGTTGGGCATATATTCGTCTTCAAGGCTCGGGGCGAAAGGCACCGGAGTATGCGGACACGTCACTTTCTTGATCGGCGCCTTCAAGCTCTTGAACCCCTTGTCGGCCACAATCGAAGCGATATCGGACGCGAGCGAACAGCGCGGCGGGCTCTCGTCGACAATCACGAGGCGGCCCGTTTTTCCGACGCTCTCCAAAAGGGCATCTTCATCCAGAGGAGAGGTCGTTCGAGGATCGATCACTTCGCAATCTACGCCCTCCTTCGCGAGCGCCTCAGCGACCTGTTGAGCGCGGGCCAGCATCAGACCAAAGCCCACGATGGTCACGTCTTTGCCCTCACGGACGATGTTCGCCTCGCCGAAGGGGATGCGATAGGCCTCATCCGGAACTTCCGCTTCCGTATCGTACAGCAGCTTCGACTCCAAGAAGATGACCGGGTCGTCGTCGCGGATGGCTTCGATCATCAACCCCTTGGCGTCGTAGGCGTTTGTCGGCATAACGACTTTCAGCCCCGGGATGGATGTGAAGAGGGGGTGCAGCGTCTGGCTGTGCTGCGCGCCGGCTCGGAACCCCGCCCCGATTGTGGAACGAATGACGAGCGGGGTCTTGGCCTTTCCGCCGAACATGTATCGGAACTTTGCGGCTTGGTTGTACACCTGATCCAAACACACGCCGATAAAGTCGACGAACATAATCTCCGCGATCGGACGAAGCCCGGTCATTGCGGCGCCGTTTGCTGCTCCAATGATGGCGCTTTCGGTGATGGGGGTATCGAAGACGCGCTCGGGTCCGAATTCATCATAGAGGCCCGCCAGAACGCCGAACACGGAGCCTACTTTGCCGGGACCGCCGGACGAGCCCTGGCCTCCGGCGACATCCTCGCCGAGGATGATGACATTGGGATCGCGGCGCATCTCGTGGCGGATCGCCTCGTTGATGGCTGTGCGGTATGATTTTTTTGGCATCGACAGCGATCCTTAGTAGCGGACGTACACATCTTTTTCGAGGGACTTCACATCCGGGAACGGAGCAGCGAGAGCGGCCTGGGTCGCCTCTTCGATCTCGGCCATGACTTCGGCGTCAATGGCATCGAGGTCAGCATCGTCCATCAGACGCACGTCCTTCACTTTGGCCCGGAAGATTTTCAGAGGATCGACAGCGCGGGCAGCGGCCAACTCTTCCGGGGTTCTATAGGGTTGAGGGTCGCCGACAAAGTGCCCCAAGTGACGTGTACAGACGGATTCAATGACACTTGGCAGGCCTTGACTTCGGCCGCGCTCCAGCGCCCTTCGCATGGCGTCTAAAACGGCGAAGAAGTCCGACCCGTCCACGGTTTCCGCCTCGAGACCAAAGCCCCGGGCCCGCTCTGCGATGGACTTCGCGCCGACGGCATAGCTGGCGGCGGTGTGTTCTCCGTAGCCGTTATTCTCAAAAACGAAAATGGCCGGCACCTTCAGGACGACGGCCATGTTGAGCGCCTCCATCGACGTGCCCTGGTTCGATGCTCCGTCCCCGGAGAATGCGACCGAGACGCGGCCGTTCTTCCTCACCTTTGCGGTCAGCGCAGCCCCCACGGCGATCGGCGGCGAGCCGCCGACAATGGCGTTGGCCCCAAGCATGCCTTTGGTCAGGTCGGCAATGTGCATCGAGCCGCCCTTGCCGTTGCAGAGGCCGCCGGCCTTGCCCATGATTTCCAGCATCATGCCTTTGACATCGCAGCCTTTGGCGATGCAGTGGCCGTGGCCGCGATGGGTGGAGCCGATGTAATCGTCATCGGTCAGGTCATGGCAGATGCCGACCCCAGAGGCCTCTTGTCCGATATAGACGTGGGCGAAGCCTGGGATGTTGCCGAGGGCGAACTCCTTCTCCACCCTCTCTTCGAAGGCGCGGATCGTCTTCATCCGGCGGTAGGCGCGATTGAGTTCATCGCGGCTCATTTGGAGGGCGGCGGCGGTGGTTTCAGACATGGACTTTCCGTCTCCTTCAATCGGCGCCGCGACCGCCGTCCACCGTTAAGGCAGCGCCGGTCACATAAGAGCTTTCATCGCTGGCCAGGAAAAGAATGGCGTCTGCCATATACTCCGGAAGCCCAATGATTTTAAGAGGCGTCTCGGAGGCGAAATGATCCGAAAGCGCCTTATCGTCCCCGAACTGGGAAGTGATCATCTCGGTCCAGATCACTCCTGGATGAAGGGAATTGACACGGATCGGCGGGGTGAAGGCCGCCCCCTCCAATGCGGCAGACTTGGTCATTCCGGTCACGGCGCCCTTGGACGCGCAGTAGGCGGCGTTCTGGGGATAGCCAACCAAACCCATCAGTGAGCTGACATTGACAATAGCGCCGCCACGGCCGGTTTTGGCGATGGCGGCCATGCCGTGCTTAACGCCGAGCCAGGTTCCGGTCGCGTTGATGTCAAAGATCGAGTCCCAGTCAGCCTCGGTCGTCTCGGCGGTCCCCTTCAGGAGAAAAGCGCCAGCGTTGTTGACGACAATATCGAGGCCGCCGAACCGCGAGAGCGTCGTTTCGACGACGCGGGCCCAGTCCTCTTCACTGACGACGTTATGCGGCATGAAAAGCGCCGTTCCTCCAACGGCGGAAACCAGGCGCTCGGTTTCAGCACCGGCGGCGGCGTCGCGACCAGTCACGACGACATTCGCGCCGCTTTTTGCGAGGGCGATCGCGGCGGCTCGACCGATGCCGCGGTTCCCGCCGGTGACGAGGGCTGTTTTGCCGAACAGATTAGCCATATCCCCGCCCCTCTATTGCACTGTAAAGCCGCCGTCGGCGACCAACTCGGCCCCGGTCATGAACTTGGACCGGTCGGAGGCCAGAAAGAGAATGGAAGACGCCATCTCTTCTGGCAGGCCGAAACGCTTGAGGGGGATCATGGGAGCGAGGGCCTTCTCCGGGAACGGATCGGTCATGGCGGTGCGGATCAGGCCCGGATGCAGAGAATTCACGCGGATCCCCTCAGCGCCGACCTCCAGCGCGAGGGATTTCGCCAGCATCGTGACGCCGCCTTTGGCGGCGGCGTAATGCGTATAACCAGGGGGGCCGACCTTTGACACCACCGACGAGACCAGGATCATCGATCCGCCCTGGCCGTGCTTGCGCATCGCGATCAGCGCATGCTTGGCGCCGAAGAACACGCCTTTCAGATTCACATCAGTCATGTGCCGAAACTCGGCAAGGGACATGTCGACGGCATTCTTTGGGAAGGAAATCCCAGCGTTGGCGACAAGGATGTCGACGCGGCCGAAAGCGGCCTGGGTCTCTTCCATCGTGCGGATCCAATCCGCTTCTTTCGCCACGTCCGCCTGCACGAAGAGCGCTTGACCACCGGCGGCCTTGATCGCCGCAGCGGCTTGCTCACCTTCGGACACAGTGCGGGCCGTGAGCGTCACGGCCGCACCCGCCTTGGCGAGCGCCTCCGCCGCAGCCCGTCCGATCCCTCGGCCCGCACCTGAGACAACGGCGACCTTGCCGTCCAGTTCGCCTGCCACCGCTGTTCCTCCCCGGACGCCCGTTGCTCGGCGGCGCCCTTGTGTTCGTTGTTCGAAAGACCTTCGTTCGCGCAAAAAAAAAGTCAAGCGTGACGGTTCCCGTCAGCAGCGATCGGAACAGGTCGCTTCATCCGCGCAAAGAACAAAGCGGCGCCGGGAGATCCGACGCCGCTGCAAGTAAGATGAGACTTCGCTTCTAAGATGGCTCTCGTTGTTTAGAACTCAGCGGAGAGCTCCACCGTGATCGTGGCAGGAGCACCCCAGCCCTGGAAGAACACGGTCGGCAGCGAGTGGTTGCGATACTCGGTGTCGTTCAGGTTCTTGCCGTTCACGCTCAAGCGGTAGTTGTTCCACTCATAGTCGATGTTAGCGTCGACCAGGCTGTAGCCCTCCTCCACGTCGCCCACAGCGCCGAAATTGGCGAGGGTGTGGTCGTCGATGTAGCGGTAGGACCCGCCAAGGGTGAGTTGGCCCGGGCCAAGGTCACGCTCATACACAGCACCCCAGGTGATGTTATAGTCAGGGACCCGAAGAACGCGTTGGCCGGTGAAATTCGCCGTGGAGCCAGGAGCCCCCGCCGCCCCGCTCGGGAAGCCGGCGGCCCGTCGCCCATCAACGGCGCCGTTGATGATCTGCGCGTCCTGCAGACCCAGATTCATGCTGAGGGTGAGGCCCTCAAACCCGGACCACAGGAATGTCGGCCGCACAACGGCTTCGACTTCATAGCCTTCAATCTCAACTTCCGGATAATTATTGATGTATGTGGTGGTGCCGGTGCCGTAGTTCGGGGTCACGACCACGGCGCTTTGCTGGAAGTCTTCCACCTCGGTCTTGAAGTAGGCGACGTTCAAGATCAGCTGCCCGTCCATGAAGCTGTTCTTGGCGCCCAATTCCCATGCCACGACCGCCTCTGGATCGTAGCTGAGGAAGTTATTGGCCGGGCAGCCGCCCACCACGCCGCAGTTGGTTTGAGTCGCGGCCCGTTCGGACAAGGTGCCGCGGATAGAGAAGCCGCCAGACCGCCACCCCTCAGACCGGGTCAGATAGAGATTGGTGGTTTCACCGAGATCGTACGATACGCCGAAGCGGGTGATGATGTCGTCCCATTCGTCGTTGTCGGTGAAGGCGGGCACAATCGCGATGGCGGGGGTGATCAGGTCGAAGCGGTTACGGAAATCCTTCTCTTCGTTGATCGAGCGGGCGCCGGCAGAGACCGTCAGCCGATCGCTGATGTTCCAATCGACGTTGCCGAAGAACGAGTAGGAGGTGGTGTCTTCACCGGCTCGCTGCAAAACGGCGCCGTTGGTCGTCTGCGCCAGCGTCACTTCACTTTCAAAGTAATAGGCGCCCAGCAGGTAGTCGAAGGCCCCAATGCTGCCCGACAGACGGGCTTCATGGGAGAGCTGAGTGTAGGTTTGATCGCGGATGGTGAGAAGCGATCCGGCCGGGTTGCCGGCGTTGGTCAGCAAGAAGTTGCCGCCGTTGGGGCATCCGGCCAAGCCCGAGCACGTGCCGTCGAAGTCCTGGAAGACGATGTCGGCGCTGTCGAGGTAGGCGGTTGTCCAGACGATGTCGCCGAGCCCCGTGTCGAGATTGAAGGACAAGTTGTAGATGTCCATCTCGAGCTCGTCGCGGTCGCCGCCGCCGGTCTGCACCTGCTGCACCCCGAGGCCGATGGGGCTGCCCGTTCGAGGATTGTATCTCGGGCCGAACAGTAGCGACGGGTTGCCGCCCGACAGAATGTTCGCCGTTTGCCGGTTGCCGTACTGAACAGGGTTGCCGCCGCCAGTCTGCTCCACCCGGTCATAGATGAAGGTGACGCCGAAGCTCGGCGTAAAGTCATACTCCACGGCCGCGTTCAAGCCCGTGTATTCTGTGCCGCCAACGGAGTTCCGCAAAAAAACGTTGCCGAGATAACCTTCAGACTCACGCAGCGTGCCGCCAATCTTGATCCCGCCGTTCTCGCCGAGCGGGAAGTTCGCGATTGCCCGGAAGTTGCGATACGCGTCTGTTCCGCCCGCGACCGATCCGCGGAAGCCCAGCTCTCTGGTCGGCAGGGAGCGGGTGACGTTGATCACGCCGGCCGTTGTGTTCTTGCCGAAGAAGATCCCGGCCGGGCCACGCGTGACGTCCACCTGTTGGACATCAAAGGTGTCAATCAACTGGCCGGTCGAGGTGCCAAGAAACACGTTGTCGACGATCACGCCGGCGGCGGGATTCTGGGTCTTTTCGATGTCGGCATAGCCAAGGCCCCGGATGAAGATCGCCGACGCGCCAGGGCCGGCGGTGTTCATCCCGATGAACAAGTTCGGCGCCGCGCCCGACAGGTCCTGCAACGTGGTCGGGGCCAACTGCTCGATTTGCTCGGATGTGATGGCCGTCACCGCGACGGGCACGTCCTGGAGGTCTGCTTCGCGACGGGTGACAGTGACGATGATGTCGTCGCCCGCGCCGGCGGACTGCGCCAGGGCGACCGACCCTGCCGCCCATCCTGCGAAACCAGCGGTTACGGCAGCCGCGGCGGCAGAGGCATTAAAAACAAACCGGGTGGTCCGGGTCATGCTACTTCCTCCCCTCAACTCGCTCTCTGCCAATCCGGCCTAGGGGCCGGTATCCGGAGCGAATTCCTATGAGCCTGAGGATTGAGCGCCCGGAAAAAAAGTCAAGGCTGCTTGTTCCAGACTCAGTGATCGGTTTATGGTCGCGACCGAAATACAACGCTACATCCTTTAAAAGAGGCTAATGGCGCACTCTAATGGCTTTAAAAGGCTAGGCGCGCCGGGGAGGGCACAGCATGAGCGGACCGCGCCTGGCGGGCAAAATAGCTTTGATTTCAGGGGGCGCCAGCGGCATTGGGGCCGCAAGCGCGCGGCGCTTTGTGGAAGAAGGCGCCCAGGTGATGCTTGGCGATCTTCAGGCGGACAAGGGCCAGGCGCTGGCGCGAGAGCTGGGGGCGGCAGCGGCCTACACCCCTCTCGATGTTCGCGACGAGGCCTCCTGGCGAACTGCGGCGGCGGCGGCTCAGGCGCGCTTCGGCGGGTTGACGACGGTGATCAACTCCGCCGGGGTGTCGATCCCGGGCACGATCGAGGAGATCGGGCTTGAGCAGTTCCGGCACACGCTGGCGATAAACCTCGATGGGACCTTTCTTGGCTGCAAGGTCGGGGTGGAGGCCCTTCGAGGCGGTCAAGGCGGGGCGATCGTGAATGTCGGCTCAACCCTCGGCAATCGGGGAGGAAGCATCTTCACCGCCTATTGCGCTTCAAAAGGCGGGGTGCGGATGTTGACGAAGGCTGTAGCGCTCCATTGCGCCGAGCAGGGCTACGACATCCGGGTCAATTGCATGCATCCGGGCGCGATCCACACCGAAATGGTGGAGGGCTATATCGCGGCCGGGATCGCTGCAGGTGCGACCCGAGAAGCGGTGATCGAGGGATTCGCCAGCGTCCATCCGATGAAGCGGCTTGGCACGCCGCAAGAGGCTGCGAACGCGATTGTGTTTCTGGCGAGCAACGAAAGCACTTTCACCACCGGCGGGGATTTGACCGTCGATGGCGGGTATCTCGCTTAGCATTCAGGGAGTTAGGCTATGGCTGCGGACACGGGAACGACGGCGAAGGACATCCGGTCCTGCCCCCTGCACGAGATCAACTGGTTTGACGGGGAATTTCTGCAGGACCCCTTCCCTGCTTATGCGCGCCTGCGTCATGAGGCGCCGGTCTGGCGGGACCCGAACTCGGGCGTGGTGTTTGTGTCGGACCACGCTCACATCATTGAGGTGAACAGCCAGCCGAAGATTTTCTCCAACAAGTTCGGGGAGCGACTGCGCTCGGGGTCGGTCAATGCGATGGACCCGGAAGAACTGAAGATCCTGATGCAGGGGATCCCCGTGGTCGACACGATGCTGACGGCGGATCCGCCGCGGCACACGCGATATCGCAAGCTCGCCATGAAAGCGTTCACGATGAAGCGCGTCGACGGGATGGAGGGCTATATCGCCAAGGTCTGCAACGATCTGATCGACGGTTTCATCGACCAGGGCCAGTGCGAGTTCAAGAGCGCTTTCGCCGCGCATGTGCCCATGACGGTGATTGCAGATTCCTTAGGCGTGCCGCGGTCGGATATGGACACGTTCCGCAAGTGGAGCGACGCGTTCATCGATCAGCTCGGAGGCCTCGCGGATCGCGAGCGTCGGCTTGAGTGCGCGCGGCTGATCGTGGAGTTTCAAAAATATTTTATCGACAAAATCGAAGAGAAACGGAAGAACCCGACCGACGATGTGATCTCAGACCTCGTACATGCCGATCTTGCGGAGGAGGGCGACCATCGCACCATGGACCATGGCGAGCTGATCTCGATCATCCAGCAATTGCTGGTGGCGGGGAACGAGACCACCGCGCACACGCTGACTGCGGGATTATTCTATCTGATCCAGAATCCCGACCAGAAGGCGAAGCTGGAAGCCCACCCCGAGCTCATCCCCAATTTCGTCGAGGAGACGCTGCGGATGCTGTCGCCGACCAACAATATGTGGCGCGTGGTGACCGAGGACGCGACGATCGGCGGGGTCGCTGTGAAGGCGAACGAGCTTGTGCTTGTGCGTTATGGCAGCGCCAACCGGGATGAAGCCAAGTTCAAGAACGCCGACATATTCGATGTGGCGCGGGACAACGCCAAGGAGCACCTGGCGTTCGGCGCGGGCATCCACCACTGCATCGGAGCATATCTCGCCCGGAAAGAGATGCAGATGGCGTTTCCGATCGTGCTGCAGCGGCTCAAGAACCCGCGCTTCTCGCAAGGGCTCAACAGCTTCCGTTACTCGCCCAACATCCTGATGCGGGGCGTGCTGGAGCTGCATATCGAGTTTGATCGGTAAATCGGCTTGGGAGCGGGGGTTTCATCGCCCCCCGCCCTTACCCCTTTCGCAGCGACAAAATCGCGTCGGAGACCATTTTGCGCAGGGCGATCCTGCGCTCGCGGGGCTCCCAGATGCTGCGGTTCATGAGCAATCCCTCCATGGCGGCCTGGCAGAAGTCGATGGCGATCAGGAGCTTGTCCTGTTTGTCGGCCCATTCAGGGAAAAGCTTCACCGTTTGCTGGCGCCAGAGGGCATCGAACCGACGCGCCTTGGGCTCGAAAATGGCGCGGAGCTCCGCGTCGGTCCGGGCTGCGACGGAAAGCTCAAGATAGGCTTGGTACTCACGGGTCAGCAGCGTCTGCCAGAAGAGCTCGATGCCGGCTTGCTCTTCAACACGCTCGCGGTCGGACAGGCGTTTGATCTCGTTGCCGAAGACCTCCATGCGCTTGAAAAAGGTGTAGTCGATGACGCTGTCGATGAGATCCTGCTTGGTGGCGTAGTGGTGCATCATCGCGCCGCGGGAAATGTTTGCGGTCTGCGCAATGAGCTGGGTGGTGGTGCGGGCGTAGCCTTGGGTGGCCAAGCATTCTATGGCGGCGTCGAGCACGGCGACGCGGGTCTGCGCGCTTTTGCGCTTCTGCCAAGGATCGTCTTCGCCCGCCATGCCGGCAGGTTCCAGCGCGCGCAGCGCGTTGCTGGCCGATCGATCTGCCGACATTGCCCTGCTCCGCCTGTTTGCTGGCCCTGCGGGACCTTCAGAGGCCTAAAATACCGCTTTTCCGGCTTCGCGTGAAGAGACGCTCATAATCCCAACGCCACTTTTGCCAAAATGTTGCGCTGAACTTCGCTGGAACCGCCATAAATCGTCGCCGCGCGCATGTTCAGGTATCGGGCCATGATCGGCACGGCGTAGTCGGGGCCCGGAGCCCAGTTGGTTTGACCCAAACGGGCAGCGGTAAAGTCGGGAGCGCCGTAGGCCGCGATCGCCTCCAAGGCGAGTTCTGTGACCTTTTGCCCGGTCTCGCTGCCGCGCGTTTTGAGGACCGAGGACACCGAGGAGCCCGGCGACTTCCCCGCCGACATCTGGGAGACAACCTGGCGCTCGCTGGCCGCGACGCCGTCGACCTCAATCGCAAGGGCGGCGAACTTGGCGCGGAAATCGTCATCGTCAATCAAGCGGACGCCGTTTGCTGCCTCCTGGGCGGCGAGAGCCTTCAAGCGTTGCAGCTGCACCTGGAGCCGGGCGGCATAGGCGCCGCCGCGTTCAAACTCCAACAAGTATTTCGCGACTGTCCAGCCGTCGTTCTCCTGACCGATCAGGTTGGCCGCAGGGACGCGGACGTTATCAAAAAACACATAGTTCACCTCATGATCACCGGAGTTGGAGATGATGGGGCGCACGGTGACGCCTTGGGTGTTCATGTCGCAGAGAAGGAAGGAGATCCCCTTCTGCGGCTTGTCCATCACAGCGGTGCGAACCAGGACAAAGATCCAGTTCGCGAACTGGGCGTGGGTGGTCCAAATCTTCGTGCCGTTGATGACATAGTCGTCGCCATCGCGGACGGCTTTGGTCTGAAGAGCCGCCAGGTCAGAGCCGGCGCCTGGCTCGGAATAGCCCTGGCACCAGTAGTGCTCGCCCGAGAGCATGCGCGGCAGGAAGAGCTCCTTCTGCGTAGGCGTGCCGAAGTGCATGATGACGGGGCCGCACATGTTGATCCCCATGACGGGAAGAACAGGGGCGTTGTTTTCGGCCAGGGCCGTGTCCCAGAGATAACGGCGGACGAGCCCCCAGCCGCACCCGCCGTATTCAACCGGCCAAGACGGGGCGATCCAGCCTTTATCGGCCAATATCTTCCACCAACGCTTCACCAAGGGCCCTTCGGCCCAAACCCCGGCGGAGCGAGCGGCCTCTTCTCGCATGTCGGGGGTGAGCTTTTCGTCGAGAAACGCCTGAACCTCTCCGCGGAAGGCCTGATCTTCGGGGCTCAAATGCAGGTCCATCGGGGGCGTTCCTCAGACAGTAGGGCGATGGGCGAAAAAATCGGTCAGCGCTCTTTCGGCGCTGCGAACGGATGCTATAGTCGCGCCAAGAAAAAACAATCCGTCCTGCCTTTTTTGAGCAGACGGCGATAGGGAGCCCGATCATGGATCTTGGTTTGAAGGGGATGAAGGCTGTTCTGGCAGGAGCCAGCCGCGGAATCGGCCGCGCCACGGCGCGGGCGTTGGCGGCGGAAGGGGTCGATGTCGCGATCTGCGCCCGGGGCCAGAAGGGCGTGGACAAAGTGGTGAGCGAGCTGACCGGCCACGGTGTGAAGGCGATCGGCGCGGCAGTCGATATTGCCGATGCGGACGCTTACAAAGCCTGGGTTGACAGCGCCGCAAAGGAACTCGGCGGATGCGATATCTTTGTCTGCTTCTCGTCGGCGGGGGGTGGGCCGGCCAACGAAGACACCTGGAAAAACACCTTCAATCTGGACCTTTTGGCCACCGCTCGGGGCATCGAAGCCGCCCTGCCCCATCTTGAAAAGAGCCAGAACGGCTCGATCGTGGCGATCTCAACCACGGCGGCGCTTGAGGATTTCTTCGGCCCGCAGGCCTACAACGCCATGAAGGCGGCTGTCATCGCATATGCGTCGTCTTTGAGCCAAGCGCTGGCGCCGAAAGGGATCCGGGTGAACACCGTCTCGCCGGGGCCGATTTATGTGGACGACGGACCCTGGGCGTTCATCAAGGCCAACATGACGCCGCTCTACGAGGGCACCTTGAAGAACATCCCGATGGGCCGGATGGGCACTGCGGAAGAGGTGGCCAAGGCCATCGCCTTCATTTCGTCGCCGGCTTGCAAATTCATGACCGGCACGAACATCGTGATCGACGGCGGGCTGACGAAGCGCGTCCAGTATTAATCTTTCATCGGCCAACATGAGGAGGCGTCCATGAGCGAGGACGTCAAGAAGCGGATCAACGCCGTCCTGATCTGCGGCGGGGTTTGGCACGACATGGACTTTGCCAGGCTCGAGCTGTTGAAGCTGCTCGCGGAAGACGAGCGCGTACGGGTGCGGGTGTTCGAGGACTACTCCAACATCGAGGCGATCCGGGGGGCAGACTTCCTGATCACCTATACCTGCAACGTGACGCCGAGCCTTGAGGCGCAAGAGGCGCTGCGGGAATTCGTTAAAGGCGGGAAGCGCTGGTATGCTTTGCATGGCACCAACGCCATCCTGCGGTTTCTATCGCCGGAAGGGTCGGGGTACGGACAGCTTCTGGTGGATGCTCCGCGATGGGCGCCGCACCTGATGGAGACTTTGGGCTCCCAGTTCATCGCCCACCCGCCGATCGCACCGTTCCGCGTGCATGTGACCAAGCCGGATCATCCTTTGGTGCAGGGGGTGGAGCCTTTCGACACCGACGACGAACTTTACCTGATGGAGACGCACGGCGAGCTGGACGTGCTGCTGCATTGCGAGTTCTCGGGCGAAGCGACGGGCTTCGTCGAGAAAGACTGGAGTCATGCGCACCATCCGGTGTTTTACATCCACAAGATCGGGGCCGGGGAAGTGCTTTACTTCACCTTGGGGCATTGCCGTGGTCATTACGACATGCCTGGAATCGCCGACTATTATCCCGTGGTCGAGCGCTGTGCGTGGAACCTTCCGGTATTCTATGATCTCCTGCGGCGGGGCATCGCTCATGTGAAGCAACCCGTGCTCGCAACGGCGGCGGCGTGAGGGCCATTGATGCCGGCGCGCTATGAGCTGATCGGGTCGGCGATCTCACCGTTTGTCCGCAAAGTGCGGGCAGCGATGATGCTGAAAAGCGTGGCGTATGATCTGTCGGAGATCAGCGTCTTTTCACCCCCGGATTGGTTCGCGGCCATCAGTCCGTTGCGGCGGATTCCCGTTCTGCGGGATCGGGAGCGCGGCGGATCCGTCTTGAACGATTCCTCCGTGATCTGCCTTTATCTGGAAGCGGCGCATCCAGAGCATCCCTTGTTACCGGAGGATCCCTGGGAGCGAGCGCGGGCACTGTGGATCGAAGAGTACATGGACACGGAGTTCGCCTTCCGAATGGGAATGGGATTGTTCCGAACGCGGTACGTTTATCCGAGGATGGGCCAGCCTATTGACGAGGCTCTCGTTGAGAAAACGCTCACCCAGCATGCGCCGCGCTTCTACCGCTATCTCGAGGGGGAAATCGCCGGGAAGGAGTGGTTTGCTGGGGCAGCCCTTAGCCTTGCCGACATCGCCGTGGCGACGCAGTTTGCGAACATGCGCCATGCAGGAGAATCTCCGGATCCGGCGCTTTACCCTGCCCTTTCGTCTTATGTCGCGAGGCTGCTGGCATTGCCTGTGTTTGCTGATCTTGAGCGCGAAGAAAAAGCCGCCGGCGGTTAGACCGGCGGCTCAATTGCCCGCAATGCCGTGTTGGACCTAGAAGCTCTGCTTGGCGATGAAGCGCAGGCGGTCGATTGGACCTGACTGGCTGTTGAACAGTTCCCGCTCAGCATGACGATCTTCCATGCCAAGCGCGAGGCCCGGGGCGGCCTCGCAAAACAGGATGGCCGCGCCGCTCCACGCCCCCTTGTCACTCCATATCCGCCGTTTTTGGCATAGTGCTGGACGCGGTGGCGAGCGCAAGACCGCCCCCCTCCCGGACTCCAAGCCCGTGAGTGAGCATGGGCCTTCGTTCGCCGTTCCATCGACCCCGAACAGTCGCTTGGACCGCTCAAGGCGAAGCCCGCTTGCGCTAGGACGGGACAGGATGGACGCTACCGTATTTCATGTCGGCATATTACATGTCGGCATTGATGTTTCCAAAGACCGGCTCGATGGTCACGCGCACGAGACCGGCGAACGGCTCAGCGTCGCCAACGACACTGAGGGCATCCCCGCCTTGGCGACATGGGCGCACGCCATGGCGCCGCGCCTCATCGGCTTTGAGGCCATTGGCGCCTACGAAGCTCTGCCTGCCGCGAGCCCGGCCCAAGCCGGATTGCCGGTCGTCGTCGTCAATCCCACCCAAGTGCGCCGCTTTACCCAAGCGCTAGGCGAGCGGGCCAAAACCGACGTCATCGACGCGGCCGTGATTGCGTATTTCCTCGTCGCCACACAACCGGAGGTCAGGCCACTGAAGGATGAAGACGCTCGTCTTCTCAGCGACTTGGTCGCCCGTCGCGGTCAGATCGTGGCTATGATCACGGCCGAGCGTCAGCGCGAATGCACCGCGCCCCCGCGCGTGAAAAAGAGCATCGCACGTCTGCTCAAAGCGCTCATGCGCGCGTTGGAAAGCCTTGACGGCGATCTCGACAACGCCATCAAAGCCTCACCTTCATGGCGCAAAAACGAGGATCTGTTGGCTTCGGTCCCCGATGTTGGGCGCATCATCGCCCGCTCCCGGATCGCGGATGCGCCTGAGCTTGACCGTTTGGACCGACGCCAAATCGCAGCTCTCGCAGGTCTTGCGCCCTGGACCCGGCAATCAGGCCAATGGCGCAGGAAAGGCTTTATCGGCGGAGGCAGAGTGGACGTCCGCTGTGCGCTTTACGCTGTGCGCTTTACGCTGTGCGCTTTACATGGGCGCTTTACATGGGCGCTTTACATGGGCGCATTGGTCGCTGCGCGGTACAATCCAGACCTCAAGGCCTTCCGCGAGAAGCTCGCCGCCGCCGGCGAGCCGAAAATGGTCGCCCTCGTCGCCGTCGCCCGCAAACTCCTCACCATCCTCAACGCAATCCTTAGAGATCAAACCCCAGGGCGCGCTCAAAACACTCGACCAACAAGACAGTCGCTTCCAAAAGGTTGCAATGCGCTCAGAAAACCTGAGTTTTCGGCGCGCCAATGTCTGCCCTGCAGCCGCAACGTGCCGCTCGGATGCGCGGCGGCTGGTCGCGGGGGCCACGACTTGCGTTCATCCGTTGGATTGGAGACTTTGCGCCATTAAGGCGCTGGGAAAGCGTCCAGGGAGGTTAAACCCATGTCTGCAACGCTCTTTCCGGTTCCCGAAGCGTTCAAGGCGGCCGCGTTGGTGGACGACGCCGCCTATCGCAGCATGCATGCGGCCGCGATGGAGGACCCAGAAGCCTTTTGGGGGCATCACGGTCGGCGGATTGACTGGATCAAACCCTATCGGAGGGTCAAGAACACGTCTTTCCACGAGGCGGATTTCTCGATCCGCTGGTTTGAGGACGGGACGCTGAACGTGGCGGCCAACTGCATCGACCGCCATCTTGCGACCCGCGGCGATCAGGTCGCGATCATCTGGGAAGGCGACGACCCCGCGGACAGCAAGCGTATCACGTATCGGGAGTTGCATCGGGAGGTCTGCCGGTTCGCCAACGTCCTGAAGGCGCATGGGGTGGAGAAAGGCGATCCGATCACGATCTACATGCCGATGATCCCCGAGGCGGCCTACGCGATGTTGGCGTGCGCCCGGATCGGAGCCATCCATTCGGTGGTGTTCGGGGGCTTCTCCCCTGACAGCCTCGCCAACCGAATCACCGACTGCGACAGCAAAGTCGTCATCACCGCGGATGAAGGCCTCCGGGGCGGCAAGAAGGTACCGCTGAAGGCGAATGTGGACGCCGCCGTGGCGCTGTCGCGCAGCGTTCATACAGTGATCGTGGTGACCCGGACCGGGGCTGACGTGGTCATGACGCCAGGGCGGGACGTTCGCTATGAGACGGCGGCGATGCAGGTCTCGGACGATTGTCCCGCGGTGGAGATGGCGGCGGAAGATCCGCTTTTCATCCTCTATACCTCGGGCTCTACAGGAAAGCCGAAGGGCGTCGTGCATACGTCCGGCGGGTATCTCGTCTATGCGTCTATGACCCACCAGTATGTTTTCGACTACAAAGACGGGGACATTTACTGGTGCACGGCTGACGTGGGCTGGGTGACCGGTCACAGCTACATCGTCTATGGGCCGCTCTCGAACGGGGCCACAACCTTGATGTTTGAGGGCGTGCCCAACTACCCGACCGTGTCACGGTTCTGGGAGGTCGTGGACAAGCACCGGGTCACAATCTTTTACACAGCCCCCACAGCGATCCGCGCGCTGATGCGGGAGGGCGAAGGCCCGGTCAAGGCGTCATCTCGAGCCAGTCTGCGGCTCTTGGGCAGCGTGGGCGAACCGATCAACCCGGAGGCGTGGCTCTGGTATCACCGGGTGGTCGGGGACAGCCGTTGCCCGATCGTCGATACGTGGTGGCAGACCGAGACGGGGGGCGTCCTGATTTCTCCCCTGCCCGGGGCGACGGCATTGAAGCCAGGATCAGCGACACGGCCTTTCTTCGGCGTGCAGCCGGCTTTGGTTGACGCGGAGGGTCGCTTCCTTGAAGGGGCGACGGACGGCAACCTTGTGCTGCTCGACAGTTGGCCGGGCCAGGCGCGCACCGTTTACAATGACCACGAACGCTTCTTTCAGACCTACTTCTCCACCTACAAGGGCATGTACTTCACCGGCGACGGCGCCCGGCGGGACGAAGATGGATATTGGTGGATCACCGGCCGCGTGGATGACGTGATCAACGTGTCAGGTCACCGGATGGGCACCGCGGAAGTTGAAAGCGCTCTGGTGGCCCACCAGAAAGTGGCCGAGGCCGCGGTGGTGGGATATCCGCACGACCTTAAGGGACAGGGTATCTATGCTTATGTGATTTTAAATGCGAATGAAGAACCCAGCGAAGAATTGCGGGGAGATCTTGTAAAGTGGGTCCGCCATGAAATCGGACCGATCGCCACACCCGACGTGATCCAGTTTGCTCCGGGCCTGCCGAAGACGCGGTCGGGGAAAATCATGCGAAGAATTTTGCGCAAAATCGCCGAAAACGACATCAGCAATTTGGGCGACACCTCGACATTGGCAGACCCTGCGGTTGTGGACGATCTCGTCGCAAACCGGGTCGGCGCCAAGGCTTAGGCCGCGCCGACTGCGGATCGAGGCGCGCTGGTTTAATTTCGGGTTGTGAGTCACTGTCCATCTTGTAGTTCATGCGCGGCTCTTTCTGCGATCACGTCTTCGGATTGGTCACAGGCGATAGGCTCCCGTCGGAGTTGATTGAGCCAGGGCTTGGCGGGCCATCCGCCGGGCGCCGGACGCAGGGTATGGGGGCGGCGCCGTTCGATTGATCGACGCGGCCCCAAGGCAGCACTTCCGGACAAACAAGCGATCGTCGGTGACACCAGCCCTCAGCCGACGCCGGCGCTGTTCTCGGTCGCGACGAGGACGGCGCCTTTTTCTGCCGGGGTCGCTGTCGCTCGCCTTCCGGGCTTGCGTCCTGCGTTTGACGCGCCTGCCCCTCTATACTATGGCCGCAGTATTGCAACCGGGGAGTCCCGCCGGCGCAAGCGCGCGCCACAGGGGCTGAGAGGCCGTTCATTCCCTGCAGGGGGAGGTGCGGCGACCCGCACAACCTGATCCGGATCATGCCGGCGAAGGGAGGGGTTCGATGCGCATTTCGATTGCCTGCGCCGCGGCGCTTGTTCCTCTGGCCTGTTTTGGGGCGCCGGCGTTGGCGCAAGACCCCAACCCGGAAGCGGCTGTCATGGCCGATCGGATTGACGAAGGCGCCATCATCACCGTGCGCGGCCGCCAGGAACTGAGGTTCGCTGCGCCCGTGTCTTCGGTGCGGATCGCGGGCGATGATGCAGCAGGGCTGCTGACGCTGGACGAGGTCACGGCCGCCGTCCCGGGCCTCTGGATGATCAACGATCAGGACCCAGGCACGAATATTGTCTCACTAAGGGGGGTGACGACGGACCGCCTCCAACAGGCAGCGGTCGTCTATGTTCTCGATGGCGTTCCGCTGGCGGACACGGAGTTTTTCACAGGGCCCCTGTTTGACCTGCAGGCCGTAACGGTTCTGCGGGGGCCGCAAGGGGCTCTTTTCGGCAAGGGCGCAGCCGGCGGCGTCATCGCTGTGGATTCCGCCCAGCCGCATCGAGTGGGCTACGGGCGCCTCGGCGTCGGAGACGGGGGCTATCGGATTGCCGAAGGGGCGGCCTCGTTCACGCTTGGACCTGCGTGGCGCGGACGCGTCTCCGGACAATGGCGCGCGGCGGAGGGTTGGATCACCAATCGGACGCTGGGGCGGGTCGTCGATGCCGAGGAAAGTCGAGCGCTGCGGCTGCGGCTTCTGGGCGATGTTTTCGGGCCAGAGAGCCTGGATCTCGGCCTCTTCGTCATGGAAGACGACGGCGGCGCGGCTTGGGCGTCGAGCGGCGACGTCACAGGGGACTTCGGCGGCGAACTTGACGGCCCTGCCCTGACCGACCCGATCGGCGATTTTGAGGGTCGCGCCTCGCGGCAGTGGATCCAGGCGCGGGCGCGGGCGACGCTGGGGACTTCGCTTGGGGATGTGTCTCTGCTTCTGGCGCATGACGCTTATCGCAAGCGCTGGGTGGAGGAGCTGGATTATCGTCCAGGACCCCTCACATTTTTTGGGGCTCCCGCTTTTCCCGACGGGCTGCAGCCGATTGCCCAGCCCACGGACATCGATGCGACCACGCTGGAAGCGCGCCTTGCGGGATCGGTGGGGTCTGCGGACTATGTTTTGGGAGTGCTCGGACAGTTTGTTGATCGGCGGCGCACGGATGATTTCGGGCCGCTTCTATTCGGGGGACCAGCGCTCGCCTACGACACAGATAGTCTGCAGACGGCTCTTTTTGGCGGATTCTCCCATGCATTCGGCGCCTGGCGCTTCGAGGCTCAGGCGCGATTCGATCGCGACGACCGGTCCCAGGAGATCCGTGCGGCGGGGGTTTTGCGGGAACGGCGCGAGGCGGCTTTTGAACGATTTCAGCCTCGGCTTGCGGTCAGTTTCGCCCCTTCAGAAAGGGTCACAGCCTTTGCCTCTTACGGCGAAGGGTTCCGATCGGGTGGGTTTAACCCGGCGCCGTTGCCGGGTTCGGTCTGGCAAGCACAATTTGAGCCGGAAATCACGCGATCGGTGGAGGCGGGGGTTCGCGTTCGTGACTTCGACGCGACAGGGGAGCTGGCTTGGCGTCTCGAAGCCGTAGCGTTCTCATCAGCGATTGATCAGTACCAAAATTATACGTTCTTGGACGGTCAGTCGGTCACGCTGACGGTGGACGCGGTTTCGGTCGACGGCCTTGAACTGACTGGGGAGCTTTCTTTCGCCCCCGATGAGGCTTGGACGTTGGGCCTGAGCGGAGGCTGGGCCTTGGCTGAGACCACCATTGATCGCCACATCGCGCCTGACCCCCTGGCGGCTGGGAGGATGCGGGATTACTCAGGGAACCGCGCTCCCAACGCTCCGGCCTGGACGGGACATATTTCGGGGTCAGCGGACTGGGTCGCCGGGCGCACCCATGCCATGGGTATCGGTTTGACGCTCAACGGGGCGGGGGAAGCCTTCTATGAGATCGACAATGCGTTGCGGTCGCCGCCGCGGGCATGGCTCGACGCCCAGGCGATCTACCGGATAGGCCCTTGGTCTGTCACCCTTAAGGGGCGCAACATAACCGATGAGCGTTGGGCGATCTCCGCCTTCGGCCAAGGCATGCTGCCGCTTTTGCAAGGGCTTGGGCCAGGCGGGCCGTTCGATACATTCACCATCAATCGCGGACGCCAGGTTAGCGTCAGCCTACGGAGGGATTTCTGATGGCTCCTTCGGAAGTGATTTGGGCCAAGGCGGCGCCCATCCGGCAAGCCATGCTGGCGATGCCGTTCACCGTCGAGTTGGGAGCGGGAACGCTGCCGAGGGAGGCCTTCAAGCGCTATATGCTCGAGGATGCGGTGTATCTCAAAGGCTACGCGCGGGTCTTGGCGCTCGGGGCGTCCAAAGCGCCGAGTTCAGACGATATTCTAGAGTTCTCCAAGGCGGCGGAGACCGCGATTATCGTCGAGCGGGCTCTGCACGCGGGCTATCTTGATCAGTTCGGGGTCTCAGCGATAGAGATCGAAACCGCAGAGCCATCACCGGCCTGCGCCGGTTATGTGAACTTCATGCTGGCGGAGGCGGCCACGGGCACCTTCGCCAGTTTGGTCGGGGCGATCCTGCCTTGCTTTTGGGTGTATCGTGAAGTCGGCCTTGCGATCCAGCGGCGATCTCAGGCGCAGAACTTCTATAAGGCCTGGATTGATACCTATGCGGACGAAGCCTTCGGCGCGGCGACGGCGCGCATGATTGCGGTGTATGACAAAGCGCACTCCGCCGCCGGCGCCGACGACCGTGACCGGATGGAAGCCGCCTTTCTGCGTTGCTGCCAGTATGAATGGATGTTCTGGGACAGCGCCTATCGGGGCGAAACCTGGCCGGTCCATGCTTAGAGGCCCTCTTTTGCGGCGCTCACGGCCTTGTTTGGCTGCGTTTGTTTGACGCAACGGCGCTGGTCTCCCATGTTGTCGAAAGAGACATGAGGAGACGCTTCGTGGGGATTTTTCAGCGGATTGGCCGTGATATCGAGCTGATCGGCGGTTTGCAGCGTACACTGAAGGTGTACGGCAATCTGAGCGCCGAAGGCGCCTTCGGGGTCGGCGACGAGCTTGAGCGGGCGGCGAACCGCTTCCCCACGCGGGAGGCTATTCGCTTTGAGGGTCAGACGCTGACCTACGCCGAACTGGACGCCATGGCGAACCGTTTCGCGCATTGGGCCCTGAGCCAAGGTCTCGGCAAAGGCGACACGGTGGCCTTGTTCATGACGAACCGACCGGAATACATCGCCTGTTGGCTCGGACTGGCGAAGGTCGGGGTGGTCTCGGGCCTGATCAATACCAATCTCGCCGGTCAGCCGCTGATCCACACGGTCACGATTTCAACCGCTAAAAACGTCATTTTGTCGAGCGACCTGGCGGAGACGTATTTCGCGGTTGCCGGTCAGATTGCTTCGCAGCCTGCGGTCTGGGCGCAAGGAGGTCAGGCGCCGGGAGCGCAGGACCTTGACGCAGCCTTGGCCGCCTGCCCCATCAGCCGCCCGCCGCGTCCAGACATCAAAGGCGGCGACATTGCGCTTTATGTCTACACCTCGGGGACCACCGGGGCGCCGAAAGCCGCGAAGATGCCCCATTGGCGGGTCATGGGCATGATGCGCGCCTTTGTCGGCGGCGGGCGTGGCGTGGCGGAGGACCGCGTCTATCTCACTTTGCCGCTTTATCACGGCACAGGGGGGCTCTGCGGCGTCGGCTTCGCTATCACGACCGGCGCCTGCATCATCCTTAGGCGGAAATTCTCCGCCTCCCACTTCTGGGAAGAGGCGGCGCGGGAGAGAGCAACGGTCTTTTTCTATATCGGAGAGCTTTGCCGGTATCTCTTGAACCACCCTCCGCATCCGGATGAAAACCGGCATATGCTTCGGCTTGCCGTGGGCAACGGCATGCGGCCAGATGTGTGGGAGCGGTTCCAGGCGCGGTTCAAGATCGGGAAAACTCTGGAGTTCTACGGGTCGACCGAGGGCAACGTGTCGATGATGAACTTTGACGGAAAGATCGGCGCCATCGGGCGCATCCCGAAGTTCTTGAAGAAGCGCCTCAACGTCCGGATCGTAAAGTTCGATGTGGAGACAGAGACGCCGATCCGCGGGCCTGACGGACTATGCACAGAAGCGGACCCGGACGAAGTGGGCGAAGCCCTAGGGGAAATCCGGGCCGACGAAGTGCGCTTCCGGTTCGAAGGCTATAGCGGCGACGCCAAGCAAACCGAGAAGAAGATTCTGCGGAACGTGTTCGCCGAAGGCGATGCCTGGTTCCGAACCGGGGACCTCATGCGGCAGGACCGGGAGGGCTATTTCTACTTCATTGATCGGATCGGCGACACGTTCCGCTGGAAGGGCGAGAATGTCTCCACCAACGAGGTGGGCGATGTGCTGGCGACCTTTGGAGGCGTGACGGAAGCAAATGTCTATGGCGTGCAGGTCGGCGATCTGGACGGTCGTGCGGGCATGGCGGCGATCTCGGTCGAGCCCAAGTTCGATTTGGCGGCGCTGCACGCGCATGTGACGCGGAACCTGCCGGCTTATGCACGCCCCCTATTCCTGCGCATTCAACCGAATACGGACATTACGGGCACCTTCAAATACAGGAAGGTCGATCTGGTTCGGGATGGATTTGACCCGGCCAAGATCAACGATCCGCTCTTTTTCGATCACCCAGCCGAAAAGGCCTACGTCAGCGTGACGCCGGAGCTCTATGGGCAAATCCAGGCCGGGGCATTCAAGCTCTAGGCGTCAGAGGGGGCGATCATGGATGGGATACCGGCGGGCTTCTCGCCACATTTTCGTAAAAGTCCGGTAACGGATGTTTGGGAGCCGCTCTATTCCTGTGTCGAGGATGAGGCGGTGCGTCTCGGCTTCCATGTCGCCGCGGCGCACTGTAATGCGCGGGGCATGCTGCATGGCGGGGTGATCGCAGCCTTGGCCGATAACGCCATGGGGCTGTCGCTGGGCCAAGCTTTGAAGCATCGTCAGTTGGCGGAGGGGTTGGGCGGCATCGTGACGACCTCTCTGTCGATCGACTACGTCACGTCGGCGACGGCGGGCCAATGGGTGGAAATCGCGCCGCGGGTTTTGAAGACGGCGCGCAGCACAGGCCTTGTGGACGCCCTGATCACCGTCAATGGGGTTTTGTCGGCGCGGGCGCATGCGGCCTTTCACATCCACCGAGACAAGGTGGATTAGTTGGCCGCGGCGCTGACTGGCGGTTCGTCTTCATTCGCGGCCGGCTTGCATTCCCGAAGCTGCGTCACCGTCACCGAACACGGCGCGTGGGCTGCGACCTCGGCGGAGACCGACCCCAAAAGCCGGCGCATCGGGCTTTCCCCCCGGGCGCCCATCACGATATCATCAACATGATTGGCGCAAGCGTAGCTCAGAATCGCGTCGGCGGGATTGGCGGCTTCGAACGCGCGGAAGGTAATCTTCCCCTCCCCTAGGCGCAGAGGTTAGGCCCAGCGCTTCAGCGCCAACAGGCGCTGCCAGTGTTTGTTCTGGCGGTCTTCATCGAGGGTCGTGTCAGCCTGCATGGCGTTCAGCTTCAAAACGTTCAGGCACGCCAGGCGGGCTATTGGGAGCGCGCCGAGAATGCGCTTCAGCTCGGTGCGCAGGGCCGCGTGAGGGTCGGCCGCGCCGTTGCTCAGGTCCACCGCATTGGCGACGTTCGGCGCCTGGGCGAGCATGGATTGCGTGGCGAGCTTTTGGATCGCCGCGGCCTTTTCCCGCCGCCGGCGGCGGTTGGCGCGGGCGCGCCAGCCGTCGCGGGCCATTTTGCCCCCGCAGACGATCAAAGCCACCTGGTCGGGGTGGTTCAAGTCAAAGGCAAGCTGGGCTGCGGTCGGATAGCGTTGGGCCGGGTCAACCTCCAAACAACGCAGGATGACCTCCTGCAGCCAGGGTGGGATGGCGCTGTTCAGACGGCGCGGGGGATCGGGATCTTCCCAAAGAGGGCGCTTCAAGCCCTTGGGGTTTTGCGGATCGCCGCAAGAGCGGGCGCCGGTGGCGAAGAAATACATCAGCACGCCGAGGGCGAAGAGGTCCGACCGCCGATCGCTGCAGACGCCCAAGACCTGCTCCGGGGCCATGGAAGGCGCGGCGCCGTCAGGGAGGCGGAATTCCTCTCCCATCAGGCCCTTCAGATCGGTGTGATGCGCAAGGCCGAAGTCGATCAGGACGGCCTTGCCTGTTTCCCAGATGATGATGTTGGAGGGCTTCCCATCAAGGTGGATGAGGTTTTGTCGGTGGAGGCTGTCTTAAGCCTGCGCCACCTTGCCGCCGAGGAGGGCGACCATGGCGGGGGACAGCGGCAGGTGCGCGAGAGAGGCAAACAGGCTTTCGCCCTGGATATGCCCCATCACGATGTAGGGTTTGGCCGTGAAATCGCCCGCGGCGAAGACTTTGGGCGCATGGGGCCCGGTGAGCCTTGGCAGGATCATCTGCTCCATTGCGAAGGAGATAATGGCCGCTGGGTCTTCCCCATCTGCGAGGCGCTTAGACTTCATCACCATAGCGCCGCCCAGTTCTGGATGGATCACACGGTGAATGCGGGCCATGCCGCCGGTGTTGAGTTTCTCGCCGACGACGAAGCCGCCGATCACATCGCCGGTTTCTATGCCGGACATGGGGTCAACGCCCCACCGCCAAGCGCGCGGCGCGCCCATCGGAAAGGCCTGCCTTGCGAATAGCGGCCGCGGCGGCCTCGATATCGTATGGGACGCGGCAGACCAGGATTTCGGCGGTCTCCGGACGATAGAGGGCGTAAGCCGCAGTGGGGTCGCGGTCCCGGGGCTGGCCGACGGCGCCGAGCGTCACTTGCCAACGGCGCTGGCAGAGCAGCGGTGCGCGGACCGCGGTTTGGGGCGCAAAGGGCATGGCTGTGGGCCCCGACTGGGCCTACAAGGCCGGGACATGGACATGGCCGGACACCACGATGCGGGAGTCGCACCCTTCAAGGCTGCGCAAGGCGGTCAAGGCGTCTGTGACGTCTCGATCCTTGGCCGGGGCGGAGCCGTCGCCGTGCACATAAAGGCGATCCTCATCCTGCGTCATCAAAGGGAGGCTGCTTAGAAACTCTCTTGAGGCAGGGGTGAGTTGTGCATGGGACCAGCGGGCGGCGTCGGCGGCGGCGTCGTGCATGGTTCCATCTGCGCCGGCTTCATGATGGTTTCCACCGATCACGACGGCGCCGTCTTCGGCGATCCCGGCGATCAGATCCACCATCGCCTGAGGGTCGCCGCCACAGCCCACATAATCCCCGACAAAGGCCTAATCGGTCGCTCCCCGGCCTGCGGCGTTGAACAGGCAGGCCTCAAACGCCTCCCAGTTGGCGCCGATGTCGGACATCAGGGCGATCAGCGCCGCCCGCCTCCCTTTGTTTATCGTTGCCGATCAACTTTGCGGAGGCTGACGATAGGGCCGTTGCGCCCGATTGGCGCAGCCTATTCCGCCGCAGCCGCCGTCTGCTTGGCGAGGCGGTCAAAGGCCACGAGGTCAGCGAGCAAGGCCTCCAGCTCATTGAAGGGCACCATATTTGGGCCGTCCGAGGGGGCCTTATCGGGGTCAGGGTGGCTTTCAATGAAAACGGCCGCCACGCCGATCGCTACGGCCGCGCGGGCCAGGACCGGAACGAACTGGCGTTCGCCGCCGGAGCTGTCGCCTTTGCCGCCGGGCTGCTGCACGCTGTGGGTGGCGTCGAAAACCACCGGGGCGCCGAAGCTTTTCATAATCGGTAGGGCCCGCATGTCGGACACAAGGGTATTGTAGCCGAAGGAAGCGCCCCGTTCACAGGCCATGACATTGGGGTTACCCGACCCCGTAATCTTGGCGATCACGTTCTTCATGTCCCAGGGCGCCAAGAACTGGCCTTTCTTGACGTTGATCGCCCGGCCGGTTTCGGCGGCGGCGACCAACAGATCGGTCTGACGGGACAGAAAGGCGGGGATCTGGAGGACATCAACCACTTGGGCGACATCAGCGCAATGATCAGGCAGGTGGACGTCGGTCAGGACCGGGACGCCGAGCTTGGAGCGAATTTCCTCAAACACAGGGCCGGCATAGCCCAACCCGGCGCCGCGCTTGCCAGTCAGGCTTGAGCGGTTGGCCTTATCAAAGCTCGTTTTGTAAATGAACCCAGCTCCGGCCTTCGCGAATACGCCCTTCAACCACTCGGCGGTTTCCAGAGCATGCTCACGACTCTCCATGGCGCACGGGCCGCAGATGAACGTCAAGGGAAGATCGTTGCCGATCTTGACGGCGCCGCCAGGGCCGAGGGCAATGACGCGGGCGGGTTGAACGGCTTCGGGCACGGGTGGTCCTTTGCTCCTGGCCAAACGGGCTTGGCGTGGGATTTGGCTCACATAGAGACCGGGCCTGGGTTGTGCAATCACAGTTCGCCGTTATCGAAACCCCGTCCCAGGGCCGCATCATGTGATAATGCATTAACGGGGGTTGTGTAGGGCGAACGTCAGGAGATCTCTTGCAGGGCGACGGCATGGCGGCGGCGAAACCTCCCTTGGCGGTGGATTTGGACGGCACGCTTCTCAAAACGGACGTGTTCTTCGAAAGCCTTGCTTCGGCGTTGTTCCGGAAGCCGCTGCAAACGCTGGTGGCGTTGGCGTTGGTGATCTTTGGCCGGGCTCGGGTGAAACGAGCCATGGCCCAGCTGGGGCCGGTGGATATCGGCCTGCTGCCCGTCCGGAACGAGTTGATCGCCTTCATCGAACAAGAAAAGGCGCAGGGGCGGCCTGTTCACCTTGTGACCGCGGCTGATCAGAACCTGGCTCAAGAAGTGGCGCAGCGGGTCGGCCTGTTTGATGGAGTGTTCGGTTCGCACGGCCGGCTCAATCTCAAAGGGTCAAGGAAGCGAGACTTTCTGCAGCGGCAGTTCCCGGACGGGTTCAGCTACG
Organism: Caulobacterales bacterium; assembly: GCA_044370335.1. Classification (GTDB taxonomy): domain Bacteria; phylum Pseudomonadota; class Alphaproteobacteria; order Caulobacterales; family Aquidulcibacteraceae; genus REEB509. Next base: position 27,779 of record JBILVS010000020.1, read on the forward strand.
CCGGCGACAGCCCGGCGGACTTGAGCGTCTGGCAGGCGGCGGCCAGCGTCGTGCTGGTGGGGGCCAACAGCGATACGGCGCGGCGGGCGGAGAACCTGGGCAAACCGATCGAGCAAAGGATCGACTTAGGCGGGGCGGCGCTGCGGGACTGGCTGAAGGCGCTGCGCTTTCACCAATGGGCGAAAAACCTCTTGGTGTTTGTCCCACTGCTCTTGGCGCATGCCTATTTCGGGCCAGCGGTGGGCAATGTCTTGGCGGCGTTCGTCTGCCTCGGGCTTGTGGCCTCAGGCTCCTACATCCTTAACGACCTCTCAGACCTGGCGGCCGATCGGGTGCACCGGTCCAAGAAGAACCGGCCTTTCGCCGCGGGTCGGCTCAAGGTGGCGCATGGGCTTCTGGCGGGGCCGGGTTTGATCGGGCTTGGGATTGCGGGGTCGTGGTTCATCAACCCGTCGGTGACGGTGTGGCTTTTGGCCTATCTCGTCATCACGCTGGCCTACTCCCTGCGGCTGAAACGGGTGGCGCTGCTGGACGTAGCGGTGCTGGGCGGGCTCTTCACGCTGCGGCTGGCGATTGGGGCGGCCGCGGCGGCGGTGGTGTTGTCCCCGTGGCTGCTGACGTTTTCGATGTTTTTCTTCCTGTCTTTGAGTCTCGCCAAACGGCACGTGGAAATCCTGTCGCGACAAGGAGAGGCGCCGGACATGGCGCTTCCTGGACGGGGTTATCTCGTGAGGGACTGGCCTTTGACCCTGGCTATGGGAGCGGCTTCGGCGGTAGCGGCCATCATTATTTTGGTGCTCTATCTCGTCGAGGAAGCCTTCCCCGCCCTGCTTTATGCACACCCGGCGCTCTTGTGGTCCGCGCCGGCCTTTTTGGGCTTGTGGGTCATGCGGATCTGGCTTTTGGCCAGCCGGGGGACCCTGGACGACGATCCGGTGGCTTTCGCGGTGCGGGACCCCGTTTCGCTCGCGCTCGGAGCGGGGCTCGCCACAGCCTTCATCGCCGCCAGCGTGCACCTGTCGCCGTTCTAACCGCTTCAGTGGCCGTGGTTGTGGTCGTGGCGGTGGTCGTATGTCACCACCAACTCGACAGGAGCCGGCGCGTCCAACGGTGCGGCGGCGGCGGGCGTCGCCAAGGCGACTTCGACCAAAGGCTGATTCATGCGGTGGCTCAGGACTAACCCCGCGTTCAGCGCCAAACAGGCGACCGACACGGCGAAAAAGGCCGGGAAGCGCCGCAAGCCCCGGCGCCGAGCCGTCAGTTCCGCCAGGCCGCCGACACCCACCAAAAGCGCGGAAACCCCCAAAATCCACCCCTCATAGTGGTGGAGCTGCTCGTGAAGATCATGAGCCATCGCCTGAAGAGCCGCGACGCCGACAAGCCCCACAGCGCCGCTGGCAAGCAGCGTGGCCGCCACCGGCAGGCCACAGCAAATGCTATGCAGTCCCAAAACCATGGCGTGGGCCGCATGAGCCCGCTGCGCTGTTCGGTGCGCATGGCTTCGGGAACCAGCGCTGGCGGATTTGTCGTCGGCGCCGGCCGCTGCTGAGGCGTTATAAGATAACATGCTTTGAACCTAGCGACGCCGATCGAAAGGTCAACGGCAAAATCGCCATTTGGGTGGTGTCTTTGGGGTGGTGTTTTTGGGTCGCGTCACGCGATCGTTGTGGCCTCCGCCTTGTCAGCGGCGGGCGAAGCGCGCTAGATGCGGCTTTGGCTAAAGGAGCGAGGGTTCGATGGCCGCCATCTTTTCCACGCTGCGCGACTTTATTCTTGCCCTGACGTTCGGCTGGCTCGGCTTAAGCTTCGAGGCGCCAGACGAGCGCGCTTTGGCCCGCCAGGCGGATCGGCCGGCTCCAGCGACGGCCACCACCTGTCCCACAGGGGCGAGCGCGTGCGCTTCCAGTGCGCCGAGCTACCGGGCCGACTGCCAAGATTAAGGGCGCCGCGCCCGAGGCGTTATTGGGTCTTCAACGGGCTTTACGATAGACATTGCATGAGGGCGTCGCGTCCGGCGTGCAATCCAGTGGATTGCCGTGTCTATAGCGTGTTCGCCCTTGAATGGTCACAGTCTTCAAGTTTTCGTTAAGGTTCCGAGACCCTTCGCTTAGTCCCCGTTGCCCACGAGGCCATCATGCCCCGCGCCGAACCGATCGATATCGATTTTTCCGAGCTTGAGGCGGCGGCAAACCAGTCGTCGCGGCGAGAGCGCGCGAACCGCTCCGAAGATGACCGCGACGGGCGGCAACCGGGCCGCGCCTTGGCTTGGATGGCGCTGGTCACCGGCTGGCTCTGGATCATCGGCTTCGGCGCGACGGCCTATGCCTATCTCGGGCTCGACGGGTTGGTGCGGCTCAACCCTGTCTTCTTTGTGGCGCTCGGAGTGGGCGCGATCATGCCGGCGTTCATGATGTGGTTCGCCGGAGCGGCGGCGCAGGAAGCGGCCCGGGCGCGGGCGCAAGCGCGACGCCTGGCCGACGCGGCGGATGAACTCGCCAATCCTTCGCCCACCGCAGAGGCGGCCGCGCGCCGGCTGGCGGTGGCGGTGCGGGGCGAGATCACGGCGCTGGACCGCGCGCTCGAAGGCACTCTCGTGAAGCTGAATCAGGTCGATCAGATGGTCGCCCAACACGCAAGGAACGTGGAAGATGCCGCCAACCTCGCGCAGGAGGGCGCTGGGGCGATGGTGTCCGGTCTTGACGCGGAGCGTGCGGCGCTGATCTCCGTGTCGCGGGATCTCGAGGCCCAGGCGCAGGCGATTATCGACATGATCCACCGCCAGACCCGGCAGGTGGCGGAAGCCGCTCGGCTCGCTGAAGAAGGCGTGCGGACGGCGGACGAAACCCTGGATGCGCGGCTGTCTTCGTTCGGGGCGGCGGCGGCGCTGATCGTGGATCGCACCCGACAGCTCTCGGCGGCAGCGCAGGACAGCGGCGACAGCGCATCGCGGCTTGAAAACGCTTTGGATAAGGCCCTCGACGTATTGGCGCGGGCGACGAAACTCACTGACGCGTCGCGCCAGTCGGCGGAAGAAGCGGCTCTGGCCGCCAACGCCACCGCGGGCGCCGTTCGGGAAACCACCGCTCGGGCCGTGGATGAGGCCCGGCGGGCGGCGGAAATGATCCGCGGAGAGGTGCGCCAGACGCCGCCCCGGTCTTATCATCCGCCGTCGGCGGCCCCGCCTCCGGCAGAACGGGAACCCGAACGCGCCCCTGCGCCTGCGCCGGTGAAGCGATTCAGCCTGTTCGGCCGGAAACCCGTCGAAGACAAGCCGGTCGAACGACCGGCGGCGATCGAGAAACCCGCCAATCGTCCTATGTTCGCGCCTCGCCCCGGGGCCGAGCCGGAGCGCCCTGCCGCCCGCAGCGAGGGGCGTCGGGACCGGGACAATTCCTTCGCCGCGCCAGACCGGTTTGACCGGACTGACCGTTTCGACCGGCCGGTGGAGCGGCAGGAAGCGCGCCTTTCCGGCAGCGGCGATGGTTGGACGTGGCATGATCTGCTCTCATCGGTGGATGAGCCCGCGCAGGCGGTTGCACCCGCTCCGGCGCCGGTTCGGCGGGCGGAGGCTCCTGTGGCTCGGGAGGAAGCCCCTCGTGACGACGCCTTGGCGCGTTTGACCCGCTCGGTAAGCCATTTGCGGGCGGTGGAGCCGGCCAGCGGGCTCGCCATCGTAGAGGCTGCGGGCGTGCGGGTCGGGGAGGTGTTCTCGATGGGGGCGCTCGACAGGATCGCCCACCGGGCGCGGAACGGCACCCAGGCGCGGCGCCGGGCGGTGCGGGATGCGGCAGCGGACGCGGTGAGCCGGCTGGCGGCGCACCTCGACGCCGACGCCCAGGCCCGGCAGGACGCGAGCGGCTTCATGAGCCGGGAGGGCGCGCGGATCGCGGAGCTTTTGGGCCGCGGCCGCGCCTCTATGGGCTCTGACGCCACCCGGGCGTTCCTGTTGTTGGACGCCGCGCTGGGCTAAAGCGACCTTCGCCAGCACGATATTCCCCTCCAGGGGGTGGCATGCCGGTTGCAGCCCCCACAGGGACACGTCTTTGCGGCGCACGTTCCCCGTAAAGACGCCCCCTTGTGGAGCGGCATGTGATGACTTCTTCTTCCGAAACGCCGGAGATCGACCTCCGGGAGTTCGACTTCAGCGCCGACGACGCCGATGCCCGGCATCCGGAGCCGGCGGTGGTGGAAGGGCCCAAGCCGGAATTCAGCTGGATCGGGTTCGGCGGCGGCGTTGCGGCGCTGGCTTGGGTCGTCGGCGCGCTGATGGCCCCGATCGGCTATCTGGGCGTGGCGGGCGTGGCCGCCCTGCACCCGGCTTTGCACATCGCGCTGGCGACATTGGTGTTTGGACCGGCGGTTCTGATCTGGCTTGGGGCGTCGGCCGCAGCGGAAGCCTCGCGGACGCGGAAGATCGCGGCCCGGCTTGATGCAAAAGCGCAGGCTGTTCCAGCGCAGCCGGCCTTGTCGCTGGCGGAGGAAATCCCGCCGCTGAAAGCGAGCGTGGTGTTGCGCGATGAAATTCAGGCCCTTAATGACGCGGTGGAAACGGCGGTGAACCGCCTTGGGGCCATCGAAACGGCGGCGGCGCGCAATATTGGGGCCTTTGAGAACGCGATCAGCGCGGGGGGCGACGGGGCCGGGGCGCTGGCGGCGCTTCTGGACCGCGAGCGCGCCGCGATAGCGGGGCTTAACGCGGAACTGAAGACCGAAACTGAGGCGATGGCCCGGCAGGTGAGCCGGCAGATCCGGCTGATCCAAGAGGCCGCCAAGATCTTTAAGACCGAAGTGTCCGCAGCGGAAACGACGATGGCGGCGCAGGCCGAGACCTTCGGCGACATCGCCGACCTCATGGGCGAACGCACAGCGGCGTTTGTGGGAGCGGCGGAAGCGGCGGGTGCGGCCTCGAGCAAGCTTGACGACGGCCTCACCGCAGCGCTCGACGCGCTGGCGCAGGCCTCCAGTCTAAATGATGCGGCGCGGCAGAACGCGGAGTTTGCCGCCCACGCCGCGCACGCGGCGGCAGGCGCTGTGCGCGACGCCACAAGCCAAGCAGTTGAAGACGCCCGGCGCGCGGCGGAGACCGTCCGCGAAGAAGCGGCGGCGGCGGAAGATGTGGCGGAGAGCGCCATCCATCGCTTGCGGGACATGGCCGAAGCGGCCCGGGCCGCGAGTGCGGATGCGCAGGCGGCGGCTGATCGGCACGCCGGCGTGATTGAGCGTCGTCTCTCTGTGCTTGCGGACACGGCGAAGGCCGCTCAGGCAGCCGCGCCGGCTCGAACTCAAGCCTTCGCGGGCCATGACACCGTTCGTCGTGCGGCGGCGGCGGGCGTAGCGAGCGCTGTGAGCGTGTTCCCTGCGACGGCGGCGACCCGGACGTCGGCGGACTGGCGGGCGCGCCTGTCGGACCACTCCGAGCTTTTCAGCCTCGA
>JBILVS010000274.1:0-3013 GCA_044370335.1 Caulobacterales bacterium
CCTTTCTTTTAGCAAAAAGGTATTATCAAGAGATAGCTCCATTTTATCTTCAAATAGCGTAGTTGAATATGACGGAATATTCTATTGGCCGGGAACACAAAGATTTTTTGTATTCAACGGCGTAGTTCTTCCGCTTGAAAATAATCTTAATCGTCAGACTTTTTTTGATACTATTGATATGAGTAAACGTCAGAGGGTCTTTGGCGTAAAAAACGTAAGCAGAGATGAAATATGGTGGTTCTACCCTGAAAAGGGGAAAGATGCTAACGTTGGATGCACCAGAGCCGTTATTTATAATGTTGTAGATAATACCTGGTATGATACGGATATAGAGCGAGCAGCCGGGTATTTTGATAATACCGGTGGTAATATGTACACTGTAGGAAAAAACCTGAGTCCTTACGAAGGTGATAATAACAGTTATGTCTGGGAACATGAAGTCGGAAACGATCAGGTCAATCTTTATAAAGCGCCAGACCAGCAAACTAAAGCTATTCCTTCCTTCTTTACCACACCTATAATTTCTTATGCTACCTTTAATCCACAAAAACAGGTAGCAGGAATTGATTACAACATAGCTATAGAGAGGATAGAGCCTAATATTGTAGGTACAAAAAAAATAAAAATGACTGTTAGCATTAATACATATGAGTATCCCACAAGTACTCCCGTAACGGCTACTTATAACCTGACTGAGGACGGAGAACTAGAGAATATTATTAGACCTGCTATTAACGAACGCAAACAAGGAAGAAATATTAATTTTACCTTCAAATCAGAAGGTATCGGTTCCGGTTACCAGATGGGAACTACCTTTGTTTTAGCTGAAATAGATGATGGTAGGCCATGATTAGCGTTTATCCCAAATATATTAGCATTAAATATTGGGCAGCTACTGTTTGCGATGATTACTCGGATTTCCCTCTTCCCATCCTCCATGATGAAACGAAATGGGCAGCATGGGCAGAAACCTTAATCGGAATCGAGCCTTTTGCAAATAGAGGAGTACCGAGTCCCTATAAGGGAGGTAGGAAAAATGAACTTGCCTTTAAAAACTGGGAAGAATGGGCAAAAAAAGCCTATTTGGTAATGCTTGCGCAGGATAATAATAATTCATCATAAGCCTCTTCGTCTTCTAAAGAAGACCATTCAACCAGTAGATTTGATAAATAGTTCAAATATTCATAATTCATATAAGGTAGTTTATTTAATCGAAATAATTACAAACCTAGCTCACTATGAGAACCAAGACGCACTAGCTCCAAAATATTGTCATCAATTTTTCTATAAATTAGCACTAGATCAGGTTTGATATGACAATCTCTAAAATCCTTAAAATTACCGTTAAGAGAATGATCGTGCATGCTTTGCGGTAATTCTTTGTCTATAGTTAATAACTGCAATACTTCAAATAGCTTTTTTACAAGCCAAATTTACATGATTTTTTTAAGCCTAGATGTATTCCATGCTATAATAAAAAAGAAAAAAGTGAGCAGATCAATAATTATGGCTCTAGACCTTGGTACTACTACCGGCTGGGCTACCTGCGATTTATCGGGTAACATAACTTCTGGGACTACTAGCTTTAAAACCGGTAGGTTTGAAGGCGGCGGCATGCCTTTTTTACGTTTTAAACGATGGCTTACCGATTTTAAAAATACTTTGGGGGTTATTGATGCGATTTATTTTGAAGAAGTAAGAGCTCACAAGGGAGTAGACGCCGCCCATAAATACGGAGGATTCGTTGCTCACCTGACCAGCTGGTGCGAACATCACGGAATACCTTACTCTGGCATACCTGTCGGAACGATAAAGAAGCATATTACCGGCAAAGGAAATGCTCCTAAGGAGTCCGTAATAACTGCCGTTAAAAACAAGGGATTTTCTCCCATTGACGATAATGAGGCCGATAGCCTTGCTCTACTTGATTTTGTATTAACAAACCATAATAAAGGTATTTAAAATGTTTAAGAAACTTAATTTATTAATCGCTACTGCTAGCCTTTTATTCTCAAAAGTAGCTATGGCAGATAGTAAATATTATATAAAGGGGGGAATGGGAATAAACCATATCCATACAGTTAAATTTAGTAATCATGATTTTGAGGGTAAAATAAGGCTAGCAAATAGTTTTCCTTTAATTGAGGGAGGAATAGGTTATAAATTAACTGATTCTATTAGAGCTGAAATCCTTTTTGACTATTATTTTTTATTTCATACCGCTGAAACTTCATACAATCCTAACAAGGATATTTTTAAAATATTAGTAACAACCAAAGCTGATAGTTTAATGCTTAATGTATATAAAGACGTATTAAAGCTTGGTAAAATAACTCCTTTTATTGGTGGAGGAGTTGGAATTGCTACATTAAAAGAAGTCGGTAAAGGTTTTGCTATTTCAGCAGAAGATAAGATGCATTTTCCTTTGGAAAGTACTCAAAAAAAGACGTTTTATAAATTTGCTTATAAACTAACCGCAGGTCTGGATATGAAAATTAGCGAGACAGCTACGGCGGAAATAAGTTATAATTACTTTAATCTAGGAAATAATAAATCCAGAAATATCGGTGGCCTTAAAAATATCGGCAATCGTAATTACGGAGTTCATAATATTACCGCAGGTTTAAGATTTGCAATATGAAGTTAAAAGAATTACCAAAAGCTCCTATTCAAATACAACGGGATAATTTATTAATTGAGGTAGAACAGTTAAAAACCGCTTTACTTCAAAAAGATAATATCATTGCTACAAAAAGCAATACTGTTACAGAATTACAAAACCGCTTAAAAGTTCAGAGCGATTTAGCAACTGCAACCAGTACGCAGCTAGCTAATACACAACAAACTTTAAATTCAAAAATTCTAGAGTGTAATACTCTAAATGAAAGAATTGCTACCAAGGATTTGATTATATCTGAAAAACAAAACACTATTACCCAGCTACAAAATCAAAGAACCGTAGAGCATTTAAGCATCCAAGAAAAAGAAGCTCTTATTGTAACAATAACCCGTG
>JBILVS010000021.1:0-33130 GCA_044370335.1 Caulobacterales bacterium
TTACGTGACTCGAACACGTGACCCCCGCATTACGAATGCGGTGCTCTACCGGCTGAGCTAAAGCGGCGCTCCGGCTTGTGACGCAGGCTTCTACATGCCCTGCCCGCTTCGGGCAAGGGCGGGATGCGGCCTTGGCCGCCTCTCGCAGCTACTCCGCCGCCTGGGCCGGCGCGGGGGCCAGGCGGGCTTGGGCCAGGGCCTCCTCCAGCTCGGCGCGGCGGGCCTCGACGGTCTTCACGGCGGCCTCCTTCACATGGCCAAAGCCGCGGATCTGGTCGGGAAGCTCGGCGATCTTGACCGCGAGGTCATGGCTCTGGGGCGTCAGGTTGTCGGCCAGGGCCTTCAGTCGGGCCTCATACTCATCCCGCAGGCGGCGCTCCATCTTGCGCTCTTCGGTTTGTCCAAAGGGGTCGAAGCCGGTCTTGCGCAGACCCTTGAGCTTGGCGAGGCCTTTGAAAGCCCAAAGCATCCAGGGGCCGAAGCTGATCTTGCGGGCCTCGCCACTGGCGGGGTCTTTTGGAGCGATCATCGGGGGCGCCAGGTGGAAGCGCACTTTGAGATCGCCTGCAAAGACCTTGCGGATGGATTTTTCCCAGTCTCCGTTTGTGTAAAGCCGGGCGACTTCGTACTCGTCCTTGTAGGCCATGAGCTTGAAGGCGTAGGTCGCTGCGGCGCGGGAGAGTTTTTCTCCCAAACCGGCGTCGGCTTCCTTGGCGCGGACATAGGCGACCAGATCGCGATAGCGCTGGGCATAGGCTTCGTCCTGGTAGGCCGCAAGGCGGGCGGCGCGGTCAGCGATCAGGTCATCCAGGAGCTTTTCCGCCGGGGGCCGGCGCGGGGGCTCAATGGCGTTGAGGCGTTCGGGGGCAGCCGCCGCGACGCGGCCGAGATCGAAGGCGGCCATGTTTTCCTTCACGGCGGCGCCGTTCAGCGTCATCGCCTCTCGGATGGCGTCCAGGGACACGGGGATCAGGCCGCGCTGCCAGGCGAAACCGAGAAGCACGGTGTTGGCGAAGACATTGTCGTAGAAATAGGCGGCGGCGAGGGCTTCGGCGTTGACGCCGGCGAGTTCGGCCACCGCCTGCTCCACCCGCTTGTAAAGCCGGCGCGGCACAAAGCGGACATTGCGGTCAAAGATGAATTCGGAGGTGGGGGCGACGTCGATATTGGCGACGGCGCGGGTGGTTTCCTGGTCGACCAGGGGCAGCGCATCGGCGCTGGCGGCGACGATGAGATCGCCCGCTAGGAGCGCATCGCAGCTTGCGGTGGGGGTGCGGCCGGAGCGGATATCCTCGGGGCTCTTGGCGAAGCGGATGTGGCTCATCACCGGCCCGCCCTTCTGGGCAAGGCCCGCCATATCGAGGGTGGTGGCGGCGGCGCCGTCGATGTGAGCGGCGGCGCCGAGGATGGCGGCGATGGTGGTGACGCCGGCGCCGCCGACGCCGGAGAAGACGAGGCTGTAGGGCCGGTCGAGCTGGGGCCTTGTCGGCTCCGGCAGGCCGCTCGCGTCGATTGGGGGCTTGTCGCGGAAGCGATGGGCGTCAAGGGCGCCTTCGACCGTGACGAAGCTCGGGCAGAAGCCGTCGACGCAGCGGGTGTCGAGGTTGCAGCTGTTTTGGTTGATTTCACGCTTGACGCCGAGCTCGGTTTCGAGCGGCTCGACCGAGAGGCAGTTCGACTTCTTGGAGCAATCGCCGCAGCCTTCGCAGACCTCGGCGTTGATGAAGGCGCGGCGGGTGCGGACTTTCACCAGGCCGCGCTTGGCCTTGCGGCGATACTCCGTGGCGCAAACCTGATCATAAATGATGACGGTGACGCCCTTCACTTCGCGCAGCTGGCGCTGGACGAGATCGAGATTGTCGCGGGAGTAAACTTCCACGCCGCCGCCCAGATCGGTCAAGGCGTAGCGGCTCACGTCGTCGGCGACGATCACGATCTTGGCGACCTTTTCGCCGCGGAGCTGGCGGACGATCTCGGGGACGGTCTGGCCGGTTTCCACCTCCTGGCCGCCGGTCATCGCGACGGCGCCGTTATAAAGCAGCTTGTAGGTGATGTTGACGCCAGCAGTGACGGCGGCGCGGATCGCCAAAGAGCCGGAGTGCGAATAGGTGCCGTCGCCCAGATTGACGAAGACGTGCTGTTCGGTGGTGAAAGGCGCCTGACCGACCCAGGCCACCCCCTCCCCGCCCATCTGGGAGGTGAAGTCGGCGCGGCCCATGAAGGTCGCCATGTAGTGGCAGCCGATGCCGGCCAGCGCCCTGGAGCCTTCGGGGACCACGGTTGAGGTGTTGTGCGGGCAGCCGGAGCAGAAATGCGGCTTGCGGTGGACGTCGGCTTCGAGCGCGCGGGCGTTGTCGAGGCTGCGGCCGACGCGCTCGAAGTAGCGCTTGGCTTTGTCGGTGCGATGCTCTTCGGGGAGTCGCTCAAAGACGGCGCGGGCGATCTCGGGGATGCTGAGGGCGGAAAGGTCCGACAGAAGCGGGGCGCCGCCCTCGTCAGCCTTGCCGATGATCACCGGGCGGCGGCGGGCGTCATAGAGCACGGTCTTGAGCTGCGGCTCGATCAGGGGCCGCTTGTGCTCAATCACGAAGACGGTTTCGCAGCTTTGGGCGAAAGCGCTGATGGCGCTCGGCTCCAAGGGCCAGGGCATGCCGACCTTGAAGACGCTGATCCCGGCGGCGGCGGCGCGCTCCGGCGGCAGGCCGAGGGCTTCCAGGGCCTCAAAGACATCGCGCACGCCTTGGCCGGTGGCCACAAGGCCCAGGCGCGGTTTGGGGCTTTCGAGGACGACGCGGTTGAGGCCGTTGGCGCGAACGAGGGCCTGTGCGGCAGGCAGCTTGAACCCACGGAGGCGGGCTTCCTTGTCCATTGGCTTGTCGCCCTGGCGCAGGGACAGGCCGCCGGGGGGCATGTGGAAGTCGGTCGGGGTTTGGATGGCCAACCGCAGCGGGTCGACGTCGATCACCGCGCCTGAATCCATGGTGTCGGCCAGGGCGATGAGGCCGACCCAGACGCCAGCATAGCGCGAGAGGGCCCAGCCATAGAGGCCGAAGTCCAAGACCTCCTGCACGCTGGAGGGATTGAGGACCGGGATTTCAGCGTCGATGAAGGCGAACTCGGACTGCGAGGGGAGCGTGGAGCTCTTGCAGGCATGGTCGTCGCCGGCGACGGCCAGGACGCCGCCCTTGGCGGAGACGCCGGCGAAGTTGGCGTGTTTGAAGACGTCGCCGGTGCGGTCGACGCCAGGCGCTTTGCCGTACCAGAGGCCGAAGACGCCATCGACCTTGGCCGTGCCGGGGATGACGCCAACCTGTTGGCTGCCCCAAACGGCGGTGGCGCCGAGGTCTTCGTTGAGCCCTTCCCAGAGTTTGATCTGATGGCTGTCGAGATACTTCTGGGCGCGGCGGAGCTGCTGGTCATAGCCGCCCAACGGGCTGCCGCGGTAACCGGAGATAAAGCCTGCGGTCTTCCAACCGGCGGCGGCGTCGCGGCGGCGCTGATCCAAGGGCAGACGAACAAGCGCCTGAATGCCGGTCACAAACACGCGACCGGTCTCCTGAGCGTATTTGTCTTCCAGCGTAACAATGCGACGGCTCATGTGCGTTTCCTCGCCCCGGCTTCACGACGGCCAATCGCCGCGAGTGCGCCTCAAGAGTGTTTTGTCGCGGCCTTTCGCCGCTTGTTTAACTAAGCAAACTCTTGCGCATTATTGTTGCAAAAGCTTGCCTATTCGGCCTCGCAGGCGCAAGTTTGCCGAAAAATTCGCCTTTGATGAAGGGCGACGGGGAGGAGAATTTGTCAGAAGAACTTGACCCCATCGACGCAAAAATTCTGGACCTGCTGCAACACGATGCAAGCCTTTCCATCGCCGACGTGGCGGAGAGGGTTGGGCTTTCCTCATCGCCGTGTTGGCGACGCATTGAGAGATTGAAAAAGGCCGGGATCATAACAGGCCAGGTGACGCTGTTGGATCGCGGGCTCTTGGGTCTCAATTTCGAGGTGATCGCCAGCGTCAAGCTGCAGATGCCAACGCGGGAGAATCTCGAGCGGTTCGAACAGGCGGTGCTGAAATGGCCCGAGGTGGTGGACTGCGCCACAGTCACCGGGGCGGTCGATTACATGCTGCGGATCATCACCCGGGACATGCAGTCTTATGACGATTTCCTCCGGGATCGGATTTTGTCGCTGGGCCTTGTGTCCGACGTGCAGAGCCGGATCGTGATCCGCGTGTCGAAGCGCACGACCGCGGCGCCGCTCGGTCTTGTGTCGACTTATGTGCAGCCGCGGTGAGGGCGATCAGCGCCGGGCGGCGGCCTCAGCGTCGCGCAGGGCGATGAGGGCGTTGTCGCCGAGATAGCTCTGCGGGTTAGAGGGGGTGAAGCCATCGCGGGCTTCCCACTGGGCGATGAGGGCCTGGCCATCGGTGAAGGCCTGCAGCAGCGGCTTGCCCTGCATCAGGCCCTGATTGACTACGGCGTCGCCGAAATAGGTCCACTCGTTTTCTGGCTGACACCCGAAAGACGTGCGGTCGCGGGCGGCGGCGGTCAGAACGATGGTGTCGTCGTTGGCCAGGGGCATCAGGAACACCCCGGAATAGCAGGCCGAGATGATGACGACGCGGCGATTGACGCCTGCGTCGCGGAGCGAACCCGCCAAGGCGTTGGGGGAGAACACGCCGCGCATGCGGGTCTGTTCATGCAAGGACAAACCGTTGGGCGCGCCGTGGGAGGTCAGGAACAGGACGACGAGGTCTTCGGCGGGGTCAATGAGATCGCCGACCTTGCCGATGGCGATCTGCAGATTGTCGGGCGACGCGGCGGGATAGGTGCGCGGGGCAGAGCCCGCGCCGGCGGTCAGCACAATGGTTCGGCCCTGGGCGCCGAGGGAGCGGGACAATGCGGCGGCGGTGCGGGAGGCCTCGCTTTCGAAGACCGGATCGCCCCAGAGGCCGGCAGCGACGACATAGACATCCTGGACGCCAGGTCGCTGCGGCTGGAGGACATCGAGGGCTGTGTCGAGCAGCTCATGCTGACGCAAGGCCTCGGGGGGCGAGAACGCGATGGACAGGGCGCCGAGCTGGTTGCGGAAAGGGTCCTGCTGCGAGGCGGCAGGGCCCTGCGCGGTCGCCAACGGCGCGCAGAGCGCCACAAGGGCCATCATCGCCAATCCAATCCGACGCACCCGGTCCGCCTTTCGTCGTTTGTGGTCGGGCGGCGCCGCCCTCCCCTTCGGATAAAATCTGCTTGAAAGCGCGCTGGCGCACAAGCGGGGATCGCGTTTGGCGGGGATCACGTTTGGCAGGGTTCACGTTTGGGGGGGCCCTGGCGTTTGGGCAGGGCGGCTGCGGCGGCAACCGGGGAGGCCTCGTCGATGACGTAGCCGGCGGTGACCAGGGTCCAATCGTCGGAGATCACAAAGTAAGCGCGCAGTTTCGGAAGGAGCGCGCGGACCTCTTCAGGGTCTTCGGAGGCGCGAAGCTCTTCAAAGCCGCGACGATCCAGAAGATAGACGTCGGCGCCATGGCGGCGATGCTGCCGGCCATAGAGGAACACAAGCTCCAAGACCCGATCGGAGATCGAGCGGGCGCGGCACCGTTCTTGGGCGTGCTTGGACCGGGTCAGCCGATCCATCCATTGGTCAAGCTTCGCAGTCATGACCGCGAGGATAGGTCGCAGGTTTGGGCTGAAATGCGGCGAACGGCGTTCAGCCGCGTGACCGCTGTTACGCCACGAAGCGGGTGTGGCCGTCGGTGGAGGCGAGCCGCCTTTGGACCGCTCCCGGCCACAGGGTCAAGCCAACGCCGAAGCCTTCGATGGCGCCCAGATCCTCGAGCAGCGGGTTGGGCTCATAGCGGAGCCAAACGAGGCGGCGGGTCGGGGTCGCTGTCGCGGCGGCGGCGTTCAGAGCGGCGCGAACGCCCTGCTTTGTGGCCTCAGGCAGATACTGCCAGACAACGGAGTGGAACACGACCGTGGTCCCCTCCGGCAGGGGGCCTTTGAAACGGCGCGCCAGGAAATTCGCGGCGTCGGCTTTTTCGAGGGTGACGCCCTCGCGCTGGGCCAAGGCGATGGCGCGATCAAGGCGCTCCAGCCGGTCGGGCTGATCGGGCCAGACATAGGATTTCAGGCGCAGGGCTTGGGCGGGGTCGCCGACATTGAGGGGGTTCACGTCGCAGCCGGCGCGGGAGGCGATGAGGAGCGGTCGGTCTAAGCCTTCGGGCGGCGGCAAGCGCCAGTCGGTGTCGATCCGGGGGCCGGCCTCGGGGCCGTAGGTCCACGTGGTCGTTTCGAAGCGAAAGCCGTCGATGCGCTGGTTCAGGCCGGCGGAGGCGCCGATCTCCAACAGGTGCAGCGGGCCGACTTCCGCGGCGATGAGGAACCCCGGCAGGAGGCCGATGGCGCGGCGGGTCTCGTTGGTCTGGGGGGCGTTCGTGATGAAGGCGCGGACCCACTCCGCCTCGCGTTCCAGGAAGGCCTTGGCGCGAGGCCAGACGGCGTCCATGTCCCAGTCGTCGCGGGCCTTGGGATAGACGGCCGCGAGGGCGTCATCCTTGCGGGCCAGGACTGCGGCATGCAACGCGCCGGTCAGGCGCAGGGTCACCGCGTCGGGGAGAGGATCGCCGGGCCAATCGCCGATCAGGGCGGCGGTGGGGCCGCCTTGCTCCAGGTCGTCGGCCATCCGGGTGAGCAATGCGCTGGTGAAAGGCGAGCCGAGGTCAGCGCACCAGCCCGCCTGAAGGCGGAAGGCTTTGAGCATTTTGTCCATGGGGCGGAGTTTAGCGGGGGAGAGAGACGTTGACCACCGCGGTGGGGGCTGGACCTTTGGTCCGCCGTCATGCTGGGGCTCGGGCAAAACCCGAGAGCCCGGCATCCAGTCTTTGGCAGGGCTGGACCCTGGTCTTTGCGGTCTTTCGCCTGCAAAAAACCGGGTGACGGCTTTGATCTCCCCTCCTCGAGCGGGGATCCGCCCTGTCGGACTGACAGGCAAGCGGCGCAATCCCCCTTTCCATGGGAGAGGGGATGGGGTGAGAGCTGGCCTCACTCAAAGAAGGATATGCAACAGCCCCTCATCCTTCCCTTCGGGCCATCCCCTCCCATGGGGCGCGGGGAGCCTCCCCCCCTCGCCGCTTTCCCGCCGCCTGCGGCCGCGCCAGGCGCGGTCGATGGATCGTCGCGCCTCATAGGTGCGACGGGCCTGGGTGCGGGCATTGAGGGCGAAGGCTTTCCCCTCCGTCGCCGCGAGGCCGACATCGGCGCGTTGCATTTCTCGCTTCAGGCGCAGGTGACGCGTTGGTTGAGACGCCGCGGGTTGGCTGGTCCCGGCGGGGGCGGAAGCGCTGTGCGGGGCTCGGCGCCATAAGGGCGCGGCGATGGGTTGCATCAGGGGTGGTTCGACAGCCGCGCCCTGCTTCGGTGGGGAGCCAGGGGCGCTCTTGGCGTTCTTTCGGCGCGTTCTTTCGGCGCGTTCTTTCGGCTCGGAAGTCTCGTCCTCCGGCCAGAGAGACCGGGCCAAGGCGAAGCGCAGGGCGTTCCAATCGGTCAAGGTCGGGGCGCGTTGCATGCGCCAAGCGTGGACCGCGGGATCGACCCGGTCGGATAAGACGGCTTCTTGTGATGCTCCGCCGGGCAGATCCGGGGCCCGGTCGCCGCATGGGCTAAGGGTTCGGGCTTGGCTCTCCCCGGCGATGGGAGCTCCCGCCTCCCCTACCCCCTCCGCGCTGGGGAGGGGGCCTGAGAACCCTGCTCTCGCCTCAATGCCGCTCCACCGCCAGGGCGATGCCTTCGCCGCCGCCGATGCAGAGACTGGCGACGCCGCGCTTGGCGTCTTGGGCCTGCATGGCGGCGACCAGCGTCACGAGAACGCGGGCGCCGCTCGCGCCGATCGGGTGGCCCAGGGCGCAGGCGCCGCCGTTGACGTTGAGCTTGTCATGGCTGACGCCAAGCTCGTGCATGGCGATCATTGGGACAACGGCGAAGGCCTCGTTCACCTCCCAGAGATCGACGGAGTCCACCGACCAGCCGCCGGCGCGCTCCAGCGTCTTGCGGATCGCCGGCACAGGGGCCGTGGTGAAGTAGCTCGGCTCATGGGCGTGGCTCGCGGCGGCGACAATGGTCGCCAGCGGGCGCAGGCCGCGCTTTTCGGCCTCCGAGCGCTTCATCAGGACCAGGGCTGCGGCGCCATCGGAAATGGCGGAAGCGTTGGCGGCGGTGACAGTGCCGTTGGGGGTGAAGGCCGGCTTCAGGCTTGGGATCTTGTCGGCCTTGGCTTTGCGGGGCAGCTCGTCGGTTTCGACGCGGAAGGTCTGCTTGTTCTGGAGGGTTTCCAGCGCTGCGATCTCGCCCGCGAAGCGGCCCTCTTGGGTGGCTTGCTGGGCGCGGCGGAGGGTTTCGAGGGCGTAGGCATCCTGGGCCTCGCGGGTGAACTGGTATTCCTGGGCAATCTTGTCGGCATAGACGCCCATGGGCAGGCCTTCATAGGCGTCTTCCAGGCCGTCGAGGGCCAAATGGTCATAGAGCTTGTCGTGGCCGTATTTCTGACCCGTGCGGTGCTTCTGCATCAGGAAGGGCGCATTGGTCATGCTCTCCATGCCCCCGGCGATGACGACCTGCGCTTCGCCGCCCTTGATGACGTGGCCGCCAAGCAGCACCGCCTGAAGGCCAGAGCCGCACATCTTGTTGAGCGTGGTGGCCTGGGTGTGTTTGTTGAGCCCCGCGGTGATGGCGGCCTGGCGGGCGGGCGCCTGGCCCTGGCCCGCTCCGAGGCAGTTGCCCATCAGGACCTGGTCGACGTCGTCGGGGCCGATGCCAGCGCGCTCGGCGGCGGCCTTGATCACCACCGCGCCCAATTCCGAGGCGGAAAAACCGGACAGCTCGCCCAAGAGCCCGCCCATCGGCGTGCGCGCCATGCCTACAATGACGATCGGATCGGCTTCGGCCATCGGTTCATTCTCCCTTCGGTTCTGGTCTGAGCACTAGCAGGGTTGAGGAGCCATGCGCCAGAAGGCGGCCGCTCAAATCTTCGATTGTGGCCTCGGCGGTCATGACCTGACGACCGCGGGAGACGACGCGGCCGATGGCGCGAACCTGCCCGGTCGTGGGCATGATCGCGCGGGTGAAGTTCACCTTTGTTTCGAGCGAGGTGTAGCCGACATCGGCAGGGAGCATCGTGTGGGCGGCGCAGCCGCAGGCGCTGTCGATCAGGGTCAAGGCCCAGCCGCCATGGACCGTGCCGAGGGGATTGAGAAAAGCCTCCGTCGGTTCGCCCACGAACACCGCTTTGCCCTCCTCCACGCTTTCCAGCGTGAAGTTCAGGGTCTTGCCGATCGTGGCGGCGGGGAGCTCTTTGGCCATCATGGCGCGCAGCAACTCCATGCCGGTGCGGCCTTTACGCTGGTCCGGCTTGATCTCTCCAAAGACGATCCCGCTCATCGTTCTTCCTTTGTATCTACAATTATTGTAGGCGCTTAGGATGGCGTCCTCTTCAAAGCAAGCATTTCCGGTGGCGGGGTCGATCCGACAGGACCTCAAAGCGGTGATCGAGACCTGCGCGTGCTGGCAGTCGCGGGCCCTGGCGCGGCGCGTCACGGCGTTTTTTGACGCGCGGCTCAAGCCGCACGGCTTCAGCATCGCGCAGCTGGGGCTGATGGCGCTGGTGGGATCGGCGGAAGACGACAGTCTGGGGGCGCTCGCGGACCGGGCGGGGCTCGATCCATCAACGCTCACGCGGAACCTGCAGCTCCTGGAACGGGACGGGCTTGTGGAGATCGCGGCGCAGAAAGGCGATCTCCGCCGCCGCAGCGTCTGGCTGACCGAAGCGGGGCTGACGCGGCTGCTCGCGGGGACGGCGCGGTGGCGGGAAGCGCAGGACGAGATCGCCGCCCTGATCCCGCTCGACGACCTGACGGCTGTGGCGACGGCGAGCGAGATTCTGCGTTAGGATTGGGCGCAAGGATTGGGCGTTAAGGCCTGCGGCGCTGTGACTGACGTCGCGGCGCGAAAAACCAGTAAGCGGTTACGGTCTCGGTGGTGGCGGCCTCTGGTGGCGATGGTGTCGTCTTGGGTTAGCTTCAGCGCGAACGGAGGATGATGATGCGTTCTGTTTTGTTTGCGGCGGCGGCGGCTTTGACCTTAGCGCAGGCTCCCGAGGCGGCGGCCAAAAAGGACGAGTCTATCTCGACCGGGACGCTGGACATCCAGGTCTGCAATCGATCCGGCTATGACGCATTCGTGGCGGTGATCCGTCGGACCGAACAGGGCTGGCTCGCCAGCGGTTGGTTCCGAGTGGACAACGGCAACTGCAACAGCGTCGGCGCCACGAACAATCTCGTATTCTATCTCTTCGCCGAGCAGGTCGGGGACATGGATTATGTCTGGGCCGGGGATTTCGAGCAGTGCGTGATGCGGCCGGGGCCTTACGACATTTGGGTCGATCCGAATGCGGATAATTGCCCGAACGGCATGACGACCGAACAGTTCCGAGAGTTGGAGGCCGACACCTGGGGCGCCTACACCTGGAACCTCACGCCATAGCGGCGGCTGCGGCGGTTCGTTACGGGCTTTTCGGGCGTCAATGGCTTTTCAGGCGTCAATGGCTTTTCAGGGGTCAATGGCTTTTCAGGGGTCAATGGCTTTTCAGGGGTCGATGAAATCGACGACGGCGGCGACGGTGTCGGGGTCTTGGGCGACCAGACGATGGCCGAGGCCGTCAGTCAGCAAGAGGCGAGCCTTGGGCCAGCGTGGGACCACCGCCTGCACCTCGTCCACCGGGCAGGCGTCGTCATCGGCGGAATGCAGGAACAGCACCGGCATGGTCATCGCCTCGCCCAGCGCCGCCAGATCGTAGCGGTCGATGGAAAAGCCGAGGCGCTGCTCGCGCAGGGCCAAGGCGTGGGCTGCGACCTCCGGGGGGACGCCGTGGCGGGTGACGATCCGGCCCCACTGGCTGCGCTGGGAGGTGGGGGAGCCGATCAAGGCCAGACGCTCGAAGGCGGCGCCTTCCCAGGCGACGGCGAAAGCGAGGGCCTTGCAGCCGAAGGAGTGCCCGATGGCGGCCTTGATCGGGCCGAAGCCGCGGGCCACAGCTGCGACGGCGCGGGCGGCGGTTTCAATGTCGATCGTGTCGCCTTCGGAATAGCCGTGGGCCGGCAAGTCGAGGGCCACAACCGGACAGAAACGGGCCTGGAGAGCGTCGATTAAGGGGCCGAAGAGGCTCGTGTCGTCTTCCCAGCCGTGCACGAGGAGGACCGCGGGCCCCTCCCCCAGGCGCCAGGCGGCGACGCCGTCGATCATGCGATGCTCCGCCTGGGTCAGCGCCTGCGCGACACGGGGCGCCTTGCGGCGGCGCGGCCGGGCGATGCCGGCAATCAGGTCTTCAGCAGCGGCGGCGATCGGATCGGATGGATGCATGGCTTGGGGTTAGGTCGGAATGGACCCGTTGGCCAGCGACAATCCCACCATGGCGACCAAAGCCGAGGCGGCGGCAGGGGCATTGACGCCCCGGGCGTCCTCGCCGTCGCGCAGGGCGAGGAGGCTCGCGGCGGCGACGTGGCAGCCGATCAGCATCATCGCGAGGCCGCGCTTCCAGCCGCCGGTGACGATCAGGCCAATCGCGCCCATCACGAAGGCGAGGCCCAACACAAGGGTCACAATTTTGAGAGCCAGGACGTCGCCGTCATCGTCATGCAATGCTTTCATTGCCGGCGCCTTCCTTGGTTGTTCATTCGCTCTTCGAACGAACCAAAGCTTGGGTCACCGACAGCTTGGGTCACCGACAGCTTGGGTCACCGGCAGCTTGGGTCACCGGCGGCTTGGGTCACCGGCGCTTGCGGGAATGCCGAAAGGCCATCACTCTTTCGCGATGACTGCGACCTTTCCTGCTTTCGCTCCCGGGTGGGAGCGCCGCGCCGTTGTGTATCAGGTGTATCCGAAGTCGTTTGTGGACGCGGACGGCGACGGGATCGGGGACCTGGCCGGCGTGATAGAGAAGCTCGATTACATCGCGGACTTGGGGGCTGACGCGCTGTGGCTGTGCCCGATCTTCAAGAGCCCGATGATCGATCAGGGCTATGACATGGCGGATTACACCACGGTCAATCCCCTGTTCGGGACGCTTGAGGACGTCGACGCGCTGATCGAGGAGGCGCGGCGGCGGGACATCAAGATCATCCTCGATATCGCGCTCAACCACTGCTCCACCCTGCATCCGTGGTTTCAGGCGGCGCTGGCGGATCCCGGTGGTCCGTATGCGGATTATTTCATCTGGCGATCGCCCAAACCGGACGGGGCGCCGCCGAACAACTGGCCGTCTGTGTTCGGAGGGCCGGCCTGGACTACGCCTGAGGGGCATGATCGGGCGTATCTGCATCTCTTCGACAAGAGCCAGGCGGATTTGAACTGGGATAATCCCGCCGTGCGGCAGGAGATCTACGCCGCGATCCGGTTCTGGCTGGCGCGGGGGATCGCGGGCTTCCGGCTTGACGTCGTGACGATGATCTCGAAGGACCCCGCCCTGCCCGATCTGCCGGCCGGGGGGCTGATGGATCGCTACCGAATCTGGGCGCGGGGGCCGAAGCTTCACGCCTATCTGCGAGAGATGCGGCGGGAGGCGTTCGATCCATTCGGGGCGGTCGCCATCGGGGAGGCGCCGGGGCTGACGCCGGAGACAGCGGCGGCGGTGCTCGATCCCGCCGACCCCATGCTGCACATGGTCTATCACTTTGATCTGGTGGAGCCGCCGCTGGACGAGACCGGGGCTTATGACCGGGTCGCGTTCAAAAAAGTGTTCACGGCCTGGGACCGAGGCGTGGGACCCGCGGGCTGGAACAGCGTTGTGCTGTCGAACCATGATTTGTCGCGCATCGTGCACAGGTTCGGGGCCCCCGCGCAGCGCTATGAAAGCGCGACGATGCTTCTGGCGCTCGTTTTGTTTCAGCGGGCGACGCCGTTTCTCTATCAGGGGGATGAGCTGGGGCTTTTGAACACGCCGTTTTCGTCGATGGAGGAGATCGACGACGTATGGGCCAAGACCACCTATCGCGAGGCCTTGAAAAAGGGCCGCACGCCGGAAGAGGCCTTTGCGAAAGCCGTGGCGGTGACGCGGGATCACGCGCGGACGCCGTTTCCGTGGACGGAGGGGCTCGGCGGCGGATTTTCCGGCGGGACGCCTTGGTTGAAGACCAATCCGCTGAACGCCCCGCTCAATGTGGAGCGGCAGGCGTCGGCGACGCGGAGCGTGCTGCGCTTTGCGAAAGCCGCGATCAGGTTGCGCCAGGCGGAGGCGCCGTTCTGGCAGGAGGCGGCGTTTGAGGACCTTTTGCCGGACGATCCCAACGTGTTCCTGTTCAAGCGGACGCTGGGCGAGCAGACCCGGATCGTGGCGCTCAATCTGCGGGGCGAGCGTGCGGCGGCGGCCCTGCCCTCAGGCCGGGTGATCCTGTCGAATTATCGGTTGCAGGATCGTCCGCGGCCGGAGGAAGGTGCGCTCCTGCCTTTCGAAGCGCGGGTTTACGAGCCGAATTAAGTTCTGGCGATCCAGCCGCCGCCGAGGACGCGGCTCGGTTCGTCGGCGTCATAGAACACAGCGGCTTGGCCGGGGGCGACGCCTTCTTCGGGGTCATCCAGGATGACGAACCAGCCGGCTTGGGTGTCGAGCGTCGCGGGCTGCGGGGGCCGCGTGGAGCGGACGCGGACGAGCACCCGGCGGCCGTGGAGATCGTCCTCCGCCGCCACCGGTTCGCCGATCCAGTTCACCTCTTTCAAGGCGATGCGGGTGACGCCCAGGGCCTGCCGGGGGCCGACGATGACGCGGCGGGCCTCGGGCTCCAGCTTGACCACAAACAAAGGCTCGCCGGCCGCGACGCCCAGGCCGCGGCGCTGGCCGACAGTGTAGTGGATCACGCCTTCGTGGCGGCCCAAGATGCGGCCGTCGACGTGGACGATCTCGCCCGGCTCGATCGCGCCGGGGCGGAGCTTGGCCACCACGTCGGCGTATTTGCCCGAAGGCACAAAGCAGATGTCCTGGCTGTCGGGTTTGTCGGCGACGGTCAGGCCGTACTGCGCGGCGAGGGCGCGGGTTTCGCTTTTCGGCAGGCCGCCCAAGGGGAAGCGCAGGAAATCCAGCTGCTCGCGGGTGGTGGCGAACAGAAAATAGGATTGATCCCGGTTCGGATCGTGGGCGCGGTGGAGCTCTGCCCCGTCGGCGCCCATCAGGCGCTGCACGTAATGGCCGGTGGCGAGGCAGTCGGCGTCGAGGTCCTTGGCCAGGGCCAGGAGGTCCTTGAACTTGACGTTCTGATTGCAGCGGACGCAAGGGATCGGGGTTTCGCCGGCCAGATAGCTGTCGGCGAAATCGTCCATCACGCTTTGTTTGAAGCGGTTTTCGTAATCCAGGACGTAATGCGGGATGCCGATGCGGTCCGCGACCCGGCGGGCGTCGTGGATGTCCTGACCGGCGCAGCAGGCTCCCGGCTTGTTTACGGCCGCACCGTGGTCATAGAGCTGCAGGGTGACGCCGATCACCTCAAAGCCTCGATCCGCCAGAAGGGCGGCGACAACCGAGGAGTCCACGCCGCCGGACATGGCGACGACGACGCGGGTGGCGGCGGGAGGCTTGGGGAAGCCCAAAGCATTCAGCCCCGCAGGGGCGGAGGCGGTCAGGGTGGTCACGGCTCTCTCTCCTCCCCTCAGGGTCAAGGCCTGGGGCAAGCGAGGCTTTCCTTATCGCAGGAATTCCAGAAGCGTAAGGCGGGAGAGCTGGGCGAAAGTCTGGCCCGTGGCCTGATACTGGGTCTGCAGGAGGGCAAGGCGGGTGGAGACTGCGGCCAGATCGGTCTCGGACTGGGTCGAGAGCTCCTGCTGCAAGCTCACGACCCGGCTTTGCAGCTGGATGCGGGCGGCTTCGACGCGCTCCAGCTTGAAGCCGTTGCGGCTTTCAGAGGCGCGGATCTTGCCGACGGCGGTCTCCAGCGTATCAGCAAGGCCCAGAAGTTGCTGCGCCTGCTCATCGGTGATGCGGCCCAGGGCGCTCGGCTGGGAGTCGAGAAACCGCTTCAGGTCGCGCATCGCCTGGAAGGTTTCCCAGCTGATTTCAGAGGCGCGGTCGGCGACATCGAGGGTGAGGCCGCCGCCGAGATCGACCCGGGGTTTGCGGGCGGCTTCGTCGAAAATGTCCGCCTCGGTGTTGACGAGGGCCAGCTCCGTCAAGCTGGCGACCGTGATCGGGGGATCGCCGACCCGCTCGCCGCCGAACAGCGGCACCCCGTTCTGGGACTCGTTCATCGCCTGGGTGACGTTGACGAAGGCGAACTCGAGGGATGTCGTCAGGTTGCCGCCGTCCTTGTTGAGCGCGGCTTCGCGGACGGTGCGGACGAGCTGGGTGGCGGAGGTGGAGGCCTGCTGCATGGCGGACGCCTGAAGCCGCATGCGGGCTTCGACCTCCTTGCCCAATCGGACCCGGTTCTCGTCCATGCGAATGACCCCGGCGGTCGAGATCAGCCGGGTTGACCCATCGCCCAGGGTGCGCAGGTCGTCGACGCTTTTGCCGGAGGCGATCTGGCGCTGCAGCTCGGCCAACTCGCCGCTGATCCGGCTGATGTCGGTCTGGGCCTGCTGGGCGAACCGCATGGTGGGGACTACCGTCATCGTCGTCGCTTTCGGGGCTTTTCAGTCTGGGTTTGTCAGGTCTTAGGCGCCGAGGCGCATCAGAATTTCGATCATCTCGGTCGCCGCCTGGATGACCCGGGCGGAGGCCGCGTAGCTTTGTTGATACGTGGTCAGCATCACCAATTCGTCATCGATGCTGACGCCCTCGACGGAGGACCGCCGGTCGATGGCCGCCGTGGCGACGGCGGTCGAGGCGTTCGCTTCGCGCTCGGCCTGCAGGGCGCGGCGGCCGATTTCGCCGCCGAAACGGGCGGCGTAGGTGCTGAGGCTGGCGTTCTGGGCGCTCATCAGGCCGGCGCTGGGGATGGGCTGGGGCATATCGCGGACGGCGTTCAGGGCGATCGCGCCGCGGGTGTCGCCGGCCTCGAGCACGCGGGTGTTGAGGGCGACCGAAAGATCAGGCCGCGCCAGGCTCAGCCTGTCGGGATTGGAGGCGACGTCGGACCGCACCGCAAACTCGCCGGCGCGGCTTGCGCGGGCAATGTGGCTCATGCCGAACAAGGCCGAGACCGACACCCCGTTGTCCTGACGGGCGGTGTCGTCGAGCACCATTTCCACACCATAGCCGGGCTTGGGCGTGATGACCATGCGGCCCTGGGCGGCGTCAAAGATGACGTCGGCGAATTGGCCGATGCCTGCGGTTCCGGTGGCGTTGAGCTGGGTGACAAGATCGCCCCAGGTGGAGCCCGCCGCGGCCAAGGCGCCGGAAATCGACACGGTCCGTTCAGCGGCGACGGCGCCGAAGGAGTCCATGATCCGGAACACCATGCTGCGGCCGCCGATCAAGCGGTGCGCGTCTGTGACCGCCGCGCCGGCTTCGAAGAAGCCCGGGTCGTCGCGGCGGATCAGGTCATTAAGGCCGAAAAAATGGCCGAAGCCGCGGCCGGCGCGATCGCTGGGGTCGGCGGCGCTCTGCTGGACCACCACGCCGTTGGCGCCACCGTTCAAGGTTAGCACGCCGTCGGCGAACGCCGCGGAGCCGCCGCCGACCGCGCCCAGGAGCGTGTTGAGGCGATCCACCAACCCGTCGGCGCCGTTTGGTCCGATCTGATCAATGAAGCTCAGCGTGGTCGAGGTGGAGGCGCGGGTGACGGTCCCGGCGTCGAAATCGATGCTCAGGCGGTCCACCAGGACGCCGGCAGCATTGAAGAGGCCGATGACGGATTCGCCGGTGAAGTTCAGGCTGTCGGTGGCGGCGAGGCCGGTTTGGCGTCCGACAAGGCTCGGGGCGGCGGGGGCGGAGGCGTTTTCGTTGTGAACGATGTTGAAGGCTTCGGCGACAGCGGCGGCGAAACCGCCCAAGGCCTCGGCCATGCCCTTCAGGTCATTGTCGCGGGCGTCGATCAGGCCTTTCAGTTCGCCGGTGCGGAGGGCCGCATCGAGGGGGTAGCTTGAGCCGCTGGCGTCTATGAGCTCGACGTGGTTGTGGCTGGCATAGTCGTTGACGGCGGGCTGATGGCTGAGACGGCTGGCGCCCTCCCCGACCAGCAGAAGACCCGCGGTCGTGCGGATTTCGACGCCGCCGTTGCGGGCCGATGTGACGCGGATGTCGAGGATTTTCGCCAGGTCGTCCACGACAAGACCGACGGCGTTCTGGGCGGTGGAGGAGTCTGCGCCATCCACGGTCGCTTGGCTGATCTGGATATTGAGCTGCGCGATGGTGTCCAGGTGGCCCTGGGCGCGGGCGACGGTGTCGGAAACTCGGGAGTCGACCTCTCGGATCAGGTCCTGCAGGCCCTGCGCGGTGGTGTTCAGGGTGCTGAAGAAGCGGTCGATATTGTCGGCGGCGGACGCCCGGCGGATCGTCGAGCCGGGGTCGAGGGAGACCTCGGCGAAACCGGCGAAGACCCGGTCCAGGGCGGTGAACAGTGAGGTCGTGTCGGTCGGATCGCCAAACAGGGCCTGGGCGCGATCCAAGGTTTCAGCGCGGACCTGAGCGCCGGCGCTTGCGCCGGTCGCCTGCTGGGTAACGCGGGCCAGGAACATGTCGGCGGCGCGGCGGACGCCGTCGATCTGCACGCCGCCCTGGCCGCCGACGGTGGCGTTGGTGAGCTGAAGTTCAGCGCGAACATAACCGGGGGTGTTGGCGTTCGCGATGTTCTGCGAGGTGACGCGGAGACCCGCCTGGGCGGCCTGAAGGCCTGAGAGGCCGATGGCGAAGACGCTGCTCATGGGAGCCTCCGGCCGATGGGCAGAAGGCGCCGGGCGCTCGGCAAAGCCTGCCTAGGCGCGGCCAGGCGCGCGGGGCCGCCCATGACCCAGTCAACGGCGATCAAGCCTTTGACGCATCTCTGTTTTTCTACGGCCATGGCCAGGGCTCATCACGGGCGGCTCCGGGTGTCGGAGCCGCTCTAAAGGGTAAACCACGCAAGTTGGAGGCCAGAGGACACGCCGGGCGCCACAGAGGCTCCGTCCCGGCGGAAATTGCCGGGCGCTGTCGGCAGGAAGTGCCGAGACCGGCGGGGCTCGCGGCCGGCGGATTGCCGCTATCTCATTTGTTTCTTTGGCTTTTTCCCCTGTTTACCACGTTGGCGCGAAGCTTGCTCGGGATCGTCCGCGGACGGCGGCCTTGTGGAGGCGGCCACCGCGGAGGGACGCGTTGATGGATATGCTGGCGACGGCGATCGGCCTTGGGGCCGCAGCGCGGCCCGCCGCCAAGGGGGCGGGGGCGCCTTTGGGGCTGGGAAGCGCCGAAGGGGACAGCGCCGCAGACGCCTCAGCGTTTTCGGGCCTGGTGCCGCGCGCCGCCGCCGGCGAGGGCGGCGGCAAGGCTCCGGCCTCTGTCGGCCAGATCGCTGAACCCAACGGCGATGGCGGCGACAAAGCGGCTGATCCTGCGGTTGAAGCGGAGGGCGTCATGGCCGCCCTCGCGCCGACGCCGCCCCTTGCCCCGGCGGTCGTTCTTGATTTGGCGACGGCGGCTCCAACGGGCAATCTGACGGCGGCCGTCGAGGCCGAGACTGAATCACAGCCGGCGGCGCTGCCGGCGCCGACGACGCCTGGCGAGGCGGCCTTCCCTGCAGCGGCGGCAGTTTCGGCCCCGGCGTCTGCTTCTCAAAACGGACAAGACGCGGCGACGGCCGAAGCCGCGCCGACGACGGACCAACCGACGCCGATCGCGCCTGCACCCCCTGCCGCAAAGGAGACTTCGAAGGCGACGACGCCTGATCTGGCCAAGGCCGTGGGCGAAGTCACAGCGACCGCGGCGCTCGCGGATGGGGCGGGCGCTGAGGGCGAGGCTGGGCGAGAGGGCTCGGACCGCTCGGACCGCGGTCTTGATCTCGAAGGGCGCGCCGAAGCGCCTGCAAAGGCCGATCGGTCCGCAGGCCTTCCACAAGGAGCGACGAAGGCGGATGCGCCGGTCGCGGCGCCGAACGCCGGCCAGGTCCTCGCGGCGGCAGGGTCGGAGGCCGCGCCGGCCGAAGGCGGCGCAGCCGCGCCCCGATTGGACGCCGCAGGCTCCGCTGACGCCGGCTCCTCGCCGTCCAGCACGACAAGCCCGCACGGCCATGCCGCTGCGGCCCGGGTCGCGCCGCATCTGCAGGTGGGCCAGCAGATCCTGCGGCGCTTTGACGGCGGGGCGATGAGCATCGATCTGCGACTTGACCCGCCCGAGCTTGGGCATGTGAGCGTCAAACTCGACGTCAGCCCGGACGGCGCAGTGAAAGCTGCGATCGGGGCGGATACGCCGGCGGCGCTGGCCGAGCTCGTGCGCGGCGCCCGGGAGTTGGAACGCGCGCTGTCGCAGGCGGGCCTTTCCGTCGACCGCGGGGCTTTGACCTTTGATCTGCATGACCGCAGCGGCGGCGGCCCCGGCCAACAGGACCGGCAGGACCGGTCGGGTGCGGCGAACGAGGGGTTCGCTGAGACCACCATGGCCCCCGCCCCTGCCCTCACCGCCTCTTTGTGGCGCGCAGCCCGCGTCGATCTGATCGCTTAGGACACCCTCGCCATGACCGATTTCGCCTCTCTGTCCACATCCATCACGGGCCGGTCGACGCAAAGCCAGACCGCAAGCGCTGCGGAAGCGTCGCGGACCTCTTTGGGCGGGAATTTCGACACTTTCCTCAAACTGCTGACGGCGCAAATCCAAAACCAGGACCCGTTGTCGCCGATGGACGCGACGCAGTTCACCCAGCAACTCGTGCAGTTCAGCCAGGTCGAGCAGCAGATCCGCACCAATGAGCAAATGGAGGCGCTCGTCACAGCGACGCGGACATCGCAAACCGCGGGGGCTCTCACCTATCTGGGGCGGACAGTGGAGATCGCTTCGGCCGTGGGCGGGGTTTCGACGCCGGGGGATGATATCCGTTGGGACCTTTCGTTCGCCGAACCCGCCACGCGGGCCACCGCCCGGGTGCAGGACGCTTCGGGCCGGGTGATCTTTGAACAGGCGCTTGGGGCGCAGTCGGGTCGCAGACCGTTTACCTGGGATGGAACGACGTCGGCGGGGACGCCCGCTCCCGCCGGCCTTTACCGGCTCAGCATCGCCGCCACGGACGCCGAGGGCGCGGCGGCGGCGCCGACGATCAGCGTCAATGAGACCGTGACCGGGGTCAGCTTCGACGAAGCAGGCGCGCCGGTCTTCATCACGCCAGGAGGAACCCGCGGATTTGATTCAATCCGCACCATCCGCGCCCACTGAGCGCCCTGTTTCGCATGCGCGCCCAGCGGACCGCGGGCGCCTTTACCCGCCAGAACGGCGACCCAAGCCCTTGTTTCAGCATTGAAAGGCCGCCGCGTCGTTTGCGCGCGGGGCCGCTTTGGAGGCCGTTATGAGTATCTACACCGCGCTGCGGGCCGGGGTTTCCGGCCTCTCAGCTCAATCCAGCGCCCTTGCGGTGATCTCGGACAACATCGCCAACGTGAACACCACCGCCTACAAGCGGGGCATCACGGACTTCTCGCCGCTGGTGAACGGGCAGAGCCGCTTTACAACCTACAACGCGGGGGGCGTCGTGTCTCAGACGCGGCGGCTCGTGGACGTGCAGGGCTCGTTGGAGCAGTCGCGCTCGCCGATCGACATGGCGATCGTGGGCGACGGGTTCTTTGTGGTGTCGCGCACTGCGACGCAGCTCGCGGAAGGCGGCGACGCGATGTTCACGCGGTCGGGTTCGTTTGAGATCGACGCGCAGGGCAACATGATCAACGCCGAGGGCTATTATCTGCACGGCTGGCCGGTGGCGTCTGACGGAACGGTGGATGCGAGCCCGTCGAGCCTGTCGTCGCTGCGACCGGTGAATATTTCAGGCGTGGGCGGCGTGGCGGAGCCGACAGAAAACATCGCCATCAACGGCAATCTGCAGGCGAACCAGACCGCCTATGCGGGGCCGCCGGCCTACACGGTCGGATCTCTGACCGCGCCGGGGGGCATCGACCAGCACTTTGAAACCACGATCAAAGGCTTCGACAGTCTCGGCGCGGCGCGCACGATGAGCGTGCAGTTCCTGAAGACCGCCGCGAACCAATGGGCGTTTGAGGTTTCGGCCCGGCCGGCTTCGGCGGCGAACACGGCGACGCATCCCAACGGGCTGCTTGCGAGCGGCTATCTCAACTTCAACGCGGACGGCACGGTCGCAAGCGTCACCGATCTGCCCGCTTCGAACCCGGCAGCGGCGCCCTTTGCGCCTTTCACCGTCGACTGGGTGGATAGTTCCGGCGCCAGCAACCAGACGATCGCGCTCAATCTCGCAACCGGCATGAGCCAGTTCGCCATCCCGAACAGCGTCTCCAGCGTGACCTCGGATGGGGTGCCTCCTGGAGACCTCGTGGGCCTGCAGCTTGAGGGCGCGGGCATGTTGACGGCGCAGTTCTCGAATGGGCGCACGCGGGCTCTTTATCAGTTGCCGATCGCGACGTTCCTGGCGGCGAACAATCTGGAATCCGCGGAAGGCGGCACTTACCGCGTCACGCTCGATTCGGGCGCCTACTCGATCAACTCGATGAACAGCGGCGGCGCGGGGCGGATCAAGGCGGGCGTGCTGGAGGCCTCGAACGTCGATTTGGCGGCTGAATTCACGACGCTCATTACAACGCAGCGGGCGTATTCAGCATCCGCCCGGATCATTACAACGTCAGATCAGATGCTGGAGGAACTTCTCTCGATCAAACGCTGATCTTTAGGACTTCCCTCACAAAAAGAAGGTTAGGCTCTTTGTCTCAAACTGGCACAAAGGGCCTAACGCGCATTTACCGTTCCCCTTAGCCGTTTTTTCAAGCCCTGTGTGTATGCTTGTCTCCATAAACAAAGGAGACAACGCGCGATGCAGAAGCAACGCCGGTTGGATGGGGTGGTTATGGGTCCCGACGGGAACCCCTTGACCCTGGATGATTTGCCGCCTGCGGGCACCACGCGCTGGGTGATCCGGCGCAAGGCCGAGGTCGTCGCTGCCGTGCGTGGCGGACTTTTGACCATGGAAGATGCTTGCGCCCGTTACAATCTTTCGGCGGAAGAGTTCGAAGGCTGGAAAAAAGCCATCGAAAGGCATGGCCTTCCTGGCCTGCGGACGACCCGTCTGCAGCACTATCGCGGCGCCTGAGCGGGAAGACCGTTCGCAGCCTTTAACGCATCCTTCACTGGGTCTGGGAAATTTCTGCCGAGTGGTCGGCAGGAATTTCCCTCCTGCCGCCCTCGCCAGCGGCAGGAAAAGCGCTCGTGAACGGTTTAATGCAGATGTTCGGCAAGCTCGGACCAACAAGGCTGATCGCAGCCTTGGCGGTCACCGCGCTTGCGTCGGCGTTGTTGTTCGCCCTCGTGTTCCGCATGGGATCGGAGGACAAGGCCCTGCTCTTCTCCGGGGTGGAGATGCAGGAGGCCGCAGCCATCACAGCGCAACTCGAGCAGGCCGGCATCGACTTCGAGCTTCGCGGGGACGGCTCGTCGATCTTCGTGCCGCGGAGCGAGGTGCTTAGCGCGCGGATGATGCTGGCGGGGGAAGGCCTGCCCTCTCGCGGCGGTGTGGGCTACGAGATTTTCGACAGCGCCGACGCGCTGGGCCAGACGCAATTCCAACAAAACATCAATCGGCTGCGGGCGCTTGAGGGCGAACTTGCGCGGACGATCGCTTCGATCGAAGGGATCGAGGCGGCGCGGGTGCACCTCGTCCTGCCGGAGCGGCAGCTGTTCGAGCGCGAGCGGCAGAACCCGTCGGCCTCGATCGTGCTCTCTCTTCGGCGGGACGAGCTGACGCAAAGCCAGGTCCGGGCGATCCGCAATCTTGTGGCGAGCGCCGTCCCGGGGCTGTCTTCGCACCAGGTGTCGGTCATCGACGAAACGGGTCGGCTTCTGGCGGCGGCAAGCGAAGGCGATTCGGCCCTCGCGGAAGAGGGCGAGGCGCGGCAGGCGGCGGCGGAGGAACGGATTCGGCGCACGGTGAGCGATATCGTCGACGGCATCGTGGGCATGGGCAACAGCCGGGTCCAAGTGACCGCCGAGTTCGATTTCAATCGGATCAGCGAGACCAGCGAACGGTTCGACCCGGAAGGTCGTGTGGCGCGGTCGACAGTGTCTGTGGAAGAGGAAAGCGAAACGACCGACGGCGCGCCTGAAGGGGCGACGACGGCGGCCGCCAACGTGCCTGACGGCGCCGGCGGGGCGGCGGGGGCGAACGGGGAGCGGAGCACCTCCAATCGCACGGAAGAGACGACCAATTTTGAGATTTCGCGCACGACGCGGACCGAGATCATCGAGGGCGGGCGACTGCGGCGGCTGGCGGTGGCGGTGGCGGTGGACGGGATCACCACGCCGGGAGCCGAAGGGGCGGAGCCGACCTGGGCGCCGCGCTCGGCGGAAGAGATCGCACAAATTGCGACCCTGGTCCGCTCGGCAGTGGGCTTCAGCGAAACCCGCGGCGATGTGGTCGAAGTGGTGAGCGTGCGGTTTGACCGGCCGCAGATTGAAGCGCCGGAAGCGGAAGCGCCGGTGCTGCTCGGAACCTCCGACATCATGCGGCTGGTGGAGGTCGGGGCGGCCCTGATCGCGGCGCTGGCGCTTGTGTTCTTTGTGGTGCGGCCGCTGATCGGCGGTCTGGTGCGCGGCGGAGCTGGGGTCGGCGCGGGGCCGGCGCTGGAAGGGCCTACGACGGCGGCGGCTTTGGCGAGCGGGCCAGTCGCGACGGGCCTGCCGGACCCGAGCGGCGGGAAGGCGCTTCTCCCGGGCGGCGCCGCCGGCGATGTGGGTGTGGAACTCGCCACCGTTCAGGGCCGGGTGAACGCCACTTCGGTGCGTCAGATCGCCGAGGTTGTGCAGAAGCACCCCGACGAGAGCGCGCAAATCATCCGCACCTGGTTGAACACAGCGAGCTGAGACGATGGCGCTGGGGTCCTCCTCTTCTTCCTCCCCGCCGAAGGGCGGCCTTGACGCCTATACAGGCGTGGAGAAGGCCGCGATCATCCTTTTGAGCCTTGGAGAGCACGCCGAACATATCTGGCGGCTGCTTGACGAAGAGGAGGTCAAGGAAATCGGTCACGCCATGTCCACGCTCGGCATGGTGCCGGCGGGGACCGTGGAAGCGCTGATCGTGGACTTCGTGAAGAAGCTGTCCACGTCGGGCTCGATCATGGGGACCTACGAGCAGACCCAGAAACTGCTCTTGGCGGTGTTTCCGAAGGATCGGGTGGAAAACCTGATGGAGGAAATCCGCGGTCCCGCGGGGCGCAATATCTGGGACAAGCTCGCCAACGTGAACGAAGTGCTTTTGGCGAGCTATCTGAAGAATGAGTATCCGCAGACGGTGGCGGTGGTTCTGTCGAAGATCAAAGCCAACCACGCGGCCAAAGTTCTTGCTCATCTGCCTGATGAATTCGCCACCGAATGCGTGATGCGGATGCTGCGGATGGAGCCTGTGCATCGCGACGTGCTCGAGAAGATCGAAAAAACGCTGCGGATCGAATTCATGTCGAACCTGGCCCGCACCTCGCGCCGCAATCCCCATGAGATGATGGCGGAAATCTTCAATAATTTCGACCGGCAGACCGAGGCGCGGTTCCTCACAGCGCTTGAGGAGCGGTTCCGCGAGAGCGCAGAACAAATCCGGGCGCTGATGTTTGTTTTTGAAGATTTGAAGCGGCTTGACTCAGGGGGTGTTCAGACCGTTCTGCGGCAGGCGGATAAAGGCGACCTCGCCATGGCGCTCAAGGGCGCCTCGGATGAACTGCGCAATCTGTTCCTCTCCAATATGAGCGAGCGGGCAGCGAAGCTTTTGAAAGAGGATATGGCCGCCCTCGGACCGGTGCGCCTGCGGGACGTGGATCAATCCCAAACCAGGATCGTCGAGCTTGTGAAAGAACTCGCGGCGCGGGGTGAAATCATCGTCTCCGAGGGCGAAGACGAAGACGAGCTGATCTATTGAGCGTCGCGCCCTCTCCCTCCCCCGCCGCGGGCGGCAAACCGGATATCCGGAAATACGCGTTTGATCTTGTTTTCGACGCGGCCGGCCACACCACGCTCCGCGAAGACCGGCATGCACGGCGCTTCTCCGAAGAAGAGCTGGAGATGGCGCGAGCCGAAGGCGAACGCGCCGGACGGGCAGAGGCCCAAGCGGCGGCGGAGACCGCGCTGGCGGCGCAGCTCGAGGCGGCGGCGCGGGCGGCGCAGCGGCTCGAGGCGGCGCTTCTCGCGGAAACGGCGCTGTTGCGGCAGGAGGCGGCGCGGCTCGCTTTCGCCATGGCGGCCAAGGTCTCGGGGCGGGCCCTTGAGGCCTTCGGCTCGGAGCGGGTGATCGAGGCTTTTGATCAGGCGCTTGAAACGCTCGGAGATGAGACTCGCATCGTCGTTCGGATTCGTCCGGATGCGGTGGACCGGTTGCGCCCGCGCCTGCAGGAAACGGCTAAGGCGCATGGGTTTGCGGGGACGCTTGTGGTCCGCGCGGCCGACGCGGCTGGGGCCGGGGATGTGACGATTGAGTGGGCGGATGGGGCGATGAGCCTGCACACCGAGGCGCTGCTGGCCCGCCTGGAAGATGCGCTGGCGCAAGACGAATGGGGCCTTGCGGCCTCTGGCACGCAGGAGCCTTAAGGCATGAGCACCGACGGCAAGATGACCCTGTCCGAATTGGAGGCGAACGCCCCCACCCTGCCAGAGCCCGCCTATGCAGACGGCGACAAGACCGCGGTTGATCTGGCGGCGGTGTTTGATGTTCCGGTCAATATTCAGGCGGTGCTGGGGCGGGCGCATCTCGACGTCGCGCAATTGCTAAGGCTTGCGAACGGTTCGGTGGTGGAGCTTGACCGCAAGGTCGGCGAACCGATCGACATTTTCGTCAATAATCGGCTCGTCGCGCGGGGCGAGGTGGTGCTCGTGGGGGAGCATCTCGGGGTGACGATGACTGAAATCATCAAAGACGGCGACACCAACTGAGGGAAGAACGCCATGCGGTTGCTTATCGTCGGGCCGATGGGCGGGCAGATTTCCGCCGCCACCAAGATCGCGCTGGACCAGGGGGCGAAGGTCGCCCATGTGGACACGATCGAGCAGGCCACGGCGGCCTTACGCTCCGGTCGCGGCGCGGACCTTTTGATGGTCGACGCCCGCCTCGACATCGCGGCCCTGATTGCGGCCAACCAAGCCGAGCACATCGTGGCGCCGGTGGTCGCGGCGGGGGTCGGGATTGATCCGGCGCTGGCGGCGCGGGCGATCCGGGCCGGGGCGCGGGAGTTCATCTCGCTTCCTCCGGACGCGGATCTTATCGGCGCGATCCTGGCGGCCGTGGCCTGCGATCAGACGACGTTGATCGCGGAAGACCCGGCGATGAGGCAGGTCATCGCGCTGGCCGACCAGGTGGCGGGGTCTGAGGCGTCGATCCTGATCACAGGCGAAAGCGGCGTCGGCAAAGAGGTGATGGCGCGTTACGTGCACCAGCGGTCAAAGCGAAAGGCGGGTCCGTTTATCGCAATCAACTGCGCCGCCATTCCGGAAAATCTGCTGGAATCGGAGCTTTTCGGCCACGAGAAGAACGCCTTCACGGGCGCGGTCGCGCGGCGCATCGGAAAGTTCGAGGAGGCTGACGGCGGCACTCTGCTGTTGGACGAAATCTCGGAGATGGAGCTGCGGCTGCAGGCCAAACTGCTGCGGGCGATCCAGGAACGGGTCATTGATCGCGTGGGGGGGACCAAGCCTGTTCCGGTGAATATTCGGATCCTGGCGACGTCAAACCGCGACCTGGGTCAGGCGGTCCGCGATGGGGAATTCCGGGAAGACCTTCTGTTCCGGCTCAACGTCGTCAATCTGCGGATCCCGCCGCTGCGGGATCGGCGCCACGATATAGCGGCGCTGTCGGCGCATTTCGTTGCGAAGTATGCGAAAGCGAATGGACGATCCGGATTGAGACTATCCGAAGACGCTCTTTCTCAGGTGATGGCGCACCCGTGGCGAGGCAATGTCCGCGAGCTTGAAAACACGATGCACCGGGCCGTGCTGTTGGCCTCCGGCGGCGAAATCGGACCCGATGCGATCCGCGCGCCGGACGGAGCGCCCGTAGGTGCGCGGGGGCATGACGTCGCCGCCAAGGCGGCGGAAGCGGCCGACGCGGCGCGGGCGCTGGTGGGACGAACGGTATCGGAGGTTGAGCAGGACCTGATCCTGGAGACGCTCAGCCATTGCCTCGGCAACCGCACGCATGCGGCGATGATTCTCGGGATATCCATCCGCACCCTGCGCAACAAATTGAAGGCCTACGCCGACGCCGGAATAGCGGTGCCGCCGCCGCCGAACGGCCAGGCCGCTGACGCCGCCTGAACCAGAAGAGCCATCCGATGACTGATCTTTCCGCAGGGCAAACCGGCGCGAACGGCTTTAACGGCCAGGCCCTGCTTAAGGCGTTGATGCGCGGGGATGTCGCGCTCGCCGCAGGCGTTCTGTTCATTCTCGCCATCATGCTGATGCCGATGCCGGCCTGGATGATGGACGCCCTCCTGGCGCTGTCGATCAGCTCATCGATCCTGGTGCTGATGACGGCGCTGATGATCCAGAAGCCGCTCGAGTTCACGACCTTCCCTACCCTGTTGTTGTTGACCACCATGTTCAGGCTGGCGCTGAACGTGGCGAGCACGCGGCTCATTCTTTCTGAGGGACATAGTGGCCCGGAGGCCGCCGGCGACGTGATTGCAGCCTTTGGCGAGTTCGTCATGGGCGGCAATTTCGTGATCGGCCTTGTGATGTTCATTGTGCTGATTATCGTGAACTTTGTCGTGATCTCGCGCGGTTCGACACGGATCGCGGAAGTGGCGGCGCGTTTCACGTTGGACGCGATGCCCGGCAAGCAGATGGCGATCGACGCGGATCTGTCGTCGGGGCTTATCAACGAACAGCAGGCGCGGGAACGCCGCAAGGCGCTCGAGGATGAAAGCAGCTTCTTCGGCTCGATGGACGGCGCCTCGAAGTTCGTGCGCAACGACGCCGTTGCGGGACTTCTGATCACCGGCATCAACATTATCGGCGGGATTTCGATCGGCATCACCAGCCATGGCCTCGGCTTCAGCGAAGCGGCCGATGTCTATACGCGGCTGACCGTGGGCGACGGCCTTGTGGCGCAGATCCCGGCGCTGATCATCTCGGTGGCGGCCGGCATTCTTGTGTCGAAAGCGGGCGTTGACGGCCCGGCGGACAAGGCCTTGGGCGAGCAATTGTCAGGATACCCCCAAGCTCTCGGCATGGTTGCGGTCAGCTCCTTGCTTGTGGGCGCGCTGCCGGGCATGCCGATCATCCCTTTCTGGATTCTGGCGGGCGCTTCGGGGCTGTTGGCCTGGCGCCTGCGAGGCGTGCGCGCACGACGGGCCGCGGCCGCCGCAGCGCCGGAGCCGGTTTCGTCCGAACCCGTCGAGGAGACGCCGGCACAGGCCTTGGCGTTGGATGACATTCGCCTCGAGCTCGGCTTTGGGCTTTTGGGGCTTATCAACGACGTCCAAGGTCGTCGGCTTACGGATCAAATCAAGGCGCTGCGTAAGACGCTCGCCCAGGAACTGGGCTTTGTCATTCCGAGTGTGCGGATTCTGGACAATGTGCAGCTGCCGTCAGACGGCTATTCCATCCGAATCCGGGAGATGGAGGCGGGCTCGGGCCGCTTGCGCATGGGCGCGCTGCTTGCCATGGATCCGTCGGGGGTCGGCGTACAGATCCCCGGCGAAGCCGTGAAAGAGCCGGCGTTCGGTCTTGACGCCACCTGGATTGACGAAGGCGAGCGGGAGAACGCCACGTTCCGCGGCTATACGGTCGTCGATCCGGCGACGGTGCTCGCCACGCATCTGACCGAACTCATCAAGGAGCACATGCCTGACCTTCTGACCTTCGCCGAAGCCAAAAAGCTGATCAAAGAACTGGCGAAGGACACGCAGTCGCTGCTCGACGACGTGGCCCCGAGCCATATCAGCTGGTCGGGCGTCCAGCGGGTGATGCAGAATCTGTTGTCGGAGCGAATTTCGATCCGGGATTTGACGACCATTGTGGAGGCGATCGCCGAGGCGGCTCCAGGAACACACGATATCGTTCAAATTACAGAGCATGTGCGCTCGCGCCTTGCGAGGCAGATCTGCGCTCAGCATCGGGGCGCTGACGGGCAATTGCCTATCGTCACGCTTTCGGCCGCCTGGGAGCAGGCCTTCTCGGAGGCGATGATCGGAGAGGGATCGAACCGGCAATTGGCGCTGGCGCCCTCGAAACTGCATGAGTTCATCGCCGATGTGCGGCGGGCCATGGAGAAGGCGGCCATGATGGGAGAAAGCCCCGTGCTGCTCACGTCCCCTGGGATCCGGCCTTTCGTCCGATCGCTGATCGAACGTTTCCGGCCGCAGACCGCCGTGATGAGCCAAGGCGAGGTGCACGCTAAAGTGCGCCTGAAGGCGGTGGGCCAGGTCTAAAGCCTTGTTAAGGGTCTGATTCACGGCCTCGCAACCATAAAGTCGCATGCTGATGGTCTGTTTCAGGAGCTGTCTGCGCCGTCGCCATGCCCACCAAGGCCGCCCCCTCGCCCAAGATGCAGCGCCGCGCCAAGCCCGCCTTGGTGCTGGCTGTTGCGTCCGGGAAAGGCGGGGTCGGAAAAACCTGGTTCAGCACGACATTGGCCTGCGCCATGGGGCGCCTCGGCCGCCGGGCCCTGCTTGTCGATTGCGACGTCGGTCTCGCCAATGTCGACGTGCAGCTTGGGGTAAGGCCTGAGGCCGACCTGCAAGCGGTTGTGCGAGGGTGGGTCGGCCTTGAGGCCGCCATTACGCCGGTTTTAGGCGGCCCCGCCAGACCGGGCGGCTTTGATCTCGTCGCCGGACATTCCGGAACCGGCGCTTTGGCGCAAATCAGCGCGGATGAGGTGCTGGCCATTTGCCAAGGCGTTCGGCAGGCGGCCCGGCATTATGACTGTGTCCTGTTGGACCTTGCGGCGGGACTGGATCCAGCCACGCTTCGGTTTGCGCGAACGGCCGATCGGCTGGTCCTGGTGATCACCGAAGAGCCGACATCGCTCACGGACGCCTACGCCTTCGCCAAAGTGATGCGGCTGCAGTGTGCGGAGACCAAGGCGCCGCTCATTGTGGTGAACATGGCGGAGAGTAAACCCAAGGGGCGCGCGGTCTTTGAGCAGTTCGCGGGGGCGTGTGAGAAGTATCTCGGCTTGCGACCAGAACTCATTGGGGTGGTCTGTCGCGACGCGCGGGTCACCGATGCGATCCGGGCGCAGACGCCGCTCATCGTCCGCCATCCGCAGGCGCCGGCGTTCGAAGACGTGGCGCGGGCCGCCGACTTATTGTCCGGCCTTTGACTGTCTAATTAAAGACGATCCAGCCTTGGATCGTAAGGCCCGGGCATGGCGCAAGGTGGCGGCTTCATCCAAGGCCAGGCGCTCGCGATGGGCCTCAACGAGAGCCTCCCGCTCTTTTTGGAGCTCGATCAAACGCTCCATTTTGCGCTGTTCGGTCATTGCCAGGCTCAGCGCGGTCCGCGCTTCGAGAACGTCTTCCCCCTTGGCCTTGATGATGGCGAGCAGGCCGCTTCGATCCCTGTTCGCACGGACGAAGAACGTCCCGAAAGCGCGCAAGGCTTCGGGCGTTTCCTGCGCGGCTTGACGTTCTCGGCTGACCATCTCGTCATGCCGGCGGAGGTCCGCTTCGGCGGCAGCTTCGGCCTCAAGCGCGACTGCGACGGCGCGGGAGCGGGCGTCCGTCTCAATGGCGGCCAGGCGCAAGAGAGCCTTGTAGGCGCGCATGGAGCCCTACCGGCCTAGGGCCGCGCGAAGGCGAGCGAAGCTGTCTTCGATCGTGGAGAATTCGTCCTTGTCTTGATTGAGGACGCTGTCGAGCTTGCTCCGTAGGCGAATTGCTTCGTCGAGGTCGACATCTGATCCAGGTTTGTAGGCGCCGATCCGGATGAGATCCTCCATCTGCGCGTAGGCCGCCATCAGCGCGCGGGCCTTCCGCACCAGGGCGTTCTCATCATCGGCGTGGCACATGGGCATCAAGCGCGAAATGGATTTCAGCACGTTGATGGCGGGGTAGTGTCCTTTCTCCGCGATGCTCCGTTCCATGACGATGTGGCCGTCCAGAATGCCACGGACGGCGTCGGCCACAGGTTCATTGTGATCATCGCCATCAACGAGCACGGTAAAGAGGCCGGTAACGGAGCCTTTGCGACCGGCATGGCCAGGCCCTGCCCTTTCGAGCAGGCGGGGCAATTCGGCGAAGACCGACGGGGTGTAGCCTCTTGTGGTCGGTGGTTCGCCGGCGGCGAGGCCGATTTCGCGCTGAGCCATGGCGAAGCGGGTGACGCTGTCGACGAGGAGAAGGACGTCTTTGCCTTCGTCGCGGAAATGTTCGGCGATGGCGCAGGCGGTGTGAGGCGCCATGCGACGCTTGGCGGCGGTTTCGTCCGAGGTCGCCACAACGACGATCGAACGGCGGCGGCCGTCAGGGCCTAGGGTGTCTTCAATGAATTCGTTGACCTCGCGGCCGCGTTCGCCGACCAGCGCGATCACGATCACGTCAGCCGCCGCAGCTCTCGCCAGCATTGAGAGGAGTACGGACTTTCCGACCCCGGAGCCTGCAAATACCCCCATCCGCTGGCCACGGCAGAGGGCGGCGAACAGATTGATGGCGCGGACACCGACATCCATGCGGGCGCCGACACGGGCGCGGCCGTGGGCGGCGGGGGGCGGGGCGATGATCGGCCGCGGCGTTGAACCCTGAGGGAGACGATGGCCCCCAAGCGGACGCCCGAAAGCATCCAGGACGTGGCCCAACCACGCCGCACACGGAGAAACCGTCGGCCGTTCCACCGCAAACCGGACGCGGGCGCCGGGCCGGATCGCTTCGGCGGCGTCGTAAGGAATGAGCAGGGCTCGTCCATCGCGAAAGCCGACGATTTCGCAGCGCAACGGCCGCTCCGCCTCAATTTCGGCGCGGGCGCCCAAAATCAGCGCTTCGGGCGGACCGCTTGCTTCGATGACGAGGCTGTTAACGCCACGGACCCGGCCTTCGAGATCCATCGTGGGGACCTTATCGATGCGTTGGGCGAGGCGGGCCAAGGGGCGCAAGGGATTGCTTTCAGGAATGGCGTTCCGGACTGGGATCGTTTTGGGCTGCTTCAGTGTTGGGCTGGTTAACAGACAGAGATTCTTTTGTTTCGCCGCCGAATCAAGCTCAGTGCGCTTTGGCAAAATTCTGACTTGCCCACCCCCGCGAAGCACTCCACGAACACAATTCATTAACGGTTAGCGGCGAATCTCGCTGCGTTGCGATTTGTTAGGGTTAGGGCGAAGCTCCTGCCCCCCTTGGGGAGTGCATCATGCGGGTCTTGCTGATCGAAGACGACAGCGCCACGGCTCAAGGCATCGAAATGATGCTGAAGTCGGAGGGCTTCAACATCTATTCGACCGACTTGGGCGAGGAAGGCATCGACCTCGGCAAGCTCTATGATTACGACATTATCCTGCTCGACTTGTCGTTGCCGGACATGCACGGCATGGACGTGCTGAAGCAGTTGCGGGTCGCGCGGGTGAACACCCCCATCCTGATCCTGTCGGGCACGGCGGATATCGACACGAAAGTGCGCGGCCTCGGGTTTGGCGCCGACGACTACATGACCAAGCCCTTCAACAAGGACGAGCTGGTGGCGCGGATCAACGCCATCGTGCGCCGCTCGAAGGGCCACGCGCATTCGGTGATCAAGACCGGCGACATCGTCGTCAACCTGGACGCCAAGACCGTCGAAGTCCGCAGTCAACGCGTGCATTTGACGGGTAAGGAATATCAGATGTTGGAGCTTCTTTCTCTGCGGAAAGGCACCACGCTGACCAAGGAAATGTTCCTCAACCATCTCTATGGCGGGATGGACGAGCCGGAACTGAAGATTATTGACGTGTTTATCTGCAAGCTGCGGAAGAAGCTGGCGGGCGCCACGGGCGGCGAACACCACATCGAAACCGTCTGGGGTCGCGGCTATGTCCTGCGGGACCCGGGCGCGGAGACGGCGGCGGCGTAAAGCCTCCCCCTCC
>JBILVS010000244.1:0-2997 GCA_044370335.1 Caulobacterales bacterium
CGCGACACCTACTGCATGGACCCCGCCTCCCTCGAAGCAGCGATTGAGGGCGTCAAGCGCGAAGGCAAGCTCAACCCCCAAGTGGTGATCGCCGTCGACCTCTTCGGCCAGCCGGCGGACTATCCCGCCATCGCCGCCATTTCCCGCAAGCACGGCCTGAAGCTCATCGCCGATAGCGCCCAAGGCTTCGGCTGCACCCTCAACGGCCAACATCCCATGGCCTGGGCCGACGTGACCACGACCAGCTTCTTTCCCGCAAAACCCCTCGGCTGTTATGGCGACGGCGGGGCGACGCTCGTGAATGACGACGAGGAAGCCGCCGTTTACCGCTCCCTCGCCGTCCACGGCCAGGGCGTGGACAAATACGACAATGTGCGCATCGGCATGAACTCTCGCCTCGACACGATCCAGGCCGCGATCCTGCTCGAAAAGCTGGCGATTTTCGCCGATGAGATCGTGCTGCGGAACAAGGTGGCGGATCGTTACGCCGAAAGCCTCCGTGGCCTCGTCGCCACCCCGGTGGTGATCGAAGGGGGCGTGTCCACCTGGGCGCAATATACGATCGAACACGAGGACCGCGACGGTCTCGGCGCCTTTCTCAAGGCCAAGGGCGTGCCAACGGCGATGTATTACCCAAAGCCTACCCACCAGCAGAAAGCCTATCAGCGCTTTCCTGTCGGCGCAGGCGGCATCGCCAACACCGACGCCGCTGCGGGCCGCGTCATCAGCCTCCCCATGCACCCCTACCTCACTGAGCAGACCCAGGACGTGATCTGTTCAGCGATCCGAGAGTTTGCGAATGCCGGCGGCTAAGGGTGACAGAGTGGAGCCCTGCGCCTATCTAACGGGCCTGTTCTTCTCCGCGAGCGAGCCCCGCCTATGTCTGAACCCGTTCCCGTCACTGTGCTCACAGGCTTTCTGGGCGCG
This sequence comes from Caulobacterales bacterium, assembly GCA_044370335.1. Taxonomy (GTDB): domain Bacteria; phylum Pseudomonadota; class Alphaproteobacteria; order Caulobacterales; family Aquidulcibacteraceae; genus REEB509. The sequence goes on from JBILVS010000244.1 coordinate 928, forward strand.
GGCAAAACCACGCTGTTAAATAGGCTCCTGACGACCCAGCACGGCAAGAAAATCGCGGTGATCGTCAACGAGTTCGGTGAAATCGGCATCGACAACGACCTCATTGTCGACGCCGACGAAGAAGTCTTTGAGATGAACAACGGCTGCATCTGCTGCACCGTGCGCGGCGATTTGATCCGTATCATCGAAGGGCTGATGAAGCGCAAAGGCCGCTTTGACGCCATCGTGGTGGAGACCACAGGCCTCGCCGCTCCCGCCCCCGTGATCCAGACCTTTTTCGTGGATGACGACGTGAAGGCCGCGACCCGCCTCGACGCGGTGGTGACCGTCGCCGACGCGTTGCACCTGCCCCAGCAACTCGCCGAAGCCCCAGAGGCGGTGGAGCAGATCGCCTTCGCCGACATCATCCTCCTCAACAAAACCGATCTGGTTACGGAGCATTCGCTGAAAGCGCTCGAAGCCCGAGTGCGGACGATCAACCCCACAGCGCGGATTATCCGAACCGAGCGCAGCAGCGTCGATCCCACTGTCGTGCTCGATCAGCGCGCTTTCCAGCTTGATCGCATCCTGGAACAGGACGAGCATTTCCTCCACGATCATGGCCACGACCATCACCATCATGATCATGGGCACGATCACCATCACGATCACAGCCATGACCATGGCTCCAGCGCGGAAAATCACATCGCCGCGGCGAACATTTCCTCCGTGTCCATCCAAACCGACAAGCTGATCAATCCGCAGAAACTTCTTCCGTGGTTGGATCGTCTGACTCAGGAGCAAGGCCCTGACCTGCTCCGCATGAAGGGCGTTTTGGCGTTTCCGGACGAACCCAAGCGATTCGTGGTTCAGTCCGTGCACATGATTATGGAAGGCGATGTCCAGCGCTATTGGCGCGAGGACGAGCCGCGGGTCAGCCGCATCGTCTTCATCGGCCGCAACCTAAATGCCGACGCCCTCCGGGCGGGCTTCCTGGCCTGCGCCGCATGAGCGCGGAGCAGGATATCCCCGCCCCGGTGACCGGCGCTGCCTTTGTCGGCGGGGTCGGCATGGGCGCCACCGGCGAAGGCCTGGTCATGACCGAGACCGGCCAAGCCTTCAAAGTCCATGACGGCGCAATCCTGTGTGCGGTCGCGAGCCCCGATGGATCGGCCTTCGTCACCGGCGGCGATGACGGCAAGCTTGTCGCCACAACGCCCGCCGGAGAGAGCCGCCTCATCGCCGACTTCAAAGGCAAGTGGGTGAACCATCTCGTAGCCGGTGCTGAAAGCGGCGCGCTTGTGGCGGCGGTGGGAAACCAAGCCATTGTCTGGACCGACCTTTCCGCACCCCCTGCGACCCGTTTTGCGCATCCCTCCACGGTCTCTGGCCTCGCCCTTGACGCCAAGGGCCGCAGGCTCGCCGTCTCCCATTACGGCGGGGCCACGCTCCGTTATGTTCTAGCCAAAGACGATCCCGGTTCAGTCCTAAAATGGGCGGGCAGCCATATCGGCGTCGCCATCGCGCCTGACGCCTCCTATGTCGTAACCGCGATGCAGGAGTTCGGCCTCCATGGCTGGCGGGTCGCGGACAAGAAGGATCTGCGCATGGCTGGTTATGAGATGAAGACCCGCTCCATGAGTTTCGAGCACAAGGGCCGCGCCCTGGCGACGAGCGGAGCCGACTGCGCCGTTGTCTGGCCCTTCATCGGCAAGGACGGCCCGATGGGCAAACCGCCGGCTCTTCTGGCGCAGCGGCAGGCGGCGTCCACCGCTGTCGCCTTTCATCCGCAGGCGAATGACCTCGCCATCGGCTACTCCGACGGAGCTGTGGTCATCGCCAATCTGGAAGGCCCCCCGGCCACAACGTGGGCGACGCCCTCAGGCTGGCCGATCAGCTGCCTTCTCTGGAGTGAGGACGGCACAAGGCTCGCGGCCGGCGACGAAGGCGGCAATCTCGCGGTTGGCCCAGCCTAGGGCGTTTTCCGACCTTTTGGAATCGGCCGGAAACGTCGGAAAACGCCCCAGTGTTAATCCTTGACCACGTTGCGACGCTTTTGGCCGAGCCCGTATGGTCGCAACGTGGTCTGGG
>JBILVS010000096.1:0-10718 GCA_044370335.1 Caulobacterales bacterium
CGCGTCGCGGAGGAACGCCCGGGCGATGGCGATGCGCTGGCGTTCGCCCCCGGAAAGGGCGCCGCCGCGTTCGCCGACAGGGGCGTCATAGCCCATTGGCAGGCGCTGGATGAACTCGTGCGCCGCCGCGGCTTTGGCGGCTTCGACGATGGCGGCGTCGGACGCGCCGGGCCGGCCCAAAGCGATGTTGGCCCGAATCGTGTCGCTGAACAGCACCGCATCCTGCGAGACCATGGCGATGGCGTCCCGCAGCGAGGCGACCGTCAGCGTCCGGACATCCTGGCCGTCGATGCTGACCGCGCCCGCGCTCACGTCATAGAGCCGGGGGATCAGGTTGAGCACCGTGGATTTACCTGACCCCGAAGGGCCCACGAGCGCGATCCTTTGGCCGGGGTTCGCCGCAAAGCTGATCCCATCCAGCGCGACCCCGGCCCCATAAGAAAAGCGCACGCTTTCAAACCGGACGCCGCCGCCGTTCAACGCCAGGGGTTTGGCGTTGGGCGCTTCGGTGACTTTCGGGGCCTCGTCAATGAGGGCCAAAACGCGGGCGCCGGCGGCGATGGCTTCGTTGGCGACCGTGTTGAACGAGCCCAAGGCCCGTGCAGCCGGGGTCGCCGCGGCAATCGCTGTGATGATGCCCAAGAGATCGCCCACGGTCATGAGCTCGCCAAGGATGCGGCTCGCCGCCACCCACAAAACGCCCGCCAGCGCCGCGCCGCCCAAAATCTCCAGCAAAGGATCAGACCGCGCCCGGTTATGCGCGAGCTTCATGGCGAGCCGCCGGCGTTCCTCAAAGGCGGCCGCGACGCGGGCTTCTTCCCGGTCTTCGAGCCTGTAGGCGCGGATGAAGCGCGCCGCCCCGAGGCTTTCGGCCAGAAGCGCGGTCAAACCGCCGAGCTGGGCCTGGGCGTCCTGGGTCTGCCGCCGCGCGCGCTTGGCGATGGACGACAACGGCCCGCCGGCGATGGCGAACACGCCGAGCACCAACAGCGCCACGACCCAATCGAAATAGAAGATCGCCGCCACCGACCCAATCAAGGTCAGCGCGTCCCGCAGCACCGCCTGCGCCCCGCGGACAAGGCCTTCTGCGATGACCGTGATGTCGTTGGTGAAGCGGCTGATGAACCGGCCGCTCTCTTCCCGTTGCAGCCGCGCGAAATCGGCGCGGGTCAGGCTGTGGAACATCGCCTCTTGGATATCCCGCAACACCCGCAGGCCCAGATCCTGAGATGTCACCGCCGCGCCATAGATCGCGAGCGCCCGGATGGCGGTTGCGCCCAACACCGCCAGCGGCGCCAGTGTCAGGACATCGAGCCGCCCCTCCGTGAGGGCGTCGATCGTCCGGGCCATAATGACGCTGTAGGCGGTGGCCGTCAGCGCCACCAAAACCAGAAGTGGGGCGAGGGCCACAAGCAAGCCAAAGTGCGGCCGCACGAAAGCCTGCCACAGCCGGGCCAGCACTGGGCCGGCCGCCATCGGCGGCGGGATCGGATCATGAGACGCCGGCGCCCGGGGGTGCTTAGTGTCCGTGCTCGGGATCGTCATCGGGATCGAGCAGGCGGTGGGCGTGGATGATGAAATAGCGCATGCGGGCGTTGTCGACCGTGCGCTGGGCGGCGGACTTCCACGCGTCGTAGGCGGTGCGATAATTCGGATAGGCGCCGATGAAATCGACCTTCGACAGATCCGCAAACTCCGGCCTGTCGAGCTGAGCGAGCTCGCCGCCGATCACCAGATGCAACAGCTGCGGGGCGGGTTTGTCGCTCATGACGCCTCGTCCTCTGCGGCCACTTTGCGATTCACGGCCCAATCCTTGGGGTGCGGGGTAGAGAAGACCTGCGCGCAAAGCAAGGGGTGAAGGCGCGCCCCCGCGGCGACGACGCCTGGGTTGCGGGGCTTGGTCCCATTGAAGCGCAGCGGCGCCCCCCACGGGTCGGTCACCAGCCCGCCCGCGGCCAGCACCAGCGCCGCGCCGCCCGCAATGTCCCAATCGTGCTTATAGCCCAGAAACACCGACCCGTCGGCGCGGCCCGCTGCCACAAGCGCCAGCCGATAGGCGAGCGAGGCTTTGAACACCGTCGTCACAGGCGGCCATGGCGGCGTCCAATGCGCCTGCTTGAACCAGGTATCCTTGCCGATCAGGGTGGCGCCTTCGAGAACGTCCCGGTCCGACACGCTGAGGCGTTCCCCGTTGCAGAAGGCGCCCTCGCCAACGATGGCGGTGAACATTTCCTCCGTAATCGGATTATAAACTACGCCCGCCGCCGTTGCGCCCCCGACGCTGAGCCCGATCGAGACCGCACATTCCGGCTCATGGTCAAGAAAGGCCTGGGTCCCGTCGAGGGGATCGACGATGAAGGCCCGTTCGCGGTCCAGCCGTTCGGCGTTGTCGGGGCTTTCCTCCGACAGCCAGCCATAAGAAGGCCGCGCTGGGCGCAGGATCGCCTCCATAGCCTCGTTTACCGCAAAGTCGATCTCGGTGACCGGACCCGCCGCGCCCTTCGACCAGGTTTCCACCCGCGCGCCGAACGCCTCGCGGATCAGGGCCCCGCCGGTGCGGGCGGCGTCGGTCATGAGCGCGAGATCGGCGGACAGGTCCATCGCGGCTTCAGGCCCCTCCGATGCTAAGGCTGTCGAGCATCAGGCTCGGCGCGGTGAAGCCGCCGCGCTCCTCAAGGTCAGCGCCGCAGATGAGGCGGGGATACATCTCGAGGAGGTTCCCCGCGATCGTGACCTCGTGCACCGGATGCACAGCTTGCCCTTTCGCGAACCAGTAACCTGAGACGCCCACTGACCAATCACCGGTATTGGCGTTGAGGGCGGGGGAGAACATCTCGGTGACGACGAGCCCCTTGCCGGCCTGGCGCATCAAATCGGCCAGCGTGCCTTCGCCGGGAGAAACCGAGAGGTTCGAAGTTCCCGCTCCCGGTGGGCCGCCGTGGCCGACGGTGGCGTGGCCTGTCGGTTTGAGCTTCAGTTGCCGGGCCGTGGCGCTGTTCAACAGCCAGGTCGTCAGCACGCCCTCATCGATGAGCGCGCGCTTTGTCACCGCTCCGCCTTCGCCGTCGAAGGCGCGGGAGGCGAGGCCCCGCTTCTTGAACGGGTCTTCGGTCAGCGTGAAGGTTTCGGGCAGGATCCGCTGGCCGAGCTTGTCTTTCAGAAACGACACCCCGCGGGCGACCGCCGGGCCGTTGATGGCGCCGAGGATCGGGGCGATGATCCGGCCGGCGAGGCGGGCCTCAAACAGCACTGGCGCGGTTTGGCTTTTGATCTTCTTGGCGCCCAGCCGCCGCACCGCCCGTGCTGCCGCGATCGCCCCGATGGCTGCCGCCTCTGGCAGATCCGCATAAAACCGGCGGGTGGCGTATTCATAGTCCCGCTCTTTGGCCCCATCCCGCTCCGCGATGGGCGACACGCCCAGCGAATAACTCGTGCCGGCGGAGCGGCCGAGAAACCCCTCGCTCGTGGCGATCAGGTGCCCAGACACCCCATAGCTCGCCGAGGCTCCGCCGGAGTTGGCGACGCCCTTTACCGCGAGCGCCGCCGCTTCGCAGGCCAGTGCCGCCTCCTCCAAGGCTTGGGCGCTTGGGCGGGCTGTGTCTTCGTTCTCAAGCGCCTTGATGGTTTTGACCCGATAGGCGGGGTCGAGCAGGCCGCAATAGGGGTCTTCCGGGGCGAGTTTCGCCATCGAGACCACCCGGTCGGCCAGGGCCTTGACCCCGGCTGCGCTCAGATCGGTGACCACAGCCCCGGCCTGCCGCTTGCCGATAAAGGCCCGCAAGGCGAGCGAGCGGCTTTCGTCCCGCTCCACCCCCTCAAGCTGGCCGAGCCGCACTTCGACGGACTGGCTTTCCCCAAAGGCGATGGAGACTTCAGCCGCTTCCGCGCCGCAGCGGTGGGCCCACGTCAACGCAGCGTCGACGACGGCTTCAGGATCAAACGCTTTCGACATTATCCCTTGTATGGGGGTTCGCCGCGGGAAGGGCAATGGCGGCAAAGCGCGCTATTCAGAGCGCGCCCGAGAACGCCACCGCGATCAGCCCGAAGCCCAAGAGTCCGAAGGCGGTCCAGGTCAACAGCGTCCCGAACATGCGTCCAGCGTTGCGCTCGCCGGTGGAAAGGCCGATCCCGTGCAGCAGCCGGCCCAGGGTCAGGCTGATCCCCACCGCATGCATTAGCCACACCGGGGTCGCCTGCAGCCAGGCCAGAAGCACAAGCCCCACGAGGCCCGCCGGGATATATTCCGCCGCGTTGGCGTGGGCCCGCATCGCCCGTTGCATGATCGGGTTGCCGCCGTCGCCCATCAGCACCTTTTGCGACCGGCGGGCGCCCACGGTCATGAAGGCGAGCCACAACAGGATCAGGATATTGACCCCGGCATAGACCGCGACCCATTCAGTCGGCGTCAGATACGGCATGGCTGTTTCCTCCCCGTTTGGACTCGTTACCAGGGCCTTACCGGCTTAAGTCGCTGCAATCGAGGGAATAATCTTCCTAGTCGCAAGCATTTCTTCATCCGTGTACGGCAGATTGGCTGGGCTTGATGACGCCGGAGGCGTTCTTCGGGTGGTTTGGGGTCGATAGGGAACGGCGGCCGGGGCAAAGACAAGCTCCGCCGCCGAACCCGTATCCTAGGCGAGCCGCCAGACGCCGGTGCGCTTGATCTCCTGGTCTTCCAGATCCCTTGAGACCGGCACCTCATATTCGGCCACCTTTTCCAGGGCTTCTTTCGGCAGATAGGCCCGGCCCGGATCGCCCACGAGCACCATGCGGCCGCGGCTTGCGGCGTCTTGCAGCCACGCCAGCAGGCGGGTGGCGATGTCCCGGTCATAGAACAGATCCCCGACCAAGATCACGTCTTCCCCCGGCGGGACGGCCAGCGCGTCGGCCGCTTCCGCGGCGACTGACACCTGATTGAGGGCCGCGTTCAGGCCCACAGCCACGGGAGAAAAAGGATCAAGGTCCACCGCTCGGGCCGAAGACGCCCCCGCCGTCATCGCGGCAATCGCCACAAGCCCCGACCCGGCCGCCACGTCCAGCACCGTTCGCCCCGCGACAAGCCCCGGGTGGTCAAGCACATGGCGAGCGAGCGCCTGCCCCCCGGCCCAGGCGAAGGCCCAAAACGGCGGCGGCAGGCCCTGCTCGCCGAGTTCCTCCTCCGTCATCCGCCACAGCGCCACGCTGTCATCCGCCAGATGAAGGCGCAGTTCAGGAGTATGGGGCGGGGCCAGAACGCGGGTGTTGGTCCGGATGAAGGCTTCGCGGTCGGTGATCATGGAGTGGCCGTATCCACCGCCCGCCAGCAGTGCCAGGCGGCGGCAGATCGGAACGGGGCGTACCGGTCTCCGAAGGCTTTCAGAGCTTTGGGCGCGAGCTTTTCGCCGTACAGCCGTTCCACCCCCTTGCGGACGCCCAGATCGTCGTGGGGCCAGATATCGGGCCGCCCCAGGGTGAACATCAGATACATCTGCACCGTCCAGAGGCCGACGCCGCGCACCGCAGTAAGGCGGGCCACGATCTCATCATCGGCCAGGGGCGCGACGTGCTCGGCGTCCGGCACCACGCCTTCCAGCCGCTTCTGCGCGAGATCTTTCAGCGCCGCCTGCTTTTGTCGCGACAACCCCGCCCCTCGAAGAGTCTCGGGGTCGGCTTGCAGAAACGCCGCCGGCGGGGGGATGTCGGCGCTGGGGAACAGGGCCAAGGTGCGGGACAGGATTGTCGCCGCCGCTTTCCCTGAAAGCTGTTGATAGACAACGGCCCGGAACAGGGCGGCGTACGGGTCGGGGTCATCCGCCCGGGTCGCTCCCGGCCAGGGCGGGTGCGCCTTTACGGCCTTGCGCATCGCCGGGCAGGCCTTGGCGAGCCAGCGTTCCGCTTCGCCCCCGCTCATGACACGGTCCGGATCAGGGGGTCGATGGCGAAAGCCAGGATCACCGCGAGCCCCACGGTCTGGTTGGCCTTGAACGCTTCAAGCGCCGAAGCGGGCGAAGCGGGATCGGTCCGCTCCACCAGCGGATAGATCATGAGGGCGCCGATGACGCCGAAGGCTCCCGTCACCCAAAGTCCCGCCCCCGCGACGGCCGCCGCCGCCGCCCATAAAAACAGCGCCAAAACATAAAATCCAAAGGTCCAAGGCTTCCAGCGATCGCCGAACAGCCGCGCCGTCGACCGCACCCCGATCAGCGCGTCGTCTTCCTTATCCTGCAGGGCGTAGAGCGTGTCATAAGCGATCGTCCAGGCGACGCAGCCCGCATACAACAGCCACCCCTCTGGCAGGATCGCCTGCGTGTCGCTCGCCGCCGCCCCCACAAGCGCGCCCCAGGAAAAGGTCAGCCCAAGCCACGCCTGCGGCCACCACGTGATCCGCTTCATAAACGGATAGGCCGCCACCAGCGGTAGAGCGCATAGCGACACGATCTGCGCCAAAGGCGGCAGCGCGAGCAGAACGCTAAGGCCGACAAGGCATTGCGCCAAAAGCCAAGCCCAGGCCTCTTTCGTGCTTATCCGCCCCGACGGCAACGGCCGCGCCGCGGTCCGCGCCACCTGCGCGTCGATTTTGCGGTCCACGATGTCGTTATAGGTGCAGCCCGCCCCCCGCATCGCCACCGCGCCGACCAGAAACAGCGCGGCGAACATCGCGTCCTGCGGCCAGAGTCCGTCCTCGATCCGCACGGCCGCCAGGCCCATCAGGCACGGCAGGAACAGGAGCCGCCAGCCCACGGGCCGGTCCCAGCGCGAGAGTTGCGCCAACGCCGCCGCTTTGGGGGGCAGCGCGTCGGTCCAATGTCGTGCGGGCGCATCCTGTGTCTTCAAGGTCGCAGGGCTCCTTCGTTTCGTCTCCATGCCCCGGCCTGCTGTCTTTACGCAAGGTCGGGAAGCGGCTAGGCGAACGTCGTTCCCGCCTGCGTTAGCAGGGGCGCCCCGCGTCGCCCGCCGCCCGATCCCGACCACGCAAACCCATTGAGGCCGCCCCTTTGATGACCCGCTTCTGATCTGAAGGCGCTGTGGACCGATCGCCTTCGCTGTTTCGCCTGCCGGATGCGGGCGCGGCGGCGTCAAAATCGGCTCCGCTGTCTTGGATCTGACGGTTGTCGCGCGCGCTTTGGTTTGGCCGCTGGTCGCTCTGTCTGTCCTTGTCTTTGAGTGGTTTGTGAGCGGGGCGCGGCAGTCGCGGGCCAGCTCGGTGAGTTGTTTCCCCATGTCCGACTCTTTTGAATTCGACGACGAACAATCCCAGGGCCAGCAAAAGGCGGGGTTCAAGGCGATCACCGCCTACATGATCCGCCGCTGGCTGAGCCATCCGGGAAAGCTCGCGGGCTTTCTGGCGCTGTTCATGATCTCGGTGGCCTGCGACCTTGCTTTGCCCATCGCCGCGGGCCATTTGGTCGAAAGCCTGAGCGCCGAGACCCCCGCTAGAGGGACCCTGGGTCCGGTCGCCCAGGCCTATCTGGTCTTCGTGGCGATCGCCTTCGGGTTCTACCTGTTCCGCAACCTCTCAACCCGGTTTTGGAACCCCTTCGCCGCGGTGAACATGAAGGCGATCATCGCGAGCGCCTATAATCAGGTCCAGCAGTTTTCCTCCGACTGGCACGCCAACAACTTCGCAGGCGCCACTGTCCGCCGGGTCAGCCGCGCCATGCACGCCTATGACACGATCAGCGACAACATCGCCTGGTTCGTCCTGCCGGCCTCCATCGTCATGGTCGGGCTCACCGTCATCACCGCGGTGCAGTGGCCTTTGGTGGGGGCGTTCCTGGGCGTGATGATCGCCGCCTATCTGGCGAGCGCGATCCTGTTGTCGCGTTTCTACCTCGCCAAGCGCGTGCGCGAGTCCAACACCGCCGACACCAGGATCGGCGCGGCCCTGGCTGACGCGGTGGGCACGAACGCCACGGTGAAGGCCTTCGGCGCCGAAGCCCGGGAGGCCGCCCGTTTCGACCGTGTGGTCGATGACTGGCGCCTTAAGGCGACCCGCGCCTGGATGCGCTTCTCCGACGCCTGGGCGATCCAGAACACGTTGCTCTTCCTGCTCCAGGCGGGGCTCATCGGCCTGGTCGTCCGCGAGTGGTCCTTGGGGCGCGCCACGGCCGGCGACGCCGCGTTCGCCCTGACGAGCTTCTTCGTGATCCTCGGCTACCTCCGCAACCTGGGCGAAACGATCCAGATGCTCCAGCGCGGCTATGCCGATATCGAAGACGTCGTGGCCTACATGGCGCAGGCGCCCGAAATCCTCGACGCCCCCGGTGCTCCGGCCTTTTCGCCCAAGGCCGGCGCCATCCGCTTCAGCCACGTGGCCTTTCGCTACAAGGGCCAGGACGAGCCGCTTTACCGCGACTTCTCCCTCACCATCGCTCCCGGTGAAACCGTGGCGCTGGTCGGCCCCACGGGCTCGGGCAAGAGCACCTTCGTCAAGCTCGTGCAGCGGCTCTATGACGTCGACGGCGGCGCCATTCTCATCGACGACCAGGACGTTCGTCAGGTGCGTCAAGCCTCGCTTAGGGCCTCGATCGCCCTCGTGCCGCAGGACCCCGCGCTGTTCCACCGCTCCCTGCGTGAGAACATCGCCTACGCCAAGCCGGAGGCGACCCTGGAAGAGGTCGAGGTCGCCGCCAAACGCGCCCGTGCCCATGAGTTCATCGCCCGGCTGCCGAAAGGCTACGACACCGAAGTCGGCGAACGCGGCGTGAAGCTCTCGGGCGGCGAGCGCCAGCGCGTGGCCTTGGCGCGGGCGTTTCTTGCCGATGCCCCGATCCTGATCCTGGATGAAGCGACCTCGAGCCTCGACAACGAGACCGAGCGTGACGTTCAGGCCGCCATGGCCGAGCTGAAGCAGGGCCGGACCACGATCATCATCGCCCACCGTCTGTCGACAGTTCGCGAAGCTGACCGGATCCTGGTCTTTGACCGCGGCCGGATTGTAGAGCAGGGCCGCCACGCCGACCTTGTTGCCGCCGGCGGGCTTTATGCGAGGCTCAGCGCCATCTCCAGCGGCGATCACCTCGCCGTGGCGGCGGAGTGAGGCTGATCCTTCCCCGCTTTCCGGGGAAGGCGGGAAAAGCGCGGAGGGGGCTGCCGCAATGGATGAGAGGCCCCCTCCGCAAGGCTGGCCGAGCGGAGGCCGCCCCGCCTTATCCGACCGGTTTCGCGCCGCTCCTCATACTGCGCCGATGCCGCAGGCCCTCCCTCCCGCCCCTTGGCCGACCGTCCATCAATGGAGGGCGCTCCCGCACGCCTCAAGCCGGCTGGCGCTGGCGCAAGGGCTTCCGGTGGGGGCGGGGGATAGGCTAAAGGAATGGCATGACCCAGCCGCAAGACCCTCAGACCGGAACCAACACACAAGCCCAAGCGGCGGGTCAGCGCCTGCGCGCCATGGCCACGCAGATTGCCAAGGAGAAGTCGGAGATCATTTTTTCCCGCGCCTGGGGCCTTTTTACCGATCCCGGCAAGGAGTGGGAGCAGATCCGCAAGGAGGAGACGACGGCCCCAAGCCTGTTTGCGGGCTATGTGCTCCCCGTCGCTGCGGTGCCGACCTTTGCGGGCATGTTGGGACAGCTTGTCTTCGGCGAGCGGCTGCCCAGCGGGGAGATCTATCGCGAGCCGTTCCTGAGTGCGCTTTTGGGCGCGGTCATCACCTGCCTGTCGGTGGTGGCGCTTGTCTATTTGGTGGGGCTGCTGATCAACCTGATCGCCGAGCAGTTCGACGGCGACCGCCATGAGCTGAACGCGCTGAAGGTTGCGGCCTACACCCCGACGCCCGTGCTGGTGACCGGCTTGGCTGCGATCTATCCGGGCCTGTGGTGGGTCAGCCTTTTTGGCCTCGGCTGGTCGGCTTACTTGCTTTACCGCGGCCTTCCGATCCTGATGCGCGCCCCCCAGGACCGCGCCGCCGCCTACGCCACCACCGTGACCATCGTCGCCATGATCGCGCTCTTGCTGATCATGATGCTATCGGGCTGCCTGTCCCTGGCGGATCAGGTCGGCGCCTAGCGGGCTCCCCCGGACGGCAGATGGACCAAGACATCAAAAGGGCGGAGCCGGCTTCCATGGCCGCCTCCGCCCCTTCAACCTGACAACGACCCGCGCCGCGGGCCCGCCGGTCAATCATGCCGCTCAATCAGCCGCGCCCACGAGCCCTTGCTCAAGAGCGGCCTTTTTCATCGCCTTCTGCAGCTTCTCGAACGCCCGCACCTCGATCTGGCGCACCCGTTCGCGGCTCACGCCGAACTCATAGGACAGCTCTTCCAGCGTCGAAGGCTCGTCCTTCAGGCGGCGCTCTTCGATAATGCGCCGCTCCCGCTCGTTGAGCTCCCCCATCGCCGCCTGCAGCAAAGCCATCCGCCCGGAGAACTCCTCGCTGTCCGCGATCCGCTCTTCCTGGTTGTCCGCGCCGTCGTCGGCGAGCCAGTCCTGCCACTCGCTGTCGCCTTCCCCGCCGACAGGGGCGTTGAGGCTGGAATCCGGAGCGGCGAGCCGCCGGTTCATCGAAATGACCTCTTCCGGCGTCACCGCGAGTTTCGTGGCGATGGTCTCCACTTGGTCGGGGCGCATGTCGCCCTCTTCCAGGGCCGCCATCTGCCCCTTCATGCGCCGCAGATTGAAGAAAAGCTTCTTCTGCGCCGCGGTGGTGCCCATTTTCACCAAGCTCCACGACCGCAGAATGTATTCCTGGATCGCCGCGCGGATCCACCACATCGCATAGGTCGCTAGCCGGAAACCTT
>JBILVS010000245.1:0-2982 GCA_044370335.1 Caulobacterales bacterium
AAACCGATGACGCCATGTTGTTTGCGACGATCCGGGCCGCAGCGTCAGCCGCCTCTTGGGTGATCGTCGATACCGAAGGCGCTGCGGTGACAGCCGCCGCCCACGCCATCGCCGCCGCCGACCTTGTGGTCATCCCGACGGGGCCGTCGGCGCTCGATGCGCAGGAAGCAGTGAAGGCGGTCGCGCTGGTGCGTGTCGCGGAACGCAAGCTCGGCCGCCCCATCCCGCATGCCGCGCTTCTGACCAGGCTGCCCGCGGCAATCCGATCCAAGGCGCTCAAAGCCGTGGTCGAGGAACTATTGAGCCAAGGCGTTGCGATCCTGCCGCATGCATTGGTGGAGAAGGAGGCATACCGGGTGATGTTCGCGCTGGCGCGGCCATTACGGGCGCTGACGGCGGCCCATGTCAGCGGCGTGGAAACCGCCATCGCCCATGCGGAAGGACTGCTGGAGGTCATTATCGCCGCGATGGCGGCGCCGGAACCTGCGGAGGTCGCGCCATGACCGAACGCCGATCCAGTCTCGATCTCGACGCGGCGATGGCCGCCTTGGAAGGCCGGGCACGGCCCGCGCAAGCTGATGGAGAGGGCGAGGCGCTTGCCCAAGCCGCGCGCTTGCCGCGCCGAACGCCAAGGGCCAAACCGGGAGTCAGACCTGTTGAAGACGGCGCAGTCACCCGCATTCGCAGCGGGCGGACAGGCCGTGTGCACATGTTCTCCACCCGCGCCAGCGCCGAGACGCTGAACGCGCTTTACGCCTTGGCGCGGGATGAGCGGCGGACGGTGACGGAATTGTTTGAAGAAGCGATCGCGGTTCTGATTGAGAAAAGGCTGCTCAAGCGATAGCTGGCTTTCCCGCGATCGAACCGGGCGACCGCTTCGGCGAAGGTGTTCAAGACGGACTATGGAAAAGTACACGCTCATCTCGACCATTGTGCTTGGCTTGGTGTTGGCATTCGTGTTTGGCTTCATTGCCAATCGACTGAGGCTGTCGCCAATCGTTGGCTATCTGCTGGCGGGTGTTGCTGTTGGCCCTTATACGCCCGGCTTTGTCGGGGATTCAGACCTTGCGATGCAGTTGGCGGAGATCGGCGTCATTCTCTTGATGTTCGGCGTTGGGCTGAAGTTTTCGCTTCAAGATCTGTGGAGCGTCCGGGGCGTTGCGCTTCCGGGCGCGCTTGTCCAGATGGGGGTTGCGACCGCGCTTGGCTTTGGCTTCGGGCAGCTGGTTGGCCTCAGTGCCGCAGAGAGCCTGGTGCTTGGGATTTCGCTTTCGGTGGCCTCGACTGTTGTGCTTCTGCGCGCACTTGAGGAGCGCAAGCTGACGAAGACTGAAAACGGGCGTATCTGCGTCGGATGGCTCGTCGTGGAAGATGTCGCAATCGTGCTGGCGATCGTACTATTGCCGACGCTCGTCGCCATTGGCCAAGGTGGCGGCATGAGCGAGGCAGCAGGCGCGCGCCTTCTCGAAACGCTGCTGAAGATTGCGGCCTTCGTGGCGTTGATGCTCGTTGTTGGCGCCCGGGTTTTTCCTTGGCTGATTGTTCAAGTCGCTCACACCAAGTCGCGCGAACTGATGGGGCTTGGAACCTTGGCCCTGGCGCTCGGCGTCGCCTATGCGGCCTATACCTTATTTGATGCCTCCTTTGCCTTGGGCGCCTTCCTCGCCGGCGTGATGCTAAATGGTACGGCCTTTACCCACAAAATCGCGGAAGATAGCCAGCCGTTGCGCGATACGTTCGCGGTGCTGTTCTTCGTCTCAGTCGGGATGTTGTTCAATCCAGGCGTCTTGATTGATCAGCCGCTCCAGATCGCTGCGGTGGTTGGCATTGTCATTCTAGGCAAAGGACTTGCGGCGTTAGCGATCACAACCCTGTTCAAGTTGCCGCTCCCGACCGGCCTCATGATTGCTGTGGCTTTGGCGCAGATTGGAGAGTTTTCGTTTGTCCTTGCTGGGCTCGGCCGGCAACTCGGGGTGCTGAGCGATACGAGTTACAATCTCATTTTGGCGGCTGCACTTATTTCGATTGCCCTTAATCCGTTCCTATTCGGTTTGGTGGAGCGATTTGCTGACAAGCCGCCAGGATCATTGGGAGCCAACGCAAAAGAAGGCTCACAAAGCCCGTGAACGGGGCACTATCCAGGCGTCGAATGGCCGTCGGCATGATAGAACGCCGGTCGGTTCATCACCGTCCCCGCCGCGTCATCGAGCGCCAGCACCGCGCGGTGCAGAGCCAGATATTCCGGGCCGCCGGGGCGGTACGCCTGCGCCATCTTGAGCAAAGCGTCGCGATAGGGCCGCAGCTTCTCGAAATGCTCTTCCGGCGGCTGCAGGCCGAGATACTTCCTTTGAACCATGTTCTGTTAATGTTCTTTTGGCGCGGTTCCGTCAAGCCGGCCCCAGAAAGTGAAAGGCCCGCCGGCGCAAAGCCGAGCGGGCCATGTCACGCCTTGTTTGCAGGCTGGGTGGGGGACGCAACGCCAAGGCAAGACCACTTGACTTTTCAGCCTGTCAGCGGTGGCGTCAAGCCTATATCGGCTCTGCGCACTCTGGCGTGATGGCTGGCACAGCTCCCATCTTCTCCAGTACCCAATCCGCCGCCGTCTGCGCTTTCGCCGCGGCGGTGAGGAAAGCGGCGGGGTTTGATGTCAGCACTTCAAGCCAACTCGCGATATAGCTCGCGTGATCTTCGACATGATCCGCCGGCAGACCGATCTGCGCGCCGATGAAGGCCGCGCCCATCTCGGCCGTGACCTCCTCCAGCGCATAGCCATGATCGCCGAACCGCTTTTGGCCGAAATCGCGATTGAGTCGCGTTGCGTGGCGCGTGGCATGAACGGTCTCATGCGCCCTCGTTGCGAAGTAGTGCGTCACATCCGCAAACGCCGATTTCAGCGGCATCTGGATCACATCCGGCGCCACGGCGTAATAGGCGCGGTCGCCACCGTGTCGCACGGTGATTGGGAGCTTCGCGAATAAGGCG
>JBILVS010000246.1:0-2973 GCA_044370335.1 Caulobacterales bacterium
CCGGCGCGGCGCCAATGGCGCACAGCTCGATGTTCTGAGCCAGCGCGCGCAACAGCTCAATGCCCGCATCGCCGGCTATGAAGAGCAGATCACCTCTTTGGAGCGCCAAGAAGCTCTGATCGAAGAGGAGCTGGCCGGCGTCCGCAGTCTTGCGGAGCGCGGTCTAGCCCCGCTCACCCGCGTCCGTGCCCTTGAGCGCTCGCAGGCCGATCTCGTCGGCCGCCGGGCCGAATTGCGCGCCTTGATTGAGCAATCCCGCGAGGCGATCGGCGAAAGCCGCCTGCAAGGCATCGCCGTCACCGAAAGCCGCGCCGAGACCCTCGCCCGCGAGCTCCGCGAAACCGAAACCCGCCTCGCCGAAGTCCTGCCCCAGGTGGACGCCGTCCGCGCCCAGCTCGAGCGCAGCCTGATCCGCAGCCCCGCCACGGGCCAAATCGTCGGCCTCACCGTCTTCACCGAAGGCGGTGTCATCCGCCCCGGCGAGCCTTTGATGCAGGTCGTCCCCGAGGCCCAGCCCCTTGTCCTGGAGGCCCAGATCGCCCCCAACAACGCCGATGACCTCCGCCCCGGGATGCAGACAGAGGTGCGCTTCGTGTCCTTCGCGGACGCAGCCATACCGATCCTCTATGGCGAGGTCTCCCGCATTTCTGCGGACCGCTTCGTCGATGAGCGCTCGGGCGCGGCCTACTTCCTGGCCGAAGTCACGGTTTCGCCCGACCAGATCGCAGCGCTCGAAGCCTCTCTTCCGCCGGGTGCTGCCCTGCGGCCGGGCCTGCCGGTGGATATCATCGTGCCGCTCCGGTCGCGCACCGCCCTTGGATATTTGATCGAACCCCTCAACCGCCAGCTGTGGCGGAGCCTGCGCGAGCAATAGCAACAAGGCGCTCCGCGCACGCGGGACGGGCTACTGCTTGTTCCGGCCCCTCCCCCGTGGTTAAAAAACAAGAGGGTGGGTCTGTCGGCGCGACGAGCCGGCCGGGAGAGGAATGGGGAAACACGAATGGTGCTTGTGAACACTCAGCGCTTTTGGGTCGAGGCAGTTGGGCCCGGGCGCCACACAGGCGACGCCTTAATAGGCCTTCAGGCCGAGCCGGCCTTGTTGGAAACACCCGCAACCTTGTACGCCTCGTGCGGCTGCGCCGGGTGCGCGGCGGTAAAGCTCCCCGTGACGCCGCTAAGCGAGCCGTCGCACGTGTCTTCAGATCCCTCGGTCGTGACCTTTTCTCCGGAAGAGGCGGCGGCGGCCATCGAAGGCCTTATTGATCCCATTCCGTACGATCCAGATTTTGGCTGGGGGCGCCCTGAACCAGTTTGGTTTGAACGCCCGCAACCTGGCGCGGCGCTGGCTTGGGAGGCGATCTGGCTCGGCCTTGACGCTCTCGAGAGCAACCCCAACGCCCCGCAGGCACAAATCGGTGGTCCGGACATTCCGGGCGGCTCAATTACCTCCGCCACTCTAACGCTTGGTGGGAGCGCCAATGGCACGATCGGTACGGTCGGCGATACCGATTGGTACCGCGTGGAGCTTGCAGCCGGTGTGAGCTACAATTTTACGCTGAATGGTTTGGGTCCTACGGCGCTCTCAGATCCCTATCTGGAACTCTATTCTTCGGCAGGGGCTCTGGTGAGCCTCGACGACGACACGGGTCCAGGCCTTAACTCTCTCCTCCGCTTTACCCCGACTCAAAGCGGCACCTACTATATCAATGCCCGCGCTTTTGACACCGAAACCGGGAATTACACGATCGCTTTCAATACTGGGCCGGCGCAGAACCCCCTGGATACGATCAATCTGGGCTTCACGCTCGTTTCTTCAAACGTGACCTACTACTTCGCCCAGACTGGGGACACTTACGTAGCCGGGGGTACCCAAACCGCCTCCCGCAGTTGGACCGCCACTGAACAGGATGCCGCCCGCACCGCCTTTGCCACCTACGCTGCAGTATCGGGCCTCACATTCACAGAAGTTTCTAGTCAATCCGCTGCCCGCTTTGTGATGATGATCACAGAGCTGGATGGTAACGTCCTCGGCCGTTTCTTCTCTGGCGCTAATGGCGGCCTTGGTCAGTTTGACCCTGCGGGCTCGGGCTGGACCACAAACGGCCTTCAGCCTGGAGGACTCGGTTTTGTCACCTTGATCCACGAGATCGGGCACGGGCTGGGTTTGGCTCATCCGCATGACGCCGGGGGCGGGTCAGAGGTCATGCAGGGCGTGGTCGACGAGTTCAACTCGCTCGGCACATTCCTGCTGAACCAGGGCGTGTTCACGACCATGACCTATAACGATGGATGGCAAAGCGCGCCGCACGGCCCGACTCCGAGCAGCAGCTTTGGCGTACAATCAACGCCTATGGCGCTGGATATCGCCTCGATCCAACAGCGGTATGGTGTCAACACAAACACCAATACCGGGAACAACGACTACGTCCTGCCCACCAGCTCCGGCGTCGGCGTCGGCTATCGCGCCATCTGGGACGCCGACGGCACAGACACCATCAGCCATAACGGCTCGGCCTCGGCAACGATCGACTTGCGCCCCGCGACGCTCCAGACCGCCTTCGGCGGCGGCGGCTACGTGTCTTTTGTGAATGGCATTCATGGCGGCTTCACGATTGCCGCCAACGTGGTCATTGAGAACGCAATCGGCGGCTCCGGCGCGGACACGATCATCGGCAACGCGGCGGCGAACCGGCTTCAGGGGAACGGCGGCGTGGATTCCCTCACCGGCGGCGGCGGGCTGGACGTGGCCGTTTACTCGGGCTCGTCCGCGTCCGCGAGCTTCACCCGGGTTTCATCGGGCGATTGGACCGTCAACGCGGGCTCGGATGGGTTCGACACGCTGACTGAGGTCGAGTTCCTCGAGTTCGCTAACCGCACCCTCGCCTTGCGCCCCGCGGAAGGTTCAATCGACGGCAACGGCACGTCCGATATCGTGCTCCGCAGCACCAACGGCACGGTTGCGCTCTGGACGCA
>JBILVS010000155.1:0-6013 GCA_044370335.1 Caulobacterales bacterium
GGCGAAGTTGAAAGACGGGATGTCTTCCAACTGCCCCGTCAGGGCGGTGGACACGCCTTCCAGCAGGGTCTGAGCCTTACCCCCGCTCATCCCTTGCACGCGGGCGAGGGGGTTAGGTCCCAGGGGCTGCTCCACGGTCACGTCGACCGCGGCGCCGTCGCCCTCAGGCCGGATCGCGAAAGTGACCTCGGCCGTTTGGCCAGGGGCGTAGGTGAGGACGCCTTCAACGGCGCTCGCAGTGGCGGTTTCAGCGTTGACGGTTAGGGTCACGCCTTCGCCGGCGGCGGCCCCGGCTGGGGTGCTCGCAAGCCACGCCGCCACGCTGGCGGCCGGCCGGGCCAAGGTCACGGTCTGCGTCGCCGTCGCCTGCCGCGGCAACACAAAGAATGAAACGCCGATCAGCACGGCGATAATCGCCACGACGATCAGCAGGATGCGCACTACGCCGCCCATGCCGGTCTCCCCTTGAGGTCTTTACACCAAGGCGATCGGTCTAGCAGACGCAAAGCGGGGGCGACAGTGCGCGCGCGCAACGGTTGCCCCCGTCAATTCAAGGCTACATATCGGGCGAAAGGGTCTCAGAACCCGCCGCCGGCCTCCTCCGCGCCCGCGGCCTTCATCGCGAAGGCGAAGTCCAAGGCGATCTCCTTCAGATAGTCGAACCGGCCCGAAGCGCCGCCATGACCCGCGTCCATGTTGATACGCAGCAGAACCGGGTTGTCGCTCGTGGTATGCCGCCGCAGACGGGCGGCCCACTTTTGCGGCTCCCACCAAGTCACCCGCGGATCGGATAGGCCGCCCGTAGCGAGAACGGCGGGGTAATCGACCGCCGCGACGTTGGTGTAGGGGCAGTAGCTTGCGATGTAATCGTAAGCCTCGGCGTCCTCCAGCGGGTTGCCCCACTCCGGCCACTCCGGCGGGGTCAACGGCAGGCTTGTGTCGCTCATGGTGTTGAGCACGTCCACGAACGGCACCGCCGCGATGATCCCGGCATAGAGATCAGGACGCATATTGGTGATCGCCCCCATCAGCATGCCGCCGGCGGAGCCGCCATAAGCCACGACCTTCCCGCGGGCGCCGAAGCCCTGGCCGAGAAGGTCCTCGGTGACGTCAATGAAGTCGTTGAAGGTGTTCTTCTTCTTAAACTTCCGCCCATCGAGGAACCAGCTGAAGCCCATTTCCGAGCCGCCGCGGACATGGGCGATCGCCCATACCCAGCCGCGATCGACGAGGCTCAAGCGCGTCTGGCTGAACGTGGCGTCGGTGGAGAGGCCGTATGAGCCGTATCCGTAAACCAGGAGCGGCGCAGTCCCGTTCTGCGGGGTGTCACGCAAGGCGAGGGTGGTCACCGGCACCCGGGCGCCGTCACGGGCGGTGGTGAAGAAGCGCCGCACGACGTAGCGGGACGGATCATGGCCCGAGGGGATTTCCTGCGTTTTCCGCAGCACGCGCTGCCGCGTGGCGAGGTCGTAGTCGTACCATTGCCGCGGCGTGGAGGGGCTTTGGTAGATGTAGCGGATGGTGGTGGTGTCCCACTCATAACCGCTGCCGAAGCTCAGGGCGTAGGCCTCTTCGTCCAAAGCGATGGTGTGTTCGGCCCCGGAGAGATCGCGCACGACGACCGTCGGGAGCGCATTCACCTTCTCGAGCCGGACTAGATAGTTCTTCACCGCGCCCACGGCCTCGACGAACCGGCCCTGTGCGGCGGGCACGAAGTCCACCCAGTTGGCCCTGGCGGTCGCGCCCAACGGGCACTTCATAATTTTGAAGTCGACGGCCCCGTCGGCGTTGGTGCGGACGTACCATTCGCCGTTCCAGTGGGTGATGTCGTAAAGGAGCG
Organism: Caulobacterales bacterium; assembly: GCA_044370335.1. Taxonomy (GTDB): domain Bacteria; phylum Pseudomonadota; class Alphaproteobacteria; order Caulobacterales; family Aquidulcibacteraceae; genus REEB509. Next base: position 1,841 of record JBILVS010000155.1, read on the forward strand.
CCTCCTCCCGGCGGTGGAACACCGTCGGCGTGGCCTCGGGCGTCGCGGCGGGAATGGTCCAATATTCGCTCTGCTCGTTGTTGCCGCAGGTGAGCACGATGAATTCTTTGGAGCCGGTGACCCCGACCCCGAGGAAGAAGCCGTCGTCCGGCTCTTCATAAACCAGCACGTCTTGGCTCGCCGGCGCGCCAGTGGGGCGGCGGTAGATCTTCGCGGGCCGACCGTTGTCGTCGCGGAACGCCCAGAACACGTAACGGTTGTCCGGGCTCCAAGCGAAGGAGCCGTAAGCCACAGGCTCGATGACGTCGGGCAAGTCCTGACCCGTCGTAAGGTCGCGGATCTTGATCGTGTAAACTTCCGAGCCCTGTTCATCGACGGCGTAGGCGTAATAGCGATGATCTGGGGAATGTTCAGCGGCGCCCACCCGATAATAGGCCTTGCCCTGGGCTTCGACCTCTTCGTTGAGAAGAATTTGCTCCGGCCCTTCCTGACCGCGGGGCCGGCGGGCGTGGATGGGGTGTTGGGCGCCGGTTTCAAACCGGGTGTAGTATTCCCAGGGGCCGTCAGCGGTCGGGACGCTGCTGTCGTCTTCTTTGATCCGACCGCGCATCTCCTGGAACATCAGGTCCTGTAGGGCTTGGGTGTCGGCCAGCATCGCCTCGGTGTAGGCGTTTTCCAGGACCAGCGCCTCGCGGATGTCGGCCCGCACCACGGTCGGGTCGGTCAGCACCTGCTGCCAGTTGTCGTCCTTCATCCACTTGTATTCATCGACGCGCGTGCGACCAAGCTGTTCGATCGTCACCGGCTCCATGCGCGGGCTTGGGGGGACGGGGCGGTCAGCAGACATCGAGGCCTCCGATGAGGTGGCGCAGGCGGGCAGAACAGCGAGAGCCGGCAGAGCTATGCCAGCTTGCAGCACGGAACGACGGTTCATGAAAGGCGATCCCCGTTGGTGAAACGGGCGGCACAGTGACGAGGGAAAGGATTATCGTCAATCGATAAGCTCCAGGGGGCGCTTGTCGCGGTCGCCGGGTTCCGCCAAAGGAAAGGACCCCGAAAGGACCCTGATGTCGCTTACGATCGCCGCCTGGAACGTCAATTCCATCAACGCCCGCCTACCCACCGTTCTTGAGGTCCTGAAGGCCCTTGAGGCGGATGTGATCTGCCTGCAGGAGCTGAAATGCGAGGACGCGAAAGTCCCCCGCGAGGCGCTGGAGGATGCGGGCTACGCCGTGGCGACCCACGGCCAGAAGACCTATAACGGAGTGGCGATCTTGTCGCGGCATCGGTTTGAAGAGGTGACCGCGCGCCTGCCGGGAGATGAGGCCGACGAGCAGGCCCGCTATCTGGAGGCGGTCATCGCCGCGCCCTCCGGCCCTGTCCGGGTGGCGAGCCTTTATTGCCCGAACGGCAATCCAATCGGGACGGAGAAATTCGCCTACAAGCTCGCCTGGATGACCCGCCTGGAAACCCATGTGAAAGGGCTCTTGGCGCTGGAAGAGCCGCTGGTGCTGGCGGGGGATTATAACATCATCCCGCGTCCCGAAGACTGCCATGACCCTCGCGCCTGGGCCGGAGACGCCTTGTTCCAGCCGGAGAGCCGGGCTTCGTATCGGCGGCTCGTGAACCTTGGCCTCGTGGACGCCTTCGCCCAGGCGGACGGCCGGGCGCACCAATACACCTTCTGGGACTATCAGGCCGGCGCCTGGCAGAAGGACCACGGCATCCGGATCGATCATTTGATGCTGTCGCCGCAGGCCGCGGATCGGCTGGAAGGCGTGCGCATCCACCGGGCGGCCCGAGCCCTGGAAAAGCCCTCAGACCATGTGCCTATTTTGGCCACGTTCAGGACATGAAGGATCATGGGCTTTCGCTTCGCTTGCAAGTTCATGATGCGCGTCGATCCGCCGGAGACAGCGGCTGCCGACGCCGCCACCGGTGACGCCGAAGCCCCCACACCGCCTGCGCCGAAGCTCGAGGACAAGCCGGAGGACGCCTCAGCGTCATAAAAACAAACCAAGCCGCGCCATCCGCTCTCCAGCCGCCGCCGCGCACTTGCTCATAGGGAAAGGGTTGAGGATGAACCCGAAGGCGATCGGATGGGTGGTGGCGGTCATGATGGTCGCCTTTGGCGCCAAGGCGGCGGCTGATGAGCGGGCCGCTTTGTCCGGCGCTTGGGTTGCGGATCTCTCCACCGAGCCGGGCGCGGTTTACACCCAGCCGATGAACCTGACTCTGGGAGCGGACGGAACCGTCACCCGCGACTTCTACAACAGCGCGATTGAGGCCGGGCGGTGGGACGATGACCGCGGTCGGCTCTGCGTCAGCTTCCGCACCACGGACGGGGTCGGGCCGTATCACACGGCGGCGCGTCTGGCGGACGGCGGGGTTGTCGCGGGCCAGACCTGGGCGGAGCGCCGCAACTTCCTGTTCAACTGGAACGCGACCTGCACTCCTTAAGGCTGGGCCTGGTCGCGCCGCTGGTGACGCAATAGCGTCGCCTGCTCGGCGGTGAGCACCGCATCCATAAGCCGCAACACCGCCACGAGGTCGCCGATGATCGAGCGCGCTCGCGCCGGGTCCACCAGGGTCTCGTTCATGCCGCCGATCTCGTAGCGATCTTTGCTCTCCACTGCGATCAGGAGGTCGCCCTCCTGAAAAGCGCACCGCAGGCGGCCACCGCGAAGCTGCTGCTCCAGTTCCAACAGCCGCTCGGCGAAGACCGGATGGACCAGCACCCGCGCCTCTACCTGATCGGTGGAGCGGACTTCAAACTTCCGCTCAAATTCTGGATCGGCGAAGCCGACGCGTTCAAGGCTTGAGCCGAGGCCCGCGATGCCATTGAACATGCCCGCGTCCCGCTGGACGATGGTCGTGCCCTGAAAGGGGCGGGGAAAGGTGACCCGCAGGATCTGGCCGCGAAACACGGTGGACCAGGTTTCCCCATTCTTGGTCCTGTGGCGGCGCTCCATATGGCCTTCAAAAAAGTCAAAGCCGCAGCCGTGGCGGTCGCCATGGAACCAGTCGTCATAGGATTCCCGGTCGCAGGACGGCAGAAGGCTTAGCCGACGGAAGCGATCGACGACGCCGAAGGGGCGGGTGTTGGGCTGGTAGGCGACGCCGATGGCCTCGCCGATGGCGGTCAGCGTTCGGGTTTTGGCGGCGCGGGCGACTTTCTGGACAGGGCTGTCCGCCAGGCCCCACGCAACGATCGCCGCCATCCCGCCGAAGATGAAAGCAGGCGACATCTCTTGGGTGAAGACATAGGCGCCCATCGCCACCAGGAGCGCGATCGGCAGGCCGATCATCAGCCTTTGGTTGCGCTCTTTCAGAGCTTGAAGGCGCGGTCCCTCGCTGTCCTTCAACAAAGGCTCGATCCGCTCGCGCCAGAGGCTCTGAAATTGCTCTTCGCTCAGCGCGACCAGATCAAGCATGCGGCCCTCAACCCTCTTTCACAGGGTCGATGTAATCCCTGTAATAGGTGAGTTTTCCGTTGGCGACTTTATAGATGCCGACGCCGTGCCGGTCCCCGCGCGGGGTATGGGCAACCCATTTCGCCCAGGCGCTATCCTCGCCGCCCTGCAACTCCACCAGATCGAAGGTGATGCCGGCGCCGGTCATTTCGGCGTTCATCTTCGCCATGAAACCGTTAATTGCGGCCTTGCCCTGAAAGGTCCCGTAGATTGGGTCTTCGAGCACCGCATCCTCGGCGAACAACTCCACCACGGCGAGATAGTCGCGGCTGTCCTGCCTGCGCCAGAACTCCCGCATCATGTCAAAAGCGACCCCGGCCACGGCTTTCCTCCCTATGATCGTTTGTCGGCCTAGGGAGGCTAAGGGGTCGGTGCAGCCTCGACAAGAGCGCCGGAGAGGGCTACCTCGAGCCGCGTCCATCACAGACCAAACCACAAGGGAGAGCAGCCGATGCGGGAAGTGGCGTTTGCGGATTTGCCTGGGCTTGCGGGCCAAGAGATTGGCCATTCCGAGTGGATGGCGGTGAGCCAGGAGCGGATCAACCAGTTCGCCGAGGCGACGGGCGATCACCAATGGATTCACGTCGACGTCGAACGGGCCAAAAAGGAAATGGGCACGACTATCGCCCACGGCTTTCTGACCCTGTCGCTGCTGCCGATGCTGGCGGCCCAGATCCTGCGCACCACCGGCGGGTCCCGT
>JBILVS010000189.1:0-4659 GCA_044370335.1 Caulobacterales bacterium
CCCGTGGGATCAATTACGGCCTCAACAAGCTGCGTTTCACGGGGATGGTGCCCTCGGGCGCGCGGGTGCGGCTCAAGGAAAAGATGCTGTCGGTGGAACCGAAGGGCGACGGCCTGCAGCTGACCCGCGAATGCACGGTGGAGATCGAAGGCCAGGACCGGCCGGCGCTCGTCACGGAATGGGTCACCGTCGTTTATCCGTAACCGCGGCGGGGTAGGCCTGCGCCGATGCTGACTGTGCTTGACCATGTGTCGCTGTCCGGGGATCGGGCGAAGCAAAACGACGACGCCTGCGGCGCCTTTGGGCGGTTCGCCTGGGTGATCGACGGGGCGACTGACCTCCACAAGGAGCCCCTTGCGCCGGCGGCCTCCGACGCTGCGTTCTTCGCCCACGCCTATCAGGCGGGGCTCGCGGGGGCTGCGGCGACGGCGAAGGATCTGCCGGCGCTTTTGGCGGCCGGGTTGGCGCATGCGCAGGCGGCATGGGCCACGCATGCCCAGCCTATCGCCCATGCCTGGCAAACCCCGACGGGAAGCCTGCTCGCCGTCATGGAGACCCCTGCCGGCGTCATCGCCACCGATCTCGGCGATTCGCGGCTCTTCACCCTCGACGCCGCCGGAGACGCGCACGCCTTCGGCGGTGGCCGCGACAGCGCCAAGGACGAGGCCGCCCAGGTGCGGCTTGTCACCCGCGGTCGAACGGATCGGCCGCTCGACCGGGTGGAGGTGATCGAAGAGCTCCGCCGCCGACGGATGCTCGCCAACATACCGGGCGGCTATTGGGTCTTGGGCCTCGACGACGCCTGTCTCGAGCACCGGCGCGAGGCCGCGTTCCCCCTGGCGCGCCCGGCCCACATCCTGTTGTGCACAGACGGATTTGCGGCCCTGTGCGACCGCTATGAGGCCTATGATCCGGCGCAATTGGTGGCCGCCGCCCGTGATGAGGGGCTCTTGGCGCTGGCGCAGCGCCTGCGGGCGATCGAGGAGGCGGATGCGGTAGGCGAACGTCACCCGCGCTGGAAAAAAAGCGACGACGCCACCGCCCTCCTGCTTCGGCTCACTTGAAACCAAAGCGCGGGGGCCCCGTATAAGGCCTCAGGAGACCTGTTCGCCCATGGCCAAAGAGACCTTTCCCGTCACCCTCACCGAGGCCGAGTGGCGCGCCAAGCTGACCTCGGAGCAGTATCGGATCGCCCGCCAGGAGGGCACAGAACGGGCCTTCACCCCGGGCAACTTCGAGGGCGAGAAGCGTGTGGGCGACTATGCCTGCGTCGGCTGCGGCACGGTGCTCTGGCGGTCGGAGGACAAGTTTGATTCCGGCACTGGATGGCCGAGCTTTGTCCGCCCTGCGGCGGAAGCGGTCGTGGCCACCAAGACCGACTGGAAGTTGGTTCTGCCCCGGACCGAGGTGCATTGCGCTACCTGCGGCTCGCACATGGGACACGTGTTTCCGGATGGGCCGGCGCCCACCGGCCAGCGCTGGTGTATCAACGGCGCCGTGTTGGACTTTCGTCCCAAAGCTTAAAGCGCTGCTTGCCGCGGCGGGCCGGATCAGCGACCCTGGGATCGATGTTCACCCTGTTGATCGCCTTCAGCCTGTTCAACCTGTTCGCCGGGATCGGCGCGCTGGGCCACGGCGTTCGCCTGCTCGCCAAAGAAGAACAGGCGGCCTGGCGGTCGAAGACGCTGCTGCTCCTGGCGGCGCTGTTGTCCTGGTCGTTCCCGCTGGCGGCGGCGGGTTTCACTGTGTTGGCCTGGGACCATTATCAGGCGGGCGCCCATGACGCCGTGCCGCTGATCCTCGCGCCCCTGGCATGGCTTGTGCTCCTGGGCGTGGTGTTCGTGGCGGTGGATTTCGCCGACGACGGGATCATCGGCAACGCCCGGCGCAAGCCCGGCGAAGGCTGAGGGCGCATTCGGCGCTCTCGCGGAGAGCGCAATGGCGGAGACCGCGGCCAAGCGGGAGGTGTTTCAAAGCCTGACAGGGCTTCGCTTTGTCTTGGCGGTCTGGATCACGCTGTATCATCTGGCGGTGATGAACGGTCCCCCCGGCCTGAGCGCCTCGCCGCTGTTGGCGGTCGGCAACGCCCGAGTGGATGGCTTTTTCCTTCTGTCGGGCTTTGTCCTCGCGCATATTTACGCCGTCCGCACCGGCGGCCGCTTCGCTTTTGGTCCGTTCCTGCAGGCTCGGATCGCCCGGCTTTATCCGCTGCACCTGTTGGGGCTTGCGATGCTGGGGATTGCGGTCCTTGCGGCCTTGGCCACGGGCCGGGCCGAGCAGGCGGCGGCCTATACCCCCCTTGGGTTTATCGCCAACCTCTTCATGCTGCAGGGGTGGAGCATCCCCGGCGCGGGGGCCTGGAACTTCCCGGCCTGGACGCTCAGTGCGGAGTTTTTCGCCTATCTCTGCTTCCCCGCTTTTGTCATCGTGGCCGCAAAGCTCGCCGCTCGCCCGCTTTTGCTTCTGGCCTTGGCCATTGCCGCCGTGGCCCTGGCGGAAATCGCCTGGGGGCTTCTGGCGGAGGACAGGCTCGGCAATCTCACCCAGAACTGGGGCATTCTGCGGGGCGCTTGCGGGGTCCTGGTCGGAATCGCTGTGCGCTACGCCTTTGAGAAGGTGAAATGGACGCCCCTGCAAGCGGCCGCGGCGGCGATTTCGGGCGCTTTCCTGGCGGGCGCGACCGCCATGCAGGAGGGCCCCCTTGTTGCCCTGCACGCCGCAGGAGCGTTGTTGATTTTGGGCTTCGCCGCTCTCGATCGCGACGGCCGCAAAACGCCCCTCGGCTCCCCCGTGATGCAGCATTTGGGCGAGATTTCCTATGCTCTCTTCATTCTCCACGTGCCGCTGTTTGTGATCGCCAAGCGGACTTTGAGCCTCTTCGGCTGGGACGGGGTTCTGACCGTTCCCGTAGCACTTGGGTTTTTGGGCCTGGCGCTTATCACGGCTTTCCTCGCCAATCGCTTGGTCGAAGCGCCGGCGCGGGAGGCGATCCGGAGCTGGCGACGACCGTCGCTCGCCCCGGCGAAACCCTCGCCTAGAACCCCTTGAAGGTGGTGAAGGCGTCGACCTCGGCGCGATCGGTCCGCAGCGTGTTCACCTCAGCGTCCGGATCGGCATAGCCTAGGGCCATCCCACAATAGACGAGCTCATGCTCAGGCAGAGCGAAGTGATTGTGCAGCGTGTCCCGCAGGCGGGCCCAGCACTCCTGCATGCAACTCGCCACGCCGCGCTCTTGAGCCGCCAAGGCGATCGACTGCATGAACATGCCCATATGCGCCCACTGGCCATGGCCCATGCGTTTGTCGATGACGAAAAAGAGAGCGTTGGGCGCGCCAAAGAACTCGTAGTTCTTCATCAGCCACATGAGCCGGCCGCCTTTGTCTTCGCGCGGAATGCCAAGCTTGGCGTAAAGGTCTTCGCCGACCTTGTAGCGGTAGGAGCGATGCGGTTCCCACAGCGCCTCAGGATAGATCGGGCGATCGCCTTCTTCCCCGGAGGGGTTGGCCATCAGGGTCGGCCGCGCCAAATCCACGATCGCCTGCCGAGCCTGACCCGCTACAGCAATTACTTTCCAGGGCTGTACGTTGCCCCCCGAAGGCGACCACCGGGCGGTGTCCAAAATCTCCCGCACCAGGCTTTGGGGCAAAGGATCGGGTTTGAAGGCGCGGGTGGAGATGCGGGTCTTCAAGGCGGTGGTAACGTCCATCCGTGGGCTCCTGATGGGGGCGCTGTGTTCCTAAGCCGTTGAGCGGAGGCGCGCGACCCATTTTTCGACCCCTGGGGCATGCCGCAGGGGCAACGCAAGGTTCCCCAATGCTGGGACCTGGGGTTGCCTTATAGCGATTGCCATACAAATCAAGCGGACTGAGACACAGGAGGACAGCATGCGGTGGATGATCGGTTTGGCCGGGGCCCTGGCGCTGAGCGCGTGCGTCACCGCGCAACCGACCCAAAGCGGCTTTCTGAGCGAATACGCCCGGCTCGCCCCGCCCGTTCAGGAGGGCGCCGCGCGGTTTCAGACCTTCCGGGATGAAACCGCCCTCGCCGGGGTGACGCGGGTGGCGATCGCCCCCAGCATTGTTATGGCGGACGCCCAGAACGGCTGGGAGCCCGATGCGCTTGCGCCGCTACTGGCGGAGATGGACGCCGAGCTCTGCCGCGAATTGGCGGAGCGCTTCGAGATCACCGACGATCCGACCGCGTTGCAGATCCGGGCCGCCGTGACCGCCGTGGCGCGGACGGGGCAGGCGTCCTCGTTATTCTCCGCCGCCGCGAGCCAAGCTATTCCCGGCCCCGGTTCGGTGCGGTTGCCTGTGGGGTTGGGGGGGCTTTCGGCGGAGGCGCAGGCCGTCGACCCCGTCACCGGCGCGATCCTGGCGCAGCTCACCTGGGCGAGGCGGGCGCAGGTGGCGATGAGCTCAGGCAGTCTTTCACCGATCGGAGACGCCCATCAGATGGCGGAGCCCTTCGCCGACGCGGTCGCGCGTGTCCTAACGGTGGAGGGCGTGGAGCCGGCCGCGACGCGCAATCCCGCGCGCTGCCCCGGCTTTGCTGCGGGCGACGCAGGGCGCTTTGTGGCGGCCAGGGTGACGGGGTTGCACTTTGTGCCCGAGGCTGCGCCCCAACCTGAGCCCAAGGCCGAACCGCCGGCGGCGCAGC
>JBILVS010000022.1:0-32811 GCA_044370335.1 Caulobacterales bacterium
GCGGCGCACCCTATATTCGGGCGCTACCGAACGACCCTTGGGGTCGGCCCTACAGCTACGTCACACCGGGGGCTGAGGCAGACTACGAAATCTACAGCCTTGGCGCGGATGGCGTAGAGGGCGGCGAAGGAGCCGATGCGGATGTCCGATCCGGACAGTGAAGGGTTGGCGCCCCGCGATGCGGGTTTCACGCTTTTGGAAGCGCTCATGGCGCTGCTCATCGTTGGGCTATTGGCCAGCGTGGCGGCTCTCTCAGCGCCAGCTCCGGAGGCGCGGGCCAAGGCGGAAGCGCAGCGTCTTGCAGCGCGATTGGTGCTTGCCGGCGACGACAGCGTCTTCCGCAATCGCGTTGTCGGGCTTGTTTTCACGGACCAAGGTTACGGCTTCGCTCGTTTGGAAACGACAGGTTGGACTGCGGTGGAGGAGGCCGGACCGTTACGTTTCCACGCTCTTCCCGCAGACGTCTCCGTCAGGTTGGTCACCCAGGTCGATCGCGTTCTTGGGCCCGTAGCGGCGCAATTTGACCCAATGGGGTCGGCGACCCCTTTGCGCATCGGGGTCGAGGGCGGCGGCGGGGCCTTTGTGGTGATCATTTCATCCAACGGGGGGGCGCATGTCGAGCGGGCTTCGTGACGCCGATGAGGCGGGCTTTTCTTTGGTCGAAGCATTGGTTGCGCTGTTCCTGTTTGGCACGGCGGCAGTCGGGCTTATGCAGTTGCAAAGCCAGTCGCTGAGGCTGCTTTTGGATGCGGAGACGCGGTCATTGGCCGGGCTTGTCGCCCAGAACCGCCTTGTAGAGACGATGGCGTCGCAGGCGGCGCCAACCGAAGGAACGATCGAAGGGCAAACAATCTTGGCTCGCCGCGATTGGCGTTGGCGCGTCACCGCCGAACGCACCGAGGATCGCGCCTCACTGCAATTGACTGTGGTGGTTTTTGCGCCGGATTCAGACGAGATCGCCGCTGAAGTAGCCGCCTTTACCCCCGCTCCTGAGGCGGCGCCATGAGGGGAGCCGGTCCAGGACAGGACAGTGGCTTCACCCTCGTGGAAGCACTGGTCTCGCTGTTTGTTTTCAGTTTGATCGCCGCAGGTTCGACCGCGCTGTTGATTCAAGCCGCGCAGGCGCAACGGCGAGTGACGGAGGCGCACCAAGCGCTGCGGTCCTTGCAACTCACGCGGGCGATGGTGGCGGCGGACTTGGTGCAGATCGCGCCACGGGCGCCGCGGTCGGGCGTGCATTCAGGATCGGCCCCGCGGTTCGTTGGCGGAGACGACGCTGTTGGGTTGGGTTTTGTCAGGGCGGCGATCGTCGGCGATGGCCGCCTCGGGCCAACCACCAGCCTCGTCTATGTCGAGTATGCGATTGATGACGACAGGCTCATCCGGCGAGTGCGAACGAACCTGTCCGCCCCCGCCAAGCCCGACGACGATGATCAAGTGCTGATGGAAGGCGTGAGGGACCTCCGGTTCGAGTTTTTCGATGGGGTGGGCTGGAGTGGGCAGTGGATCGCGGTTGATGGCGGGCTTCCAAGAGCGGTCGCCCTGACGGGTGAGATAGTGCGCTATGGCGATGTGCGGATCGAGGTCCTGACTACGGAGACATGGCCGTGACGCCCCCGCGATCTCAGCAAGACCAGCGGTGGGACGCGGAGGCCGGGGCCGCCCTCGCCACAGTCCTCATCATGTTGGTGGTGATGGCGGTGTTGGCGGTTGCAGTCTTGGAGGCCGCGCGTTTCAGCGTGGCGCGTTTCGACAATCAGCGCCGCATGGAGCAAGCGCGCTGGTATCTTTTGGGGGCGGAGCGCTTTGCTGCGGCACAAGCCTTCCGCGCCAGCGACTCTGTTGAGTCGGCGGCGCTGGGAGGGCAGTGGGAAGGGCAGTCCGTGACGTTCCCGATCGATGGCGGGGCGCTCACCATCTCCGTTTGGGACGGATCGAACTGCTTCAACCTCAACAGCCTCATCGTCGCTTCCGACGAAGGCTACACCGTCGCCAGTCCGATCGGACAGATCGAGTTCGTTCGGCTTCTCGAGCTGACCCCGGCGCAGGTTTTCAGCGGGCAGGGGTTGGCGGCCGCCTTGTCTGATTATCTGGACACAGACAGCATTCCTGCACCGGGCGGCGCGGAAGATTCGTTTGGCGGCTTGGGCGATGAGTATCAGACGGCGAACACGCTAATGGGAGACGTGAGCGAGCTCCAGCGTGTCCAAGGCTTCTCCGCGGAGGTGGTGGCAGCCCTTAGCCCGCATGTTTGCACGCGCCCGCAGTCGGCCCCTTCCGTACTCAATGTGAATAGCTTGCGCCGCGAGGATGCTGCGCTCTTGGCGGCGGCTTTCGGCGAGGGTCTTTCGGTCACCGCCGCGGAGATGGTGATCGCTTCGCGCCCCGCCGGAGGTTGGGCTGATGTGGAGGCGTTTTTGTCCAATCCGCTGCTTCGCAGCATTGAGGTCGGCGACAGTCTCAACGGGCGGTTTGCTGTGCGCCCGCATTTTCTGGTCGTGAACGCACGGGTAAGCTGGGATGGTCTGGAAGAGGCGTCGGCGGCATTGATCGAAGTGGGGCCGTCGTCTCGTGTGGTTCGTCGGGTATTCGGACCCCAAACCACGGAGCGGTCTGTATGAGACGAGGGAATGGACAAGATTTGGGGCGGGGGCCCGTGTTGGCGCTTGTCGCAGGCCACGACCCTGAAGCGTCGATCGCCTTTGTCCATATGAAATCCAGGGGCCGGCGGGCCGAACAAGAACAGGCGCAGGGTGATTTGACGATTGGGGGGCGCGGCGGAGTCCCGGCGGCGCAACCAAATCGAACGATCTTGATCCTTCCGGCATCGGTGGGACGCCTTACCCGCGTCATTCTGCCGGCGCGAACGGAGGCTCAGGCCCGCGCCGCGGCGCCGTTTCTGTTGGAACAGACGCTGGCTACGGATGCAGCAATGCTGCATTACGCGGTTGGGGCGGCGCAGAACGCGGACGGCGAGCGGCTTCTGGCGATCATTGATAAGAACTTGCTTCAGCGCTTTCTGGATCGTTGCCGATCGCATGGGGCGGATCCTCAGATCGTGATTTTTGACTGCTGCGCCTTAACGCCCAACCCGACAGAAGCGAAAGCCGTGGAGACCACAGACCGGCTCATAATCAGCGCTGGGGGGCAAGGCGGGGTGTCGTTGGAGCCTGCGTTGGCGCGCACCGTCGTGCCGCGGTGGCTTCAGACGCTTTCAGAACCGATCCGACGCATCGCCTATGTCGGGGAAAGACCCGACATGTTGCAGACCGCCTTGGGGCCATCGGCGGAGGTTTACGCCGCGCCGCCGGCCTCTGCGATTGAGGTCCTAGCGTCGGACGCGGTGGCGGCGACCGAGGCTGCGCCGAACTTGCGCCAGGGGGATTTTGCGCCCGGCCCTGCAGGCGCTCGCCACCAGGGTCGTGGTTGGCGCATCGCGGCGTTTTTCGCCGCGGCCGCGATCTTGGCGCAGGCCGCCGTGCAGGGCGTCGAGGGCCACCGCGATGCCCAAGCCGCCTCGCATATCTTCGCCCAGGCGGAAGCCGATTTTCGCGCTATGAAGCCGGATTTCCCCGTTGGGGGCGATATTGGCGCTGCGGTGCGGGCGGCGCAGAATAGCGCCGCGCGCGCGGATGTGCACCCGGTGTTGGGCGTCAGCGCGCCACTGACCGACGTGTTGCGGGCGCATCCGGAGGCGCGCTTGGATAGCCTGCGGCACGAACCCGGCGTGACCGGTGTCCGGATTGTGGTGTCCAGCCTGGCGCCGGAAGCTCTTGATGCGGTTGCGGCGGAATTGCGAGGTCAGGGGTTCGTCGTCAGCCAAAGTCCGGGCGAGCCATCGTTCACGCGATTAAGCCAAACAATGGCGATTGAGCCGATGCAGACAGAGCAGGCCCCATGACCGAAACCTTTGCTACCTGGTGGAGAGCGCGGACGGGGCGAGAACGCCTGCTGGTCAGCATTACGCTCTGGCTTTCGCTCGTGATCGCTGTGCCGTTGCTTGTGTGGCAGGGGGCGGCCAGCTATCGCGTCGAGGCCGCGGCGCGGCTCGCCCGAGCGGAGAGCCTGCGCGATCTTGTCGCCCGCCTGGATCCAGCCTTGGTCCGACGCGATCCTTTGGTTGGGGACAACCTTCAGGCGTTTGTCAGGCAAGAGGCTGCCGCGCGGCGGCTTCGTCTTGCGCGCGTGGAACAGGCCGGACCGGGCCATAGCCGGTTCATTTTCGAACCTGGCGACAGCTTGGCGGTCCTCACGCTGATCGACGCACTCACCCAAGCGGGGCTCACCATTGACCGGACAAGTTTGGTTCGCATGAATGATGGAGCGGCGGTGGCCGCAGAGCTGGACGTTCGCGGAGCCGGATCATGAGGGCGCCTGGGGGCCAAGCCATGAGGTTGATAATCAGAGCGCCTTTGCTCTTGGCCATTTTAGCGGTCGTGCATCTTTCGATACCGGTGGCGGCGCAGTCTCGCGGACTGGTGTTTGAAGAACTTGGCGCGCAGAGCCTGGAGCGGGAACAGTGCGGCCTTTTCCTTTGGACGCTGTCTGAACGGCCGCAGCTCATTCTTGTGGCTTTTGACAATCCGACCGGCGCTGCGGTGCAGCTTGAAGGACGGGAACGTTATCTGGGCCGCACACAATTTGGCGGGGAAAGGGTGTCGGGGATCTTTGAGCGGCAGGTGTTTGAAGGAGCTGGTCTTGAGGTTCAGGTTGAAGTGGCGTTCGATCCTGGCCGACCGGTTCGGGATGGCGCCATGGTGCAAGCCGGGTCAATCACCGCTACGGATCGCAATGGCTGGCAAACGGTGATCCCTGTTGGAGGATTGAGCGCGTGCCAGCGGCTTGATCCTGATCGCTAAAGGTTCTCGGCGGCTCGGAGGCCCAAGACGACGGCCAGAATGCCGATGGCGATAAAGGGACCGAAGGCGATGCGATCGGTGGGTCCCACCGCCTGTCCTTGGAGGCGTCGGAGCGCCAAGAAGGCAAGGGCTGCACTTGAGGCGACCAGTATGACAAACGGCACGCCAAACCAGCCGACCCAGGCGCCGCCGGCGCCCATGAGTTTCGCATCGCCCATGCCGACGCCGTCTCTTCCGCGACGGGCGCGATAAACGCTGTTGACGCCCCAGATCATGGCGTATCCAAGGGCTGCGCCGATGAGGGCGTCGATCAGGCGCTGGTCAAGAATGGATAAGGTCAGGCCCAGACCCAGCAGACCGGCATTGACGGCGTCGGGAATACGCTGGGTGCGCAAGTCGATCACGGAGGCGGCCAGCAGGCCTAGCGCCAGGCCTCCCAGAAAGAGCGTCTCGACCATCGCCTCCCCCTTTTGGGCGGACCGATCAAGCCCTCATCAGGGCTGTCACACATTGAGAATGATGAGATACAGAGCCGACAGGACAATCCATGCCCCATCAACCGATTTCAGCCGATTGGCGCCAAGCCAATGGGCTATGCGGCGCGCGAGAAAACCACCCAAAAGGGCGCCGGGCGCGGCCAAGGCCACAACCTCCCAGGGCACCGTTCCTTTCTCGACATGGTAGGGAAGCCCGATCAGCACCGTCATGGATGAAATGATCACAGCGGTCGCGGTGCAGGTGTTGAGGGGGTAATGGCGCAGAAACAGGTAGATGGCGACAAGCTCGCCGATGCCGACGGAAAACAGGGCGGTCAGGAACCCGCCCACCAACGCCAGCCCACCCAGGACTGCGATGTCGATCGGCGCCAGGACGGTGCGGGCTGGGCGAGAGCGATTGACCGTCCATGTCGTGAAAATCAGAGCGACGCCCAGGATGATCGAGAAGCCCTTAAACCAGACAAGCACATCGCGTGGATTGAACTCGGTCAGCCGCTGGGTCGCGAGCATGACGGGGGTGCTGAGGGCCATGACCAACGCAATGATGAGCCAGAAGTCGCGTTCCCGGACGCCGGTCTGCGGGGTCGGGCCCTTATAGATGTTGTTGGTCCAAGTCAGGGCCCCCATCGTCATGCCGAAACACTGGATCGCGAACCCAGCGGCGACAATCTGTTCCCGGCTGAGATCGATGACGCCTTCGTGGCGCAGCGCGTTAAATACCGGCACGTAGACCACGCCTCCGCCGGTGCCGGAGGTGTTGGCGATGATCGCGCCAAAGACCCCAATTGAGGGAAAATACCAGATCTGGGCGAGCATCCCGAGCGACAGGTCGGCGAACGCCCAGATCGCGGCGTACATCAGGGCCAGACCAACGATCGCCGCGCCCGTGATGAGCGGGAGATTGCGCTTGAGGGGGGACGCCGCCGAGGTCGGCGTGACCTTTGAAAGCGTTTGTTCAGTCATCGCCGCCTTGCCTGCTTGTTTGCTGCAATCCCGGCAAGCAATATGCTGGCCATGATAGACTGGACAACCGATTGGTGCAGGTCGATGGAAAAGGGAGGGGGTGCAATGACGGCGGGGGAAGGCGATCGGCGGATCCGCCGGATTGTTATTGTCGGCGGGGGATCGGCCGGCTGGATGGCGGCGGCGGCCTTGGCCAACGCCACCCAAGGCGGCTGCGGGATCACCCTTGTGGAAAGCGACGAGATCGGCACGGTCGGGGTTGGCGAAGCGACCATCCCGCCGATCCAGCGCTTCAACCAAAGCCTCGGGATTGAGGAAGCCGACTTCGTGAGAGCGACGCAAGGCTCGTTCAAACTCGGCATCGAATTCGTCAATTGGGGCGCTCTGGGGGCGCGGTATTTTCATCCGTTCGGACGCTATGGCGTCGATTTTGATCCAATCCCGCTGCATCAGCATTGGCTGAAGGCCCGGGCCGAAGGGGCGGAGGAGGACATCGAAGCCTATTCGGTGGCCTGGGCCGCGGCCAAAGCCCTCCGGTTCTCGCCCCCCGCCCGCGACCCGCGGCTCGTGCAAAGCACGCTCGACTACGCCTATCATTTCGATGCGGGACTCTACGCCAAATTTCTGCGGCGCTACGCAGAAGCAAGGGGGGTCGTGCGGGTGGAAGGCCGCATCGTGGATGTGGGCGTGCACGGGGAAAGCGGTTTTGTCAGCCATGTCAGAACCGAGCGGGGCGAAACCATCGAGGGAGATTTGTTTGTCGATTGTTCGGGCTTTCGCGGCCTGTTAATCGAACAAACCCTCAAAGCTGGGTATGAGGATTGGCGCCATTACCTGCCTTGCGACAGGGCGGTGGCGGTTCCGTGCGCCCGGGCGGGGGAGTTCACCCCCTATACCCGCTCAACCGCTCGAGAGGCCGGCTGGCAGTGGCGGATCCCGCTGCAACATCGCACCGGCAACGGCTATGTCTTCTGCTCAGAGTTTCTGTCCGAAGACGAAGCGGCTTCGGTCTTGCTCGCCAATCTTGACGCGCCCGCCCTCGCCGAGCCGCGGCCGCTGCGCTTCGTCACCGGACGCCGGCAGGAATTCTGGAAAAAAAACGTGGTGGCGGTGGGGCTCGCTTCCGGCTTCATGGAGCCCTTGGAAAGCACCTCCATCCATCTGATCCAAACCGCCATCACGAGGCTGCTGGCGCTTTTTCCCGACCGCAGCTTCGAGCCCTTGGGGATTGCTGAATATAATCGGCTCACCGGTATCGAGTTTGAACGGATCAGGGACTTCCTGATCCTGCACTATAAAGCCACCGTCCGCGACGACACAGAGCTGTGGCGCTATTGCAAAGACATGCCGATCCCGGACAGTCTCGCCTACAAGATCGCACAGTTCCGAAAGAGCGGCCGGATCGTCGCAGAAACCACCGAACTCTTCCAAAATCCGAGCTGGCTTGCGGTCTATATCGGCCAAGGCGTCATGCCGGAGACCTACGAACCCCTCTTGGACATAAGGCCGCCCGGGGAGGCGGGAAAACGCCTCGCCTCGCTGAGGCGGGTCATCTCAGATGCGGCGGCGGCGATGCCGAGCCACGCCGCCTATATCAATCAACACTGCGCTGCGCCGTCTTTGTGAACACGCGCCCCCCGCTCCTGCGCCCGACCAGGGGCGAAGGGCGAGGGGTTGGGAAGGCGCTGGTCTTGAGGCGCTGGTCCTTGATAGGCTGGGCGAGAGAGGGGAGCCTCAATGGCTGCGCGCGATATCTGGAAAGACGCCAAACCAGTCCGTGTCTTGAGCGGGACCGACAAGAGCCAATTTGACGCCCAGGTCAGGGGCTGCGGCCGTCCCGTGGTGCTGAAGGGCGTGGTGCGCGACTGGCCCATGGTGGACGCGGCGTCGCGCTCCGCGGCCGCAGCGTTCGCCCTCGTCAAACAAGCCGCCAATGACCGGCCGATCTCCTATTTCGAGGGCGCGCCTCAGATCGCGGGGCGCTACGCCTTCGCCCCCGATTTTTCGGGGTTCAATTTCGAGCGGCGGTCCAGCAGTTTCCCAGCTTTCCTGGACCGTCTCCTGGGCTTTGAAGATCAGCCGGCGCCCCCTTGCCTCTATGCGGGCGCGGTCAATGTGCCCGCCCACGCCCCCGGCCTCGCCGACACCCATCCCATGCCCCTCCTGGAAGGGGTCTCGGAAAGACTGGTGTCATTGTGGATCGGCAATCGCGGCCGCACCCCCGCCCACTGGGACCTCGCCCAAAACCTCGCCTGCGTCATCGCGGGCCGACGCCGGTTCATCCTGTTTCCCACCGAACAAGTGGGTAATCTCTATATTGGTCCCCTTGACCTCACCATTGCGGGGCAACCCTCAAGCCTGGTCGATTTCCATGATCCTGATTTTGCTGCGTTTCCTCGCTTTGCGGAGGCGATTGAGGCTGCGGAGATCGCCGAACTCGAGCCAGGGGACGCGCTCTATCTGCCAAGCCTTTGGATCCATCACGTCGAAGCGCTCGATCCCTGCTCGGCGATGATGAATTTCTGGTGGCGGGACGGCCCTGCGCATCTGATCACGCCGTTTCTCACCATGCTGCACGCCGTGCTGACCCTGCGCGGCATGCCGGAGGCGGAACGCAGCGCATGGCGAAGCCTGTTTGACCACTTTATTTTCGAGCGCAACGGCGATCCTTTCGCGCATCTGCCCGAGACGGCGCGGGGAGTGTTCGGCGAGATGACGCCAGAACGCCTGCAGGCGGTCAGGGAACGCCTGCTCCGCTCGCTGGCGCCCAGACCATAGGCGAGACCATAGGCGAGACCATAGGCGAGACCAAAGGCCAGACCACAAAGGGGAGACAAAAGCGGAGACCATAGGCCAGACCACAGGCGAGGCCGTGGCCCAAGGTTTGGGCCCAAGCTCTTGGCGCTCTCCTGGGGGGCGTTTCCCAAGGGCCGCTCATCATCTTTCGGAGAACGTTCGCACCGTCCATCGCGGCGTTGCACAGGGGACGCCAAACGCATGGCGCGCGCATCGGTTTGCTGTGCTCACGCGATCAGCTGTCGCTGGCCCAAATTCCTGATTGAGCGGGTTCTTTGATGATCAAGCGGCGTCTGCTTGATCGGACGACGCGCGTCCGGTCACAGCAACGTTGCCCCAGGGCATAAGCACAAGATCCCTCCCGCCTCGCCATGGGCGGAAGGGCATTTCTTGCTTGGGTCTTGCTTGGGTCTTGCTCGGCTCTTGCTCGGCTCTTGCTCGGCTCTTGCTCGGCTCTTGCTCGGCTCTGGCCGGGGGGGTCTGAAGGGCCTGTCGCGACGCTGCTGACATAGCGATACCGGCCGCTTTGGCCAAGCAGGGCCCAGGTCAGCAAGGCCCAGGTCAGGCCGCTTGGCGGGCGGCGCAATGGGCCGCGATATAGGCCTCGTGGGTGGGCGCTGCATCCACCGCCCGAGCGATCACCATCCGCAGATCCGACAGGAAGCGCTCGAGGTCGGCGTCGGAGAGCTGATCCGCCATCGGATGATAGCCGACCGGATCAAGACCCTGGCCAATCATCACCTGAAGCCAGCTCGCTTCGGCGAACAAATCCTCCTGCTCGCGATAAATCACCCCATTGGCTGCAAACAGCGCCAGCTTTCGAGCGAGATCCTCCGGCAGGGCCATCTCGCGGCGCTCGGTCCAGAAGCGGGAATCGGTGCGCTCATTGGCGTGGTAATGGAGAATGATGAAGTCGCGAATCCGGTCGAACTCAAGACCACATTGGCGGTTATATTCCTCGATCTCGGCCTCATGGATCCCGGTATGGGGGAAGAGGGCGATAAGGCGGCTGACGCCCGATTGGATGAGATGGATGCTGGTCGATTCAAGCGGCTCAAGAAAGCCGCTGGCCAGTCCTAAAGCCACGACATTCTTGCTCCAGAATTTATTGCGGCGGCCGGTGGTGAAGCGGATCAGCCGTGGTTCAGCGAGAACCGCACCTTCGACATTGGCGAGGAGCACCGCCCGCGCCTCATCGGCGCTGATGTGGCTTGAGCAAAACACATGACCGTTGCCGGTGCGATGCTGCAGCGGGATCCGCCATTGCCAGCCCGCCTGGTGCGCGATCGCCTGGGTGTAAGGGCGCAAGGGTCCCTTATTGCTGGTCGGCACTGCCCAGGCGGAATCGCAGGGTAGCCAATGCGACCAGTCCTGATAGCCCGTCTTCAGGGCGCCCTCGATCAGCACGCCCCGAAAGCCTGAGCAGTCAATGAAGAGATCGCCCTCTATGAGATCGCCGCTCTCCAGGCGCAGGCCCGTGACAAAACCGGTCTCGCCATCCTGCTCCACAGCGACCACCTTGCCCTCGGTGCGGCGCACGCCGCGGGCTTCACACCACCCTCTGAGATAAAGGGCGTAAAGGCCTGCGTCGAAATGAAAGGCGTGGGCGATAACGGCGCTGCGGCCGGCCATGTCGAAGGGGGAGCGGGTGAATTTCCCCGCAAGACACGCCTGCGCATTGGGACTGAACGCCCAAAGATCCTCAAATCGGCCCCCAAGCTTTTTCGTGCCCCCCTGACGCGCCCGCAGCCAAAAATGATGAAACGGCGTGCGCGCCAGCGGCATGCCGTTGTCGCCGAAGGTATGAAAATAGGCATGGCCCTTGCGGCGCCAGTTGAGAAACTCAATCGCCAATTTGAACGTGCCCTGGGTGGCGCGGATGAATTCATCCTCGTCAATGCCCAGAGCGGCGTTATAGGTGCGGATCTGCGGGATCGTGGCTTCGCCGACGCCGACAATGCCGATCTCTTCTGACTCAATCAGCCGCACCTCCACAACGCCGGCCAATAATTTCGCAAAGGCGGCGGCGGCAAGCCAACCCCCGGTTCCGCCGCCCAGAATGACCACGCGCCTGATGCGCCCCTTGGCCGCGCCGCCGGCGCCGGTGTCTATGGCTCCCGCCTTGTCCATGTCCCATCCCTCTCAGATGTCTGACCTCAGCAGCCATGCGTCCCTCTTTACCCCCCTTGCAGGGAGGTCGCCCACTCCAAAAAAACGCTCCTGCCGAGGATCCCCGGCAGGAGCGCAAAAGAGCAGGGAAGATCCGCGTTCGTTAGTTGCGATAGCTTACGCCGAGCAGATAGGTCGCTCCATAGCTCTGATAGTCGCGGACCCGACGCTCATCCCCATCGACATAGCCCGAGAAGGGCTCGTCGGTGATGTTGTAGGCCTGCAATTGAACCGAAAGCCCCTCAAGGGCGCCCGCTTCGAACCGATAGCCGAGCTGGGCGTCGAGGAGAGACTCGCCATTGACGAATCTGAGCTCCCGGCCGGCCCCGAAGCCCGTCACTTCGCCGAGGAAGTCCGAGCGATACCGGTTGCTGATCCGGGCTTCAAACCCACCCCGCTCATAATAGAGCGTGGTGTTGACGACCGTTTCAGACAGACCCGGCAAGGCATTGCCGGGGGTGTTCGGCGGCTGGATCGAGCTGTCGGTCGAGGAGGCGTTGAGAACCACGCCGAAACCCTCAAGCGCGGGGTTGACCACGACGCCTGGGATATTGGCGGTGAATTCCAGACCCTGAACATAGCCGCCTTCCCCATTCCGCGGCGCAAACGCAAAGCCGCGGAACGTCGCCGGCACCGCAGTCCCGTTGTGGGACGGGAAGCCGGTGAAGTCATAGGGAATCGTTTCGGGATAAACGTAGCTCTCAAGATCCTTGTAGAAGCCCGCCACCGCGATATAGCCGCCAGAGTCGCCGAGATAGCGCTCGAAGGAGATATCAAGCGAATTGGCGATCCATGGCCGCAGCAGCGGGTTGCCGCCGCCGCCGCCCCAATAGGAGGCGGAAGGGGTGGGATTGGCGTTGAGCAGCTGGGCGACATTATAGCCGACCTCGAAGCTCGCCCGCATCTCGTCCATGCGCGGCCGCGCCAGCGTCCGCGCCAGGCCAAGACGCAAGAAGGTGTCTTCGGCAATCTCAAGGGACAGGTTCAGGCTCGGCAGGACCTCCACATAGGTGTCGCCCTGCTCAACCGTCACCGCCCCCGTGGGACCGCGAACCCCGCCCGTTGAGCTCTGATCTGTGCTGACGATCTGCACGCCGACATTGCCCGACAGGGGACGCCCGCCGACCTCGGTGTCGATATTGCCTTGGGCATAGAGGACGGTCACCGTCTCCTCAACACCCCAGCGCTTGGAGATCACGTCGGCGTTGGAGTTGGGCCGCAGGGCGTAAAGCCCTGGCGTCCGCAACACCGACAGCGGATCATAGCTGACCATCCCGGGAATGCCGAGGAAGGTTAGGGCGGTGGGGGCCTGAAGCGCACCCGACGGGATCGCGGTGGCGCACTGGTTGTTGGGCGTGGTCCCCGGGCAGTCGAGATCAATAAAGCTCTCGATGCTGTCCTTGTCCTTCGAGCGGCGGCTCAGATTGACGCCGATCTCAAGGGAGCTGAAAGGCCCAGCGTCCATCGAGCGGGTGGCGCTGACACGCAAGGCCGACAACGTGTCGGTGATCTGCGGCTCCTTGATATAGCCCGCTTGGCCCCACCCTCCCGGGTCGGTCAACAAGATCAAAGAAGGATCAGCGTAGTTCAGGTTGGAGCCGAACACATAGCTGCCATTGCCGGTGCGGAAGGAGACGTTCGCGTTGGCGCCCGCCGAGCCCGGCCCGGTGCCGGCGTAGGTCTCAAGATCGAGATCGTTGCGGTCAACATTGGAGGTGCTGATATCGACCTCGGCGGACCAGCGGTCGCTCAAGATCCATTCCATGTTCACGCCAAGCGCTGAGATCGTGCTTTCGCGGGTGCGAATGTCGTTGCGCACCACCCCGTCAACGCCATTGAACACGCCCTGCGTGACCAGCCCGTTGGAGACCGTCGAGCCCGACGCCAAGGACGCGCCAGACCAAAACAAAGGCAACTCGATGCCCTTGAGATCCTGGGTTTCCTCAAATTGCGAATAGAAGGCGTCGACCCGGGCGCTGAACGTGTTGCTGGGCTCGAACTCCAGCACGCCCATGAGCGCGTCCCGCTCAAGCACGCTCGACTGCACATAGGGCTTGGCGCCGCCAAGAATGAACGCGCCGCCAGCGGTGGTGGGATAACCCCAGCCCTCAAAACGCTCCGCCTGGGTGGGGGAGGACATGGTCGCCAAACCAATCGCCCAGCCGAAACGGCCATCATCGGTCTGATCGATCCAGGCCCCGGTGATGCGGTAGCCCGTGTCGTCAGAGCCCGACACCAAAGCCCCGTTCTCGTTCCACTCATAACGCGCGCTCGCGGCGACCACCGGATCGTCCACCGACAGCGGCCGCACGGTCTGCATGTCGGCGGTGCCGGCAAGGCCCTGACCGATCAAAGAGGCGGTCGGGGTCTTGTAGACGACCACCCGCTGCAGAAGCTCGGAGGGATATTGATCGAATTCGACGCCGCGATTGTCGCCCGCGGACACTTGCTCCCGGCCGTTCAACAAGGCGGTGGAGAAGTCCGGCGCCAGACCGCGGATCGACAGGACCTGGCCGCGCCCGAACAGACGCTGCGTGCTGAGACCCGGCAGACGCGACAAGGCGTCGGTGATCGACACGTCGGGAAGCTTGCCGATGTCTTCCGCCGTCACCGCCTCAATAATGGCGTCGCTGTTGCGCTTGGCTTCGGTGGAGCTCCGCAAACTGGCGCTGAACCCCGTCACGATGATTTCTTCTTCGCCCTCGGCGACCGGGGTCTGCCCATACGCCACGCCGCTCATCGTCATAAACAGTGCGACGCCGGTCGCCACCCCGCTCATGAGACGCGCGTGATGGTTTTCCTCACGCTTCTTCATCCCGTCCTCCCTGATGTGACCCTGCGCAATCGTTTCAGCGGCGCAGGACGCCACGCTGAAAAATTATGCAAACAGATTGGCGCGCGCAACGAAAAAGCGCTGCTTGGTCCGCGCTTTTGTCACCTCGTTGCCACAATCCCACACCTTCGCGCCACTTGAGGGCGCTGTTTAGCCATGGTCGCGGTGGTTTGTGTCCTGCCGATCGCGGTTTAGGCGTTGGCATTGACACTGTCCGCGCCCGCTGCAAAGAATTGCAAAATTTGCAAAGCCTCAGAAAAAGAGGTGATCGCGGAGCGATTTTGGGGCAGAGCCCTGACCGAAGGCGCACAAGCGACAAGTTGGGAGGATTGCGATGGCGGATCGGGCGGCGAAAAGGATCCCGCTAAGTGTTGCTGCGGCTGCCGTCGCGGGTTTAGCGGCGTTCGGCTGGGTCGGGACTGCCGCGGGGCATGGCCATCGGGCAACAGCGGCGGCCGGGCCGTCCGTGGCGGTTCTTGAGGCCGGGCCGCGGCAAGAGCGCCTGCCGCAAGACGAAGTCATCTATTTCGCCTTGGTGGACCGCTTTGCGAACGGCGACCGCGGCAATGATCGCGGCGGTATCCGCGGCGACAGGCTTGATCACGGCTTTGATCCCACCCACAAAGGCTTCTACCACGGGGGCGATCTTGCGGGGCTGATGGATCGGCTGGACTATATTCAGGGGCTTGGCGTCACCGCGATCTGGCTTGCGCCCATCTATGAGAACAAGCCGGTGCAGGGGGCTCCGGGGCAGGAGAGCGCCGGCTACCACGGCTACTGGATCACCGACTTCACCTCCGTCGATCCGCATTTCGGCACGCGGGACGAGTTCCGCGCTTTTGTCGATGCGGCCCACACGCGGGGCATGAAGGTCTATCTGGATATCATCACCAACCACACTGCGGACGTCATCCAGTATCAGGAGTGTCCGCAGGGGGATTGCCCGTATCGTGGGCTTGCGGATTACCCCTACTCCCGACGCGGCGGCGTCACGGGCATGCCGATCAATGACGGCTTCCGGGGTGATGCGCCCGCGGATCAGACGGAAGCAAACTTTGCGCGGCTGACTGACCCCACCTACGCCTACAGGCCATTCATTCCCTCGGGCGAGGAAGAGGTGAAGGTCCCTGCCTGGCTGAACGACATGACACTTTACCACAATCGCGGGAACACGACCTGGACGGGGGAAAGCAGCACCTACGGCGACTTCGCCAATCTCGACGATCTCTACACTGAGCATCCACGCGTCGTGGAGGGCATGATCGAGATTTATGGCGCGTGGATCGATGAATTTGGGATCGACGGTTTCCGGATCGACACCGCCAAGCACGTCAATCCGACGTTCTGGACGCAGTTCGCGCCGGCCATGCTGGAGCGGGCGCGGGCAAACGGGATCCCCAATTTCCACATTTTCGGCGAGGTTTATGATCCTGACCCGGCGGGTCTCGCCCGTCACACCCGGGTGGACCGGTTGCCGACGGTGCTTGATTTCGGCTTCCAGTCGGCGGCCACCGAGGTGATTGCGCGCGGGGCTGGAACTGATCGGCTGGCGCGGCTTTATCAGGCCGATGCGCTCTATGAAGGCGGCGAGGCGGTCGCGATGATGCTGCCGACGTTCCTCGGCAACCACGACATGGGCCGCTTCGCTACGTTTGTGCGGCAGGCGAACCCTGACGCTACACCTGCGGAGGAATTGGCGCGGGTCGAGTTGGCGCACGCACTGATGATGACTTCGCGCGGTGTTCCCACGATTTACTACGGCGACGAGCAAGGCTTTGTCGGAGACGGCGGGGATCAGGACGCGCGGGAGACACTCTTCGCCAGTCAGGTGGCGGTCTATAACGACAATCGGCTGATTGGCGCAGATCGCACGACGGCGGTGGACAACTATCGGACCGACGCGCCGCTCTATCAGGCCATCGCCGCCTTGGCGCGGCTGAGGGCGGAGACCCCGGCGCTGCGGCGGGGCGCGCAGGTGGTGCGGGCTTATGGGTCAACGCCGGGCCTATTCGCCTTTTCTCGTTTGTATGAGGGCGCGGAGGTGCTGGTCGTGATCAACACGAGCGAAAGTGCTGTCACGCAACAGATCATTGTTGATGCGGACTCCTCGGCGTGGCGGTCAGGTCTTGGCGCCTGCGCTGCAACGGCGTCGGCTCCAGGTAGTTATCAGGTCACCGTCCCGGCCCTGGGCTATATTGTGTGCGTTTCGGAGCCTGGGTAATGCAGCTGACATCGGGGTCTTTAGCGCGCACGTCGGTGAAAGTCTCCGAATGGTGGCGCGGGGCCGTAGTCTATCACGTCTATCCGTTGAGCTTTGCTGATGCAAACGGCGACGGGACCGGCGACCTTGCAGGGGTGACGGCGAAGCTTGATTACATCGCGTCTTTGGGCGTCGATATAGTCTGGATTTCGCCGTTCTATCGCTCACCTATGCGGGACTTCGGTTATGACGTCGCCGACTATTGCGACGTGGATCCGCTGTTTGGGCGCCTCGCCGACTTTGACGCACTGGTGCGGAAGGCGCATGGGCTGGGGCTGAAAGTCCTTATCGACCTGGTGTTCTCGCATACCTCAGACGAGCACTCGTGGTTCAAGGAAAGCCGTCAGTCTCGGGATAATCCGCGGTTTGACTGGTATGTCTGGGCCGACGCCAAGGCCGACGGTTCGCCTCCGAACAACTGGCAGGCGGTGTTCGGCGGGCCCTGCTGGACATGGGATGCGCGTCGCCAGCAGTACTATCTGCATAATTTCCTGCCGGCGCAGCCTAACCTCAATGTGCACAATCCGGCGGTGCAGGACGCGCTGCTTGAGGCCATGCGGTTTTGGCTTGATCGAGGCGTTGACGGCTTCCGCATGGACGCTGTCAACTTCATGATGCATGACCCAGCGCTGACGGATAATCCCCCGGTGCTGACGCCGGGCAAGCGGACCCGGCCGTTTGATTTCCAGCACCATTTCTATAATCAGTCGCATCCGGCGATTCCGGCGTTTCTCACCCGTCTGCGGGGGTTGGCGGAGAGCTATGGCGACCGCTTCCTTGTGGCCGAAGTCGGGGGCGAGCGCGCCGACAAAGAGATGAAGCTCTATACCGCGGGCGCGGATCGGCTGCAGAGCGCCTACAGTTTCCACTATCTTTATGCGGATGAATTAACGCCGGAGCTTGTCCGGCGCGGGATGGAGGATTGGCCTGAGGACGTTGACGGCGTCGGTTGGCCGTCTTGGGCCTTTTCCAATCATGACGCGCCGCGGAGCGTGTCGCGCTGGGCGAAAGGGCGGGACCGTAAGGCCTTTGCGGAGATGGGGCTTCTGCTGCTGATGAGCCTGAGAGGCAACGCGTTCCTCTATCAGGGGGAGGAGTTGGGGTTGCCGCAGGCGACAGTGCCTTTCGACCGGATGCGCGACCCTGAGGCGATCATGAATTGGCCTTTGACGCTGGGGCGCGATGGGGCGCGGACGCCAATTCCGTGGCATGCCGCCCCGGCGGAGCCGGAGGCAGAGCCATGGTTGCCACTTGATCCTGCTCACTTGCCGCTCGCGGTCGATGCGCAGGAGGCGGATCCTCAAGCGACCCTTCATGTGGCGCGACGGGCGCTGCATTGGAGGCGGACTTTGCCGGCTTTTCGGACGGGCGGCGTGCGGTTTCTCGATGCGCCTGCCGGTGTGCTCGCGTTTGAGCGCGGGCGGGGGGCGGACGCTGTTTTGTGCGTGTTCAACCTGGGAGCTGCGCCAGTGGCCTATCGCGTCCCTGCGGGCTGGCGACTGATCGAACGGGTCAATGCGCCCGGGGTGGAGCAGGGGCTCTTGGCGCCGCTTGCGGCTGTGTATGCGGTGCGCTGATCATCACGGCGCGGATTATCCGCCGCAGGATTCCCGAATGATCAGGTCGGTGGGGAGCCGCTCAGGTCGCGGCGGTTTACCGCCTTTGGCGCCGAGCAGCTTCGACACCAACAGCCGCCCAGCTTTTGCGGTGTCCTGGTCGATGGTGGACAGGCTGGGACTGTTGAGCTGGGCGAAGGGGACATTGTCGTAGCCGACGACGGATACATCCTTCGGCACGTTGAGGCCCGCCCGCTGGAGGGCGCGGATGGCGCCAAGGGCGATCAGGTCAGAAGCGGCGACGACGCCATCAAAGGCGACGCCCCTGGACAAAAGAGCGTCGGTCGCGGCTTCGGCGCCCTCAACTTCAAAGTGGGCGGGGACGATGAGCTCGTCGTCGGGGGTTAATCCATCAGCCTCATGGGCGGCGAGATACCCCCTCAGCCGTTGCATGGCTTCGGGAGCTTCGGCGTCTCCGAGGAAGATGATGCGGCGGCGGCCGAGGCGCAGCAAATGCTTGGTGGCTTTGCGGGCGCCCGCGGGGTTGTCGCTGCCAACTGAACAGTAACGCTGGCGCGGCAGCTGCGCGCCCCACACCACAAAGCTTAGATCGCTATCGGCCAAGCGGTTAAACGCCTCATGCAGAGAGCTTTGGCCAAGGAAGATGACGCCGTCCGCGCGGGTTGTCTCCATGGCGGCGGAAAGGTCTTCGTAGGTTGCCGGTGCGATGTGGCTGAAGACCACGTCACAACCCCTTTCCCGCGCAGCCTCGGCCACGCCCGCGAACAGCTTTAGAAAAAAGCTGTCGGTGAGGCTGGCTTCGCGCCCCTGCGGATTGGGGACCACGACGGCGATGGTGCCTTCGGCGCCGATTGGCCCGGCTGGCATATAGCGGCGAAACGGATAGTCCAGCTCCCGCGCCAGCTTCCAGATGGCCTGTTTGGTGCGCTGGTTGACGGCGGGGCTGTCGTTGAGGGCCCGGGACACCGTCGAAATCGACACGCCGGCGCGCTCTGCAAGGTCTTCCAGGCGCGTCGAGGACTTGCGCATTCCGAGCTTTCTGCAAAAACTAGTGGTAAGGATGCAAAAGTTTGCGGGCAGTCTGGGCTGCGGTCAAGCCAATGCAAACAAGAAGTTGTCTTGGGCGAGGAAATTGGGCATGCGCTGGATTGCTGTGATTTTTGCAGTGCTCGCGTTGGGCGCGGCGCAAGCCCAGGAGCGGCCCGCCCGTGCTGTGTCGACGGACAGGTTTTGCTCTCCCAATGAGGTGGTCTGCGTCGGCGTACAGCTTGATGGCGACGGGCGCGCTGCCTATTCGGTGAGCCGGTTAGGGGCTCCGGTCATTGCGCCCTCCCGGCTTGGCTTTATGCTCACGGACGCCCCAAAGATCGAGCGGGGCCTCGTGATGACGGGGGCGGCGGAACGCACCGTTGATGAGACCTGGGAGCAGCCCTGGGGCGAGCGGCGGCTTGTGCGCAATCACTATCGCGAATTGCGGGTGGATTTTTCGGAAAGGGACGGGCTTCGACGGCGTTTTGCGGTCGTCTTTCGGGTCTATGATGACGGGATTGGGTTCCGGTACGAGGCGCCGGCGCAAGACCATCTCATCACAGCGCGGATCAGCGCGGAGCTGACCGAGTTTGTGATCGCCGATCCGGGAGAGGCCTGGTGGAGTCCGGCTTTGGAGTGGAACCGAGAGGAGTATCTCTACAATCGGACCGCGATCGACGCCGTTGGATTAGCGCAAACGCCGATCACCTTCCGCAGCGAAGATGGGCTTCACTTGTCGATCCATGAGGCGGCGCTGATCGACTATGCCGGAATGAACCTATCGCGTGCGGAGGGGCAGCGTTTCCGCGCCATGCTGACGCCTGGGGTGACGGCGGCGAGCGTTGTCCGGGATACGCCCTTTGTCACGCCTTGGCGGACGGTGCAGATCAGCGAAGATGCGGCCGGTCTCGCGATGTCGAGCCTCATTCTCAATTTGAACGAGCCGAACGCTTTGGGCGACGTCAGCTTCTTCCGTCCGATGACGTATGTCGGGATCTGGTGGGAGATGCATCTAGGGCAGGCCACTTGGGGCTCCGGCGATCGGCATGGGGCCACAACAGAGCGCGCTCTTCGGGCCATCGATTTTGCGGCCGAAAATGGGTTTGGAGGGGTTCTGATCGAGGGTTGGAATGTCGGCTGGGACGGGAACTGGTTTGGGACCGGTTGGGACTTCAGTTTCACCGAGGCATACCCTGATTTCGACCTTGAACGGGTCGCGGACTATGCGGCGGAGCGGCGTGTTCAGATCATCGGGCACCACGAGACCGGTGGGAACGCCTACCACTACGAGCGCGCCATGGCGGAAGGTTTTGCCCTTTACCAGAGCCTCGGCATCCATGTGGTGAAGACAGGGTACGTGGCCGACGCGGGTCAAGCCCAGGGCGCGGGGCCTGATGGGTCGCCCACCATGATTTGGCATGAAAGTCAGACGATGGTTCGGCACCAGCAGCAGGTGGTTGAGGAGGCCTACGCGCACGCCATCGCGATCAATCCGCATGAGCCGGTTAAAGACACGGGATTGCGGCGCACCTATCCCAACCTTGTGTCGCGGGAAGGGGCGCGCGGCATGGAGTTCAACGCCTGGGGCCAACCAGGCAATCCACCCGAACACGAGACGAACCTCGTGTTTACCCGGCTGTTGGCGGGGCCGATGGATTTCACGCCCGGGATTTTCGGGATGGAGACTTTGAGTCCAGACGGGGTGGCGACCACCTGGGCTAAGCAACTCGCGCTTTATGTGGTGATCTATTCGCCGATCCAGATGGCTGCGGACCTGATCGAAAATTACGAGGCGAATCCGGGGCCGTTCCAGTTCATTCGCGATGTGCCAACCGATTGGGAAGAAAGCCTCGTGCTCAACGGCGAGGTCGGGGATTACGTCACTGTGGCGCGGTTGGAACGGGGTGGCGCTGACTGGTATCTCGGGGCGATCACGGATGAGAATCCACGGGTCCTTGAGGTGGGGTTGTCGTTTCTTGAGCCAGGGCGGCAATATCGGGCGCAGATTTACGCTGATGCTCCGGATGCGCACTGGCAAACAGGGCGCGAGCGGATTGTGATCGTGGACCAAATTGTGATGAGCGAAGACTCCTTGACGCTCAGGCTCGCGCCTGGCGGGGGACAGGCGATCCGCTTTGAGGCGCTTTGAGCCCATCGGCGCGGATCGTAAGCCTCACCAGCGAGTATTGCAAAATTTTGCGAAACAATGGGGGTGGGCGGCCTCCAGTTTGGCCACAAGTGATGGCTTTCGGCTTCAAAAACGTGCGTAAACAGCGTTGCACGATGGGTCGAAACGTGCGCACAATCGTCGCAAGGCGGCATGCAAAAAAATGCACAAAAGGCCGTCAATCGATCGGGGAGACGGCATGCGCAAGGGGCGGCTCAGCGTGTTCCAGATATGGAACATGTGTTTTGGGTTTTTCGGCATCCAGATCGGGTTCGACCTGCAAAACGGGAACACGAGCCGAATCTTTCAGACGCTTGGGGCAGAAATCGACGCGCTGCCGATCTTGTGGATCGCTGCGCCTCTCACCGGGCTCATCGTACAGCCCATTGTCGGCTTTCTCAGCGATAAGACCTGGGGACCCTTGGGACGGCGGCGGCCGTACTTCTTGATCGGAGCGGTCCTTGCGAGCTTGGCGCTGATCGTCATGCCGAACTCGCCGACTTTGTGGATCGCGGCGGGCACGCTTTGGATCATGGATGCGGCGTTGAACATCACCATGGAGCCGACGCGGGCGCTTGTCGGGGACATGATGCCCGACGAGCAGCGGACCATCGGCTATGCGATGCAGAGCTTCTTTATTGGGCTTGGGGCAGTGCTCGCGGGGGCGCTGCCATGGGCGCTGGCGGAGATGGGGGTTTCAAACGTTGCTCCGGAAGGGGAAATTCCGGCAACGGTGCATATTGCATTTTATGTCGGCGGTGCGGCCCTTTTCTGCGCTGTCCTTTGGACAGTGCTGACGACCAAGGAATACACGCCCGCGCAGATGGAGGCTTTTGAGGAGGCCCGGCTTGCCGAGCGGGGCTACGAGCCGTCTGGAACTGTGGGGCCAAAGCGCAGCGCGGCGGCTTTCTATGGCGGCGGGCTGGTCTGGCTTTTGGTGGGTCTTGTGTTCACGGGGTTTGTGTGGGCAGGCCGACTTGATCCGCGTCCGGATTGGTTGATCTTCCTGGGTCAGGCGGAGCTGCGGCAAGACCTTTATGTTCTGGGTGGGTTGATTGCGGGATTCGGCATTGTCCAACTCATCGCGGGCTTGCTCAAGCAGCGGGGGCAGGACGACAACGGGTTTTTGGAAATTGTCACGGACCTGTTTCGGATGCCGACCACCATGCGCCAGCTTGCGGTCGTGCAGTTTTTTACCTGGTTCGGCCTTTTCGCGATGTGGATTTATGGGACGGCCGCGGTAGCCGAGCATCACTTTGCCGCGCCGGACCCTCAGAGCGCGGCCTTCCAGGACGCCGGCAACTGGTGGAGCCTTTTGGGGTCGGTTCGAAACGGGGTTGCGGCTGCGGGCGCCTTGGCGATCATTTGGTTGGCGACACGGTTGGATCGGAGACGGCTTCACGCGTTTTGTCTCAGCCTCGGGGTGGCCGGTTTTGTCGGTATGATCCTGATTAAGGATCCGGGCCTTTTGTGGCTGCCGATGGTCGGGGTCGGGGTCGCATGGGCCTCGATCGTATCGGTGCCTTACGCTATTCTCGCCGGATCTGTCCCGATGCGGAAGATGGGCGTCTATATGGGGATCTTCAACATTTTCATTGTGGCGCCTCAGTTGGTGGCGGCGACGCTGCTTGGATTTCTCATTCGGACCTTTTTTGCAAACGAGGCGATCTGGGCCTTCGCCATTGCTGCAACCTCGTTTGGCCTAGCGGCGATCAGCGTTTTGTTCGTCAAGGAAGTGGATGAGGAGCAGGCGGCGGCGGGGGCTGCTCCTTCGGGGAGCGCCTCATGCTGACCCGACGAGGCGCGGTTTTTGGCATTGCGGCGGCGGTGGGCGGGACCGCCCAAGCTGCGCCTCCGGCGTCCGGCACGCTCTCGGTGTATCCTGACCTGGTATCGGATTTCGTTCCCAGTCGGACGGTTTGGGTTTGGAGTCCGCCGGAGGCGGGGCGTTATGGCCGACTGCCTGTGATCTATATGCACGACGGTCAGAACCTCTTCGACGACACGCTTGCGGCGTTCGGGGAGTGGGGTGTTGACGAGGCTCTCACTGCCTTATCGGTGGGGGGAGGACGCGGCGGCGCGATCGTCGTTGGGATCGCCAACACCGATCAACGTCGGCGAGAGTATCTGCCTTCAGGCTATCTCAGTCAGATCGATCTTTCTGTCCGATCTCGGATCGAAGAGTCGGTCGGGGGGGCGCCGCAGAGCGAGGCCTATGTCGCGTTTCTGACAGAGTTTCTGATGCCGCTCATCGCGGCCCATCACCCCGTTGAGCGCCAGCGCGAAAGCGTTTTCACCATGGGCTCGAGCATGGGTGGTTTGATTTCTTTCGAGATCGCTTGTCAGCGTCCGGATTTATTTGGCGGGGCTGCGTGCTTGTCAACCCACTGGCCCCTGAGATTTGAAGCCTATGAGAGCGCTGAGGCTCTTGTCGCTTGGCAGGAGGCTCTCTTGCCAGCGGTCGGTCGTTATGTCGCCACGGCGCCGCCGCGAGGGCTCTGTCGGCTCTGGTTTGATTATGGCGACCAAAACCTTGATCGCTGGTACCGCCCCTATCAGTTGGCGGCGGACGGCGCTTTGCTTGAGCGCGGCTATCGCCGCGGCGAGACCTTCGAGAGCATGTATTATCCCGGTGCGGATCATAATGAGGCGGCTTGGAGGCGCCGTCTTCAGGATCCGCTGCGTTTCTTGTTGAGGAGTGGGGCATGAAGAAGCGGGGTTGGGTCTGGCGTTCGGCGTTGGCGGGGATGGCCCTTGGCCTGGGGGGGTGTTTGGGGGCGGCGCCGCCTGATCCGACATGGGCGAGTGCGGCGAAGACCGCTGTTGGGGCCTCCTATGAGGCCTATGTCGATGGTCAGTATGCGGACGGTGGCGAGACTGGGGCTGTGTCCCGGGTTTGGTTCTCTGTGGCGGACGGGGTCTTGACCGAGACAATGTATGGCTTGATCCACGAAGCCCAGATCAAGAGGCTTCGTGTGGCGGTGATGACGTCCGAAGGTCTCTTTGTTGAGGGGCCTCAGGCCACGACGCGTACAGAGTATCTGCACACGACGCCGGAGGGGCGGCCGCTGTCTCCGGCCTATCGGATCGTGACCACAGATCCAGCGGGGCAGGTGGAGATCGTCAAGCATCTCTTTACTGACCCTGATCGGGACACTCTCATTCTGCGTGTGACGGTCCGAAATTTGACAGATTCGCCGATCACGCCGCACCTTCTTTTGGAGAGTGCGGTCGGCAATACGGGAAGCGGCGACACTGGATTTGCCACGTTGGAGGCGCTGATCGCACAGGAGGACCATGTTGCGCTGGCTTTGGTTGGGGCCGCGCCGTTCAGCTTTGCGACCGCGGGGGTCGTCGGGGTCAATGACGGGCTTATCGATCTCGAGGACGGCGTTCTGGATGATCGTCGGCGTCGCGTTGCCCCGGACGCCGGCGGCGTCATGCTCAGCGCCGCGCTGCCGGCCGTCGAGGGGGAGGCGACCTTCGATTTCGCTCTTGGCTTCGGCGCTGACACGGGCGCGGCGAGGGCGGCTGCAGACGCCAGCCTGGCGGAAGGCCATGATGCTCTTTTGGCGCGCTTCAACGGCGAGGGCGAGGCGGTTGGCTGGGAGGATTATCTCGCCTCCTTGCCCGATCTTGAGCGGGTCGCCGCGGAAAGCACAGACGGAGGGCGTCTGGCTTTCGTCAGTGCGCTGATGCTCAAGGTTCAGGAAGATCGGACACACGCCGGCGCTTTGATCGCGTCATTGTCGAACCCTTGGGGCGAGAGCACGCCCGCCATTCGTCCGGCTACAGGGTATAAGGCCGTTTGGCCACGCGATTTCTACCAAGTGGCGATGGCCCTCGCCGCCCTGGGCGATCGGGAAACGGCGCTCGCCGCCTATCGCTATCTGCCGACGGTCCAGGTTGGCTCTGAGACAACGGGAAATTCTGGGGACGGCGGCTGGTTTCTTCAGAAGTCGGAGGTCGACGGGACGCCGGAATGGGTGGCTGTTCAGTTTGACCAGACCGCAATGCCGATCATGCTAGGCTGGCAGTTGTGGCAGCGGGGTTGGCTGTCGGACGCGGAGGTCGCGGAGAGCTACGATCAGATGCTTCGTCCGGCGGCGGCGTTTCTTGTCAATGGCGGACGCGCCTCCATTGACTGGAACGCGGAGCAAGTCGTTCCGCCGCGCACCCAGCAGGAGCGATGGGAAGAACAGGCGGGCCTGTCACCCTCTACAACCGCTGCGATGATCGCGGGCCTTGTGAGCGCTGCGGATATCGCCACGCACCTGGGGCGGCGCGACGAGGCGTCACAGTATCTCGATGCGGCTGATCGCTTTCAAGCGATGCTCCGGGAGCGAATGGTCACGACCTCAGGCGTTTATGGCGATGGCAGGTACTTCCTTCGGATCAATACCGACGATGATCCGAACAATGATAGTCCAGTGGAAAGCCGGAACGGGCAAGAGGCCGTTGCCGAGGACGTTATGATGGACGCAGGCTTTCTTGAACTTGTCCGCTACGGCGTTATGAGAGCGGATGATCCGGATGTGCTCGGCAGTCTTCCCGAACTAGACGATGAAAGCCGTCCGGATCTGACGCGGGTGCGCTATAGCTTCCGCTTCGCGGGGGACGAGGCCGTTTACCCTGGCTGGCGTCGCTATGGCGTCGACGGCTATGGCGAACGAACGACCGATGGTTCGGGCTATGGCGCGGGAGGGGCGATGAATCCGGCGCAGCGGGGCCGGGTATGGCCGCTTCTGACAGGCGAGCGCGGGCACCACGCGCTGGCTTTGGCGCTTATCGGAGGGGGGCCGTCTGCGGATGAATTGGACCAAATCCGAACGACTTTCGTGACCGCGATGGAACGCTTCGCCAACGAGGGGCTGCTGCTTCCTGAGCAAGTGTGGGACGGGGTCGGGGTTGGGGTCAACCTCGCGATGGGGGAGGGGACCAATAGCGCAACGCCGCTTGCGTGGAGCCACGCGGAGTATCTGAAGCTGTTGCGCTCATTGGCGGACAGAGCAGTGTGGGATCGGAACCCGCGAGTGGCCGCCCGTTATGGCAATGGGAGTTCTGCGCCATGAGGACAAGGCTGTTTCGTCCGTTTGCGGCCCTTTTTGCCGGGCTTTTGGGGCTTGTTGCGGCGTGCGCGCCCGCGGTTGAGACGCCGAGCCCCTATGAGCCGCGTCCCTATGTGGAACTCGCCCACCCCGAGTGGGCGCGGGATGCGGTAATCTATCAGATCAACACCCGTCAGTTTACGGAGGAAGGCACGTTCCGCGCGGCGCAAGAGCAATTGCCGCGCCTGGCGGAGCTTGGGGTGGATATCCTCTGGGTGATGCCGATCCACCCGATCGGCGAGCAGAACCGCAAAGGCACGCTGGGCAGCCCTTACTCGGTAAGGGACTATTATGGCGTCAATCCTGAGTTTGGAACCCTTGAGGACCTGAAGGCCTTCGTGGATGAAGCGCATCGCCTAGGGATGCATGTCATCCTCGATTGGGTCGCAAACCACACCGCTTGGGATAATGCTCTGGTGACGGAGCATCCAGATTGGTACGAACGTGACTGGAACGGCGCCTTCATGTCCACACCATATTGGGATTGGACTGACATCATCGATCTTGATTACGATAGTCCGGGCCTGCGGCAGTACATGACCGAGGCCATGGTCTATTGGGTTCGGGAAGCCGGGATCGACGGCTTCAGGGCCGATGTGGCGGGCTATGTGCCGCTCGACTTCTGGGAAAATGTGCGACGGGAGCTGGAGGCGATTAAACCTGTCTTCATGCTGGCGGAGTTTGATCAGCGCGACGTCCACGCCCGAGCCTTCGACGCCTCCTACAGCTGGGAGTGGAACAACGCGATGCACAGCATTGCCATGGGCCGTGCCGATGTGGGGGCGCTTTTTGGATACTATTCGGGTAACGTAAGCGCGTGGCCGCAGGACGCCTATCGGCTGACTTACACCAGCAACCACGATCAGAATGCATGGACTGCGACGATGAACGAGCGTTTCGGCCCCGCAAGAGATGCAGCGATCGTGTTGTCCTTCGTCGGGGAGGGGATCCCTATGCTTTACAACGGGCAGGAGGCGGGAGAGCCAGCGCAGCTTGCGTTTTTTGAGGACGACCCTATTCGGTGGCGGGAGGATCCGGTCGAGGATTTGTTCCGCTCGCTGATTGAGCTCAAGACCGAGACCTCGGCTCTCTGGAACGGCGCGGCGGGGGCTCGGATGGTCCCGGTGGAGAACTCCGCGCCAATGCAGGTCTTCACGTTCGTGCGCCGCGATGAAGCAAGCGCAGTCTTTGCAGCGATCAACTTCTCGCCAAGCGAGCAGACGATCAGTTTTCCCGCGGGGCCGCATTTTGGGTCGTGGACGGAGCATTTCAGCGGCGAGGCTGTGACGTTTGGGGCGGATACCATCCTGACGCTTCCTGCCTGGGGCTATCAGGTGTTCGTGAACGACGGGGCGACTTTGACCCCATCCGCTCAGTAGGCGGACGAAGAGTTGGCGGGATAGGGGAGAAGCAAGATGGGGCTGTCGCAACTGGATCTGCTCATTGTCGGGGGCTATGCGGTGACCCTTGTGGGGCTTGCGTGGTTTCTGTCACGCGAGAAAACTGGACACGACAAAGACGCCAAGGACTACTTCTTGGCCTCCCAGGCTTTGCCATGGTGGGCGGTTGGGGCGTCACTCATCGCCTCCAACATCTCGGCCGAGCAGATTATCGGCATGTCGGGCTCTGGCTATGTCGTGGGGCTCGCTATCGCCAGCTATGAATGGATGGCGGCGGCAACTTTGCTCATTGTGGGCAAGTTCTTTCTGCCCGTCTTTCTCAAGCGCGGCATCTACACGATGCCACAGTTTCTTGAGCAGCGCTTCGACACGCGGGTCAAAACCGTGATGTCGATCTTTTGGTTGATGCTTTACACCTTCGTGAACTTGACGGCGATCCTTTGGCTGGGAGCGACCGCGATCAATGGCTTGTCAGGTTTCGACATCACCTACGCGATCATGGCCTTGGCGGCTTTCGCGGTCATCTATTCGATCTATGGCGGTCTGAAGGCTGTGGCGCTCACCGACATCGTGCAGGTGGTGCTGCTGGTGGCGGGGGGCGTGCTGATCACGTGGCTTGCGCTTGATCGCGTCGCGGGCGGCGCTGGCCCTGTCGAGGGCTTCAAAGTGCTTCTGGATCAAGCGCCGCAGAAATTCGACATGATTCTGTCTCCGGACAATCCAGAGTATAAGAATCTCCCAGGCCTTGCTGTGCTTGTGGGTGGTATGTGGATGATGAACCTCTCCTACTGGGGCTTCAATCAGTACATCATCCAGCGGGCCCTGGCGGCCAAGAGCGTCGACGAGGCGCAAAAGGGCATTCTGTTCGCTGCGTTCCTGAAGATGTTGATGCCCTTGATCATCGTGATCCCGGGGATCGCGGCCTATGTGCTTGCGCAAGACCCGAGCAGCGGGGTTTCGGTTGGTCGTCCGGATCAGGCATATTCAAGTCTGATGGCCCTGACGCCCGAGGGCATCCGCGGTCTCATATTCGCAGGCCTTCTGGCCGCCATCGTGTCTTCGCTCGGGTCGATGATGAATTCGATCTCGACCATCTTTACGATGGACATCTACCGCCCGCTGATGCGGCGCGACGCCAGCGAGGGGCAACTGGTCGCTATGGGTCGGATCGTCGGGGTGTCGGCGATCGTGATCGCGGTTCTCGTGGCGCAACCGCTCTTGGGTAACTTCCCGCAGGCGTTCCAGTTCATTCAAGAGTTCACCGGCTTCTTTACACCTGGGATCTGTGCGATTTTCATCCTCGGCGTTTTCTGGAAAGGGGCCACAGCGAGCGGCGCCCTTTTGGCGGCCATCGCCACCTTCGCGCTGTCCTGGGCCGGCAAGATCTATCTGCCAGAGATGCCGTTCATGGACCGCGTTCTTTACGTCTTCTTGGCATGCTGCGGCATTATGCTGATTGCCGGCCTTTTGGAGCGCAAACCGCAACCAAAGGCGATCGCGCTTGGCGACATATCGTTCCGGACCGGGCTCGACTATAATGTCGGGGCGGCGGTCGTTCTGGCGATGCTGGCTGCGGTGTACACGGTCTTTTGGTAAGGCGGCCGGAGTGAAGCGATGCAGGTCGGGGATCGACCGGGAACTCTGGCGCTTGTCGGCGACGTGGGCGGCACCAATTGCCGCCTGGCGTTGTTCACATTCACTGGCGAAGTGCTGGCGCGTTGGCGCTGCATGACCGATGACTTCCCTGGGCCGGGAGAGGCTATCGAGTCCTTCCTGGCCGGGCAGAGCGACCTTCTGCGTCGCCAGCCGCTTTCGTCCGGAGCCGTTGCAATCGCGGCGCCGACCGGGGTTGAGAGCGTGCAGCTGACCAATTCGCCCTGGCGCTTCGACCGCCCGCAACTTGAGCGGCAGCTTGGCTTGCGTCGGTTTCTTTTGGTCAATGACCTTGCCGCGCAGGCGCGGGCGGTCATGGATGCGCCATCGTCCAGCCTTGAGGTCATCGGCGGGCCCCTTCTGACGGCGCTGTCGGGGACTGTCGCCGTCGTGGGCCCTGGGACCGGGCTTGGCGTCGCGCGGGTCGACATGGACCATCGCAGCTTAGCCGCCACAGAGGGCGGACATGTCGGCTTCGCCCCGAACGACGATGTGGAGTTGGAGCTGTTGCGCTTCTGGCGGCTGCATCTGGGACGGGTGACTAACGAACATGTGATTTCCGGCCCCGGATTGGTTCGGGTCTACCGGGCGCTTGCAGCGCTTAACGATCGCCAGGTGCATGCGATCGAAGGGCCTGAGATTATGCGCCGCGCTTTGGGGCGCGAGGATCCGGCCTGTCTTGACGCTGTGGAGCGGTTTGCGAAGATTCTCGGCGCGGTGTGCGCGGACATTGTCTTGGCGCAAGGCGCGCATAGCTTGGCTTTGGTGGGCGGCATCCCCGAGGCGATGCTGCCGATCCTGAGACAGGGCGGCTTTCGAGCCCGGTTTGAGCAGCGCGGTCCCGGGGGCGCGTTCTTGGCGTCGACGCCCAGCGTGTTCGTGGCCATGGCGGATCTTGGTCTGCGAGGGGCCTTGGCGTGTCTGCAAGACGCCGTTTTGGCAGAGGGAGTTTCATGACCGCGCCTTTTAGCAAGGCCTTCGTTCTCTTTGGCGCGACCGGAGATCTCGCCAAGCGAATGATCTGGCCGTCGCTTTACCATATGGATCGGGATGGTCTGCTTCCGGACGGATGCCGGCTGATCGGCGTTGCTCGCGAAAAGACGGACTCAGACGGTTTGCAGGCCATCGTGCAGACGGCGGTGGAGGCCTTTGTCGGCCCTGAGTTTCAGGACGGCGCTGCGCTCAGGCGTTTTCTTGGGCGGATCGGTTTTGTTCGAGCGGACGCCTCGAAACCGGAGGACTTCCGCGCCTTAGCTGAGACGCTGGGCGAGCACGCGGAGCGGGCGCTCTATTATTTCGCAACCGCCCCTGCGCTTTATGGCGCGGCATGCCGTGGTCTTGCGTTGGCTGGTCTTGCCGACCGCGCGGGCGGGGTGCTTCTGGAGAAGCCGATCGGCAAGGATTTGGCCTCGTCGATCGTCATCAATGATGCGGTCGCGGAAATTTTTGACGAGCGCCGGATATTCCGGGTTGATCACTATCTGGGCAAAGAGGCGGTTCAGAATCTGTTGGCGTTGCGCTTCGCCAACACGATTTTTGAGCCGCTATGGAACAACCGTTCGATCGAGCATGTGCAGATCACGATCTCAGAGACTGTCGGCGTTGAAGGGCGGTGGTCGTACTACAACGCCAGCGGCGCCCTGCGCGACATGGTGCAGAACCATTTGCTTCAGTTGTTGTGCCTTGTGGCGATGGAGCCTCCGGCGGCGTTTGACGCCGAATCCGTCCGGAACGAGAAGATCAAGGTCTTACGGTCGCTCCGCCCTATTTCTGGCGGGTTCGTTCTGCAACGAACCGTGGCCGGACAATATCGGGCCGGTGTTTCCGGCGGCGTCACGGTCCCTGGCTATCTCGACGAAGGCGAGGGTGCGAGCGACACTGAAACATTCGTCGCGATCCGGGCGGACATTGACAACTGGCGCTGGGCCGGCGTCCCGTTCTTCCTGCGGACGGGCAAGCGAATGACGGATCGGCGTACGGAAATCGTGGTGCGGTTCAAGCCCGTGCCGCACAATATTTTCGGGCATGGGGCCGGCGCAACGCAGAACGTCCTTCGGATTCAACTGCAGCCGCAGGAAACCG
Source organism: Caulobacterales bacterium (assembly GCA_044370335.1). Classification (GTDB taxonomy): domain Bacteria; phylum Pseudomonadota; class Alphaproteobacteria; order Caulobacterales; family Aquidulcibacteraceae; genus REEB509. The sequence continues at coordinate 31,394 of JBILVS010000022.1, forward strand.
TGGAGTTAGAGATCATCGCCAAGGAGCCAGGCCTTTCGGGCGCTCGTCTGCGGCCGGTCACGCTCGATCTGTCGCTTACGCGAGCGTTCCAGGGGCGCCGACGCATCGCTTACGAGCGGCTGATCCTTGACGCCCTTAAGGGGGACACCACGCTGTTCCTTCGACGCGACGAGATCGAAGCAGCCTGGGCCTGGGTGGACGATATTTCGTCGGGTTGGGCCAAGGCCGGGGAGCCGCCGAAGCCCTATCCCGCAGGCTCTTGGGGGCCCTCCGCGGCGATTGCGTTGATCGAGCGCGCCGGGTTCTCTTGGGCTGAGTGAAAGAGTGGAATTGGACCATGGGCGCGGCCTACTTCACTTTTGAAGATCAGTCACAATGGGTCGGCGCGGTCACTGAGGCGCTTGTGGAGGATATCCACGCCGCCTTGCGGGAGAATCGTCAGGTGCTCGTGGCGGTTGCGGGAGGGCGCACGCCGGGGCCCATTCTGGCGCGGCTGGCTCGGGCGGATCTGCCATGGGCGCGGGTGAGTTTTATTCCAACCGATGATCGCCTTGTTCCGGAGGAGCATCCGGCGCGGAACGCGGCTCTTTTGCGGCAATGGCTGTCGCCGGCGGTTTCGGCCGGGGCTCGCGTGATGAGCCTTGAAGACCTGCAGGGCGAGGTCTCGCCGCATGTTGTGCTTCTGGGGTTCGGCGCGGACTGCCACATCGCTTCAATTTTTCCGAATGCGGAAGGGGTGGATGCGGCTCTTGCGTTGAATGGCGAGGCTGACCTCGTTCGCGTGACCCCGCATCCCTTGCCGCCCGAGGCGCCTTTCCCGCGCATCACACTCACATTAAAGGCGCTCATCTCGCCGCGTCGTATTCTCATCGCGGCGGCAGGGGCGGAAAAGGTCACAGCTTTGGAGAAGGCGCAGATGGCGGATGCTCAAGCTACCCCGCTGGCGGCGCTTTTGGCGCAAGACCGCACGCCTGTCCGCGCGTTTATAAGGCAATAGGAGACAGCATGCATCCGGTTGTGGTCGAGGTGCTGGAGCGGATCCGTTTGCGGTCGCAGGACACGCGGGCGGGGTATCTTGCGGACATGGCCGCGGCGAAGCCAGAGGGTCCTGCGCGCGCGGCTTTGTCTTGCGCCAATCTCGCTCACGTTTTTGCCGCCTCCGGTGACGACAAAGGCGGCCTGCGGCAGCTCCGGGTCCCAAACATCGGCATTGTCACCGCCTATAACGACATGTTGTCGGCGCACCAGCCGTTTGAGCGGTTTCCGGACATTATTCGAGAGGCGGCTCGGATTCACAAAGCGACGGCGCAAGTGGCGGGCGGTGTCCCGGCCATGTGTGACGGCGTCACGCAGGGGCGCGGCGGCATGGAGCTATCGCTCTTCTCGCGCGACGTCATCGCTTTATCGGCTGCTGTCGC
>JBILVS010000247.1:0-2961 GCA_044370335.1 Caulobacterales bacterium
CTTATCAGGCGGGCGGGGGAAGGGCTCCCCACAAGCGACCGCGAGAGGCGAGAGGCGCCGCGGGCAGCTCTCGCGGCCCGCAAACGGCGCCGAGCATTTTCCAAAAATGGGGCTTATCGCGCGGGCGGGAGAAATGGGGCTGGACCCCGACGAGGGCTCTCCAGCGTCAACTTAAAACCCCTGAAAACTCTTACAGGGCAAGGTTTGCGGGAGTGACGCATCGAAGGATATCATGACCGCTCGTTCGTGATGTTGGCGCGCAGCCATCCGCAAAGCCGTGTCAATTCGAAGGATCCGTTCTCATGTAAACCGATGATGAAGGCATATGTCTCGTCGGCGTCCGCGTTGATGCGCGCGCCGTTGAGAGCAAGGAAGGTGTAGGTGACCGCAAAGGCGGTGCGCTTGTTGCCGTCTATGAAGGGATGGTTCTGCGCCATGCTCTCCCAGAGCGCGCTGGCTTCCTCGACAAGGTCGCCATAGTAGCCCGTCTGCGGGCGAAACAAGGCGGCTTCGAGTGCGCCCTGATCGCGCAAACCGTGAGCGCCGCCAAAGCGCTCGATCTGGTCAGCATGGATGACGAGAACTTCGACGACGGTCAGGTACTCGGTCATTCAGCAAGCTTTTTGTAGAGCGGCGCATAACGCTCAAGACTTCCCTGGTAGGCGGCAAGCACATTCGCGCGCGGACGACCCCTGCGACGCTTTTCCAGCAGATCGGCAAGGGCTTCGTCGATCAGCGCCTGAAGCTGCCTGCCTTCACTTTGCGCAAGTTCGCGCACGGCGGATAAAATCTCGGCGTTTACCTGAGTTGCAAATTTCTCGCGGCCTTGGGCTGTCATCTGGACCCTTTCGTTCTCCAGTCAACGATGTCATGATAAATCAAGAAACATCAAGACGAGAGCATTTGCTGTGACTCGGACTTCGCGACCATGCTCAAAGCGGCCTGCGCAATCCTGGCCGCGTGCACAGGATCGCTCATCCGAGCGGCTCACTGTCCCGCAAGGGTATGGGGCTTATTGGGTGGGCGGGGGAGGAGCGCCCCACAAGCGACCGCGAGAGGCGAGAGGCGATTGCTGCGGCGGGCGTCGCCGTCGCCTGAGAGTCTCTGAAAACCGCATGGCCCAGAGCAGATACACAGAGCTTCAGACACTCCCTCTGTCTGGGGCGGCGCCCGCCGCCGGTCACACCATTGCCGTGGCCTACGGCATCGTTCCTCGAGGCATCGTCTGTCTCCGGACCGCACTGAGCTCCACAGTGCAGCCCGGTGTAGAGGGCGGCTGAAGGAGCAGAGTTCTGATCCGAGGTCACAATTGCCTGGCTCAGCCCGCAACGACTGATAAGCCCAGTCTCTTCTCCATGGGATCAAAATCCCTGTCGTCGTGCAGAAGCGCGATACCGTTCTGAACGCAAAACGTGGCGATTACGACGTCGATGGTCTTTCGAGGCGTGATGCCGCTGCGCCGAAGAAGGCGGTAGTTCTCGGCGCTCTGAACGGCGATATCCCGGCCAAGCATATCCCGGTACTCGAACTGCTCGAGCGCGGTCTTTGCTGCGTTTAAATCCCGGGTCTGGCGGAAGCCCTGCAAGACTTCTGCCATGATAAGATCGCCGACAAGAATGGGAACCTCGCCAAGGCTGGCGTCCAGGACGGCGACCTGAGGACTTTCGACGCCGTTGAAGAAATCAATCCAGACCGAACTGTCGACCAGGATCATTGGTCGGTTCGCATCTCGTCCAGCGAGCCTTCCCATTTAAGTTTGCCGCGAAGTTTTTTGACGCCGGCTTGCTGGCGCGTTCTGACCAGGAGGCGCAGCGCCTCGTCGACGACGTCCTTCTTTGTTTTTGAACCTGTGACCGCGATGGCTTTTTTCATGAGGTCGTCGTCGATCTCGATATTTGTGCGCATAGCGAACTTTCCCGAAAGCGAGCTATGTGTATAAGAGCGCCAGATATACACATTGAAGCCGGTGTAAGCAAGGCGCAAGCAACATAGGTAACGGGGTCTGGCGCGAGCTGCGGCGGACAGGGCCTCATTGCGTTCGTTTGTCGCGCTGGCTTGACCAGGAAGCGCCTCCCACTTTTCCTCGCCAGCACTCAGCCTTGAGCCCGTCTACGGGCGCATTTGATCCCCCCGATCAAAAGCCAGGCGCCCGCAAGCCATGTGAGGCTCGTCAGGGCCGATACGGAACCTGCTCAAACAAGACTGTTCGTTATCGGGCGCGGCCTGCGGAAAACCGGTTCCCACTTTTCCTGCGCGCCCTTTGGGGCTTATCGGGCGCGCGGGGGAGGAGCGCCCCACAAGCGACCGCGCAGGCGAGAGGCGCCGCGGGCCGCTCTTGCGGCCCGCAAACGGCGCCGAGCATAGATCCAAAACTCTGGAGCGTATCGGGCGGGCGGGGGAAGGGCTCCCCGGACCCACGACCTCAAGAGGCGCGTGGATCCTAAGGTCTTGAGCCTGCGATCAGCACAGACCAATACCGTTGAGTTTTCTCGCGCCACAGCCAGAAAAACCTCTTCAAACTTTTTCTGGCGGAGACCCCTGGGGCCTTTAGGGCCCCGCCTTCGGCGCACGCTTGCGCGCTCTGCTTCGGCTTGCATCGGCTTGCATCGGCTTGCTCGGCTTGCTCGGCTTGCATCGGCTTGCTCGGCTTGCATCGGCTTGCTCGGCTTGCTCCTTGCTTGCCTCGCCCGAATTAGCTATTAACTTAGCTAAGGAGATGTTCTATGGCGCAGTTTTCTGTCCATGACGCCAAAACCAATCTTTCCCGCCTGATCTCAGAGGCGCTGGCGGGCGGCGATGTGGTGATTGCCCGTGGCAATGTTCCGGTCGTACGCCTTGTTCCGGTGACCCCGCGCGGTCGGCGGTGTTTTGGCGTGCTTAAAGGGAAGATCACGATCGATACAGGTTTCGACGAGCCGCTGCCTGAGGATGAGCTCAAGAGGTGGTTTCTCGCTTGAGGTT
>JBILVS010000248.1:0-2951 GCA_044370335.1 Caulobacterales bacterium
TCACGCGCCGAGTGAAATTGCCCCCGCGGATCGTCGGCAACCCTCGGGCTTTCGGTGATTCGATTTTCGGTCATGGGCGCACTCCCCAAGCGTCAAGGAGGGGGCAATTCCTCGTGACGCCGAGGGGGCAATTTCACATGGCGCGTGACACGCCGACGGTGACGCCAGCGAAATCGCTGATGCGATCGGCGTCGTGACCCAATCTCAGGGGATGACGGCGATCGCTGAGCAGAACGGGCTCTCGCACGAAACGCTCTATCGCACCCTCAGTGAAGTCAGCAACCCAAGACTGGCGAAACCCAAGACTGGCGAAACCCAAGACTGGCGAAACCCAAGACTGGCGACGCTTATCAGCGTCTTACGGGCCATAGGCCTTCGACTAAGGTAGCGGCCGCAGCGTAGGGACTTGATAGCAAACTCGGGCCTGTCGTTCGATCGCAACAGAAGCGGCCCTAAGCCCCTCCCCGCCTATATTCAGACGCCGGTTTTCCGCAGACCGCCGCTTTCCAACATGCCTACCCGCCGCCAATTTCGTGTTTGGGGCAAAAGTCCGCTTCCCGTCACCAAGCCATATCGCTACCGATTTCGCAGGATTGGGGCAGTGATTTCGCACGATCGCGGGCGCTGGGCGGCTTTCAGATGGGAGCGCCCTCCAAAAACCTTAAAAAGTCTGGCTTCCACCATTGGGAAGAACCTACCCTCCGCGTCGGAGGCGCACTTCTGTAACCAAGGCCACATCGCGAGCCAACTCAACCTGCACAAAGCCGCATCCATTTCCGCGCTCGCGTGAGGACGCCAACGTCGGCGCAGTGACGATCTGCGCGGCGCCCACCATCTCCTTGGAGAATTGATGGACATGGCCGCACAGCAGCAACGTCTTGGGTATATTGCGCAATAGGTCGCGCGTTGTGTCTGCGTTTCGGGTTTGCACCTTGATCGCGGCGCCTGTCGGCGGGCAACCTGGGGGATGATGACAAGCCAGGACCCGCCACCCCAAAGGCGCGAGACTGTACGCCTTGTCTAAAGCCAAGCGTATCTCTTGCGGGTTGTGAACGCCTTGAGACCAATCTAGACGGGGCTGGATGGCCCGGGCGGAATTCCACGCCACGACCGCCGCGCGCCCGTCACGATCGGCCCAAGCGCTCTCGAGCCCCAAACGCCGAAAGCGGCCAAAGGGCTCAATAGCTCTGCTAAGAACGGAGTATACAGGCGCATCATGATTGCCCGGACAGACGACAAGCGGGGCAAGGATGCCGGCAAACCACTCCGCGGCCAATCGAAACTCTGACCTGCGTCCAGATTGGGTAATGTCGCCCGTCACGACGATGCAGTCGGGATTGCGCGCATTAAGGGCGTCGCGGGCGTCCCGCAGGGCAGCAGCGCAAGCATCGCCGAAATGCAGATCGCTGATGTGAGCGATCGCCACCATGTTCGCCGCACCCCTTACCGCCAGACCAGACCCGCCCGTGGCTCATAGGTAATATCGATCTGGCTGGGCAGCACAAACGGTTCTCCATCCATGAGGGCGACGATGCCCGCATGGTCGCCCTGAAGCCGCAAGTGCATCGCTGAGCCTACATTGACGTTCGGACGCTCGCGCCAGCCGCCGAGCAAAGCGAAGGGGGCCAACTGCAGCGCCGATCCCCATCCCGTAACCGTGGCTGAAGCGACTTCAAAAGCGGAGCGCGCCCCCAACGGCTTCAATCCGAAGGCTGCATCAATGGGACCAAGCGCAACGATGGCGCAGCTTGCCTTATGCTCTTTGCTTGCTCCGACCTCCAAGGTCGGCGCGAACATCCCCTTGGATGCGGCGCTCAAAGCCCGCCACGCCTGTGGCCAACGCCCCGCCCGCACATGTTCCCGAACGGCATTGAGCTGCATCGGCGCGCCATACCCAGAGACAACATAAAAGCGTCGTCCCGCTGCGACCCCCGCCGGAATCCAAGCCGGTGCGCCGTGCGACAAGCCCGCCATGATCCGCTTGATCTGGCAGCTGCCATAGACGGCATGGACCAGCCGGTTGAGCGTCCCTCCTGGCAAAGGAACCACTGGAACGCCAAGCGGCGTCAGGGCTTCGATCGCCGTGCGTGCTGTGCCGTCGCCGCCACAGACCAAAACAGCGTCAGGCCTCGAATGGGCGACATCTTGCAGTGCGTCGGTCAAAGAATGGCGGTCGACATATTGGATCGCCCTGGGTTTCACTGCGAACGAGGCTCGCAGGAGCTCGGTCAGATCCAGCAGTTTGCGCCTGCTGAGCCCGCCAGCATCCAGGTTAACCACAACGCGGAAGTTAAGAACGCTAGGACGCTTTTGATCCGCGCTCGGTCGGAGCGAATCGCCGCGACGCACCGCAGGGCGCACGCTCGACACCCCTAGATCTTCGTCCCTAACAACCGTCATGGGACTTTTCCAACACCAAGTTGGGAGGGCTCGCCGCAGGCGATTACAGCTTGGGACATCGTCGCCGACGACATCTGCTGCCTTACCTTCAATCTTCGCCGACTAGGGGCATGGGCGGCCGTCTCATTCGGCGCAGACCGCTTCAACTCGGATGCTGGCGCGGTTTCCAATCGGCGATGCCACGTGAGAACAGCGCTGAGGTGTTGCGGGTCAATCTCGCGCAACTGATCGACAAGGGTGGTTAATCGCTGCGGCGCCATTGGCTCCTCCAATTTCTATGGGAGCCAAGCCACCGCTTTGAGCGCAGACCGACCTGGATGAAACGGTCTCGCAGCCTCCCTCTGCGCGATCCGACATCGCGTCTCGGCCTATGGGCCAGTGACGCCAGAGGGGCCCGAACCGCATGGCGGGAGATGGGATCGCGATTGACGCATCCAAGGAGCGCGCCATCGAGATCACACACTTGTCAGTCGGGTCGCCGACAAAACCGGCGAACAAGGGGGGCAGCGTTAAGGCCCAAGTGACAGAGCGCCGATGTCGCATTTGCCAAG
>JBILVS010000023.1:0-32633 GCA_044370335.1 Caulobacterales bacterium
GCAGTGGCTGGGCCGGCGGCCCTCCGTCCGCGGCGTCGCCATGAACCCCGTCGACCACCCCCACGGCGGTGGCGAAGGCAAGACCTCTGGCGGCCGTCACCCGGTGACGCCCTGGGGGAAAAAGACCCGCGGGCCCAAGACCCGCAAAACCAAGCCGACGGATCGCCTGATCATCCGCCGGCGTCACGCGAAGAAGGGCTAAGTCCGATGCCGCGTTCCGTTTGGAAAGGCCCGTTTGTGGACGGCTACCTGCTTAAGAAGGCTGAAAAGGCTTCCGAGGTCGGCCGCCCCGTCCCGATCAAGACCTGGTCGCGCCGGTCCACGATCATGCCGCAGTTCGTCGGCCTCACCTTCCAGGTGCACAACGGCAAGACCTTCGTGCCTGTGCTCGTCAGCGAGGACATGGTGGGCATGAAGTTGGGAGAGTTCTCTCCCACCCGGACCTATCATGGCCACGGCGCTGACAAGAAAGCGAAGAGGAAGTAACCATGGCCAAGTCCAAGGCTCCTCCAAAGCAGGCGGCGAATGAAGCCCGGGCGGTTTTGCGCAATGTGCGCATCAGCCCACAGAAGCTGAACCTGGTCGCTCAGTCCATTCGCGGCCTCAGCGCCGAACGGGCGGCCAATGAGCTCGCGTTCTCTCGCAAGCGCATCGCGAAGGATGTGCTGAAGTGCCTGCGCTCAGCCATCGCCAACGCCGAATACAACCATGGCCTGGACATCGACCAGCTGGTTGTCGCGCAAGCGCATGTGGGTAAGGCCCTTGTGTTGAAGCGGATGAACCCCCGCGCCCGCGGTCGTGGCGCCGGCATCATGAAGCCGTTTTCCCATTTGACGATCGTGCTGCGGGATCCGTCTTTCGCGGTCGTGACCGAAACCTCGGCGGAGGCCGCGTAACATGGGTCAGAAGGTCAACCCCATCGGGCTGCGGCTCGGTATCAACCGCACCTGGGACAGCCGTTGGTACGCCAACACGGGCGAATACGCCCGTCTGCTGCACCAGGACCTGAAGATCCGGAAGTTCCTGCGCCAGAAGTTGGCGGCGGCCGGCATTTCTAGGATCATCATCGAGCGGCCTTTGAAGAAGTGCCGGGTGACGATCCTGACGGCGAAGCCTGGCGTGGTCATCGGCAAGAAGGGCGCGGACATCGAGAAGCTCCGCAAGGAACTTGCGACCATGGCCCCCGGCAACGAGGTGTTCTTGAACCTCGTCGAGGTCCGCAAGCCGGAGATCGATTCAAGTCTGGTCGCCGAGGGCATCGCCCAGCAGCTTGAGCGCCGCGTGGCGTTCCGACGCGCCATGAAGCGCGCAATGCAGTCCGCCATGCGGCTCGGCGGCTTGGGCATCCGGATCAACGTATCGGGCCGCCTCGGCGGCGCCGAAATCGCCCGGATGGAATGGTATCGTGAAGGCCGCGTTCCGCTGCACACCCTGCGCGCCGACATCGATTTCGGGTTCGCTGAAGCCAAGACCGCCTATGGGATTATCGGCGTGAAGGTCTGGATCTTCAAAGGCGAGATTCTTGAACACGACCCGATGGCGCAGGACCGTCGTGCTATGGAAGCCGGTGACAACCGCGAGCGTCGTGACCGCGACCGGCCTGGTCGTCCCGATCGGGATGAGCGTCCCTCCGGCGACCGCCGCGGCCGCGGGCCCCGGCGTCCCCGCCAGGATGAGGCCCAGGCCTCGGACGCTGAAGGGTGAGGTCTTAAGCCATGCTGCAACCGAAAAAGACCAAGTTCCGTCGAGCGCACAAAGGGCGCATCCACGGCTTCTCCAAGGGCGGCACCGCCCTCAACTTCGGTTCGTTCGGCCTGAAGGCTGTGGAGCCGGAGCGCGTGACTGCCCGCCAAATCGAAGCGGCCCGCCGCGCCATCACCCGCCAGATGAAGCGTCAGGGCCGGGTTTGGATTCGCATCTTCCCGGATGTGCCGGTGTCGCAAAAGCCGACGGAAGTGCGGATGGGTTCTGGTAAGGGCGCCCCCGAGTTTTGGGCCGCCCGCGTTCACCCGGGCCGGATCATGTTTGAGATCGACGGGGTGCCGGAAGACACCGCCCGGGAGGCTCTGCGCCTCGGTGCGGCGAAGCTGCCGATCAAGACCCGGATCGTCACCCGCCTGGAGGGCCAGTGATGGCGAAGAAAGCCGCTGACATGGACATCGTCGCTCTGCGCGCGATGGATGCGGGCCGCCTCAATGAGGAGCTCGCCACCCTGAAAAGAGAACAGTTCAACCTGCGTTTCCAGCAGGCCTCGGGCCAGTTGGAGAAGCCTTCCCGTATGCGCGACGTCCGCCGCCAAGTGGCGCGGGTGAAGACCGTGCTGCGGGAAAAGGCCGGCACGGTCCAGGCCTAATCGGAGAGAGATGCGATGCCGCGGCGACTGATGAATGGCCAGGTGGTGAGCGACAAGGGCGACAAAACGGTTGTCGTGCTCGTGGAGCGGACCTTCCTGCACCCGCTGTATAAGAAGACCGTGCGTCGGTCGAAGCGGTTCCATGCCCACGATGAGGCCAACGCCTACAAGGTGGGTGACATCGTGACGATCGGGGAATGCGCCCCGAAGTCGAAACTGAAAACCTGGGAAGTGATCGGGCGCGCAGGCGCCTGATCCGGCCACGCTGAGGAAAAAAGGATCGATCCATGATCCAAATGCAAACCAACCTCGATGTCGCCGACAACTCCGGCGCCAAGCGCGTGATGTGCATCAAGGTGCTCGGCGGCTCCAAGCGCCGCTACGCAGCCGTGGGCGACATCATCGTCGTGTCGATCAAGGAAGCGCTGCCGAAGGGCCGGGTGAAGAAGGGCGACGTCCGCAAGGCCGTGGTCGTGCGCACCTCGAAGGATATCAAGCGCCGCGACGGCAGCGTGATCCGGTTCGACACCAACGCCGCGGTGCTCATCAACAACCAGGGTGAGCCGATCGGCACCCGGATCTTCGGGCCGGTTCCGCGGGAACTCCGCGCCAAGAACCACATGAAGATCATCAGCCTCGCGCCGGAGGTGCTGTAATGGCTGCTAAGATTAAGAAGGGCGACACGGTTATCGTGATCGCGGGCAAGGACAAGGGCCGTTCGGGTCAGGTCCTGAAGGTACTGCCGGATCAGGACCGCGTTGTCGTGTCCGGCGTCAACATGGTGAGGCGGCACGTGAAGCCCTCGATGGCCGACCCCCAAGGCGGCATCAAGGATCAGGAGGCGGCGCTGCACCTCTCCAACGTCGCCCTGCGCGATCCGCAGTCCGGCGGGCCGACGCGGGTCGGGTTCAAGATCAACGATAGGGGCCTCAAGGTCCGCGTCGCCAAGAAGTCTGGGGTTGAGATCGATGTCTGAGACCTACGAGCCGCGGATGAAGGCCCGGTATCGGGAGGCCATCCGTTCCAAGATGCAGGAGCAGTTCTCCTACACCAACCCCATGCAAATCCCCCGTCTCGATAAGGTGGTGATCAACATGGGTGTTGGCGAAGCGGTGGGCGACAGCAAGAAGCTGTCCTCAGCGCTTGAGGCGCTGACCCTGATTTCGGGGCAGAAGCCCGTCGCCACGAAGGCCAAGAACTCAATCGCTGGTTTCAAAATCCGCGAGGGAATGTCGGTGGGTTGCAAGGTCACGCTGCGCAAACACCACATGTATGAGTTCATCGATCGCTTGGTCACCATCGCTCTGCCGCGGGTGAAGGACTTCCGCGGTCTCAACGGTAAGAGCTTCGACGGCCGCGGCAACTACGCCATGGGCCTGAAGGAGCACCTCGTGTTCCCCGAGATCGATTACGACAAAGTCGACACGATCTGGGGCATGGACATCGTGGTGTGCACCACGGCGCGGACTAACGACGAGGCCAAGGCCTTGCTGAAGGAATTCGATTTCCCGTTCCGGAACTGATCTCAGCCCATCGGTTGAGTTGAGATCCACCCCGGAACGTGTCGGGAGAAAGTAATGGCGAAGAAAAGCTCCATCGAGCGCAACGAGAAGCGCAAGAAGCTCGCGAAGAAGTTCTCCGCGCGCCGGGCGAGGCTCAAGGCCAGGGCCTTGGACGAAAACCTGCCGCTGGAAGAGCGTTTCGAGGCGCGCTTGAAACTCGCGGGTCTGCCGCGCAACTCCGCGGAAAACCGCTATCGCAACCGGTGCGAAGTGTCGGGGCGTCCGCGGGCGTTTTACCGCAAGCTGCGGATGAGCCGGATCGCGCTGCGCGAGCTGGCGTCGAAGGGCCAGGTGCCCGGTATGGTCAAGTCGAGCTGGTAAGGGAGGCGGTCTGATGAATCTGAACGATCCCCTGGGCGACATGATCACCCGCATCCGCAACGCCCTGATGCGTCGTCGGTCCACCGTGCATACTCCCGCGTCGAAGCTGCGGGCCCGCGTGCTGGATGTGCTGCAACAGGAAGGCTACATCCGTGGCTATCGCGAAGTGGAAGTCGACGGCCACAAGGCCCTCGAAATTGATCTGAAGTACTACGAAGGCGCGCCGGTGATTGAAGATATCACCCGGATCTCCAAGCCTGGTCGTCGGGTCTATTCGTCGGTGAAGGATCTGCGCCGCCCCCGCAACGGGTTGGGCATTTCTATCCTCTCCACGCCCAAAGGCGTTATGAGCGACAAGGTCGCCCGTGACGAGAACGTGGGCGGCGAAATCCTCTGCGAGGTGTACTGAGATGTCGCGCGTCGGCAAGAAACCGATCCCCACCGCGGGCGTCACGGTCACCGTGAGCGGCCAAGAGGTGAAGGTGAAGGGCTCAAAAGGCGAATTGTCGTTCCGGGCGCCCGACGACGTTTCGGTGGCGCACGCGGGGGGCGAACTGACCGTCACCCCGCGCAACGACACCGCTCGGGCCCGGGCGCTTTGGGGCACAACCCGCGCCATCCTGGCCAATCAGGTAAAGGGCGTGTCGGAAGGGTTTGAGAAGACCCTCGAGCTTGTTGGCGTCGGCTATCGCGCGGCGATGCAGGGCAAGAACCTGCAGCTGCAGCTCGGCTTATCCCATGATGTGGTGTTCGAGCCCCCGGCCGGCATCACGATCGCCTGCCCGAAACAAACGGAAGTCAAGATTTCCGGCGTTGACGCCCAGATGGTGGGCCAGGTCGCCGCCGAGATCCGCTCCTTCCGGCCGCCGGAGCCTTACAAGGGCAAGGGCATTCGGGTGAACGCCGAGTACATCCGGCGCAAAGAAGGCAAGAAGAAGTAACGGCTATGAAAACCGCCCTCGAAAAGAACATCCGCCGCGCCCAGCGCAACCGCTCCCGCCTGAAGAAGGTGGGGTCGGGCCGGCTGCGGCTGTCGGTTTTCCGTTCCTCCAAGAACATCTCGGTCCAGGTGATCGACGACGCCAAAGGCGAGACGGTTGCGGCCGCGTCGACTCTTGAAGAGGCGTTCAAGGGCGCGGGCAAGGCCGGCTCCAACAAGGACGCCGCCGCCGCCGTCGGCAGGCTGATCGCCGAGCGCGCCATCGCCAAGGGCGTGAAGCAAGTGGTGTTTGACCGCGGCTGTTATCTGTTTCATGGCCGCGTGAAAGCGCTGGCCGACGCCGCCCGTGAGGGCGGTCTCGAGTTCTAAGGGAGCGACGCGATGTCGATGATGGGCGAAGAAAGCGGCGAAGAGCGCCGTGGCCGCCGCGGCCGCGACCGGGATCGTCGGGACAACAACCGCGGTCAACAGGAAGAACGCGACAGCGAGTTTGTTGACAAGCTGGTCGCGATCAATCGCGTGGCGAAGGTCGTGAAGGGCGGTAAGAACTTCGGTTTCGCGGCCCTGGTGGTCGTCGGCGACAAGAAGGGCCGCGTCGGCTTCGGTCATGGCAAAGCCCGGGAGGTGCCGGAAGCCATCCGCAAGGCTACCGAAGAAGCCAAGAAGACCATGATCCGGGTGCCGCTGCGCGAGGGCCGCACGCTGCACCATGACGGCAAGGGCCATTGGGGGGCTGGCCGGGTCATGCTCCGCGCGGCTCCCCCGGGCACGGGTCTGATCGCCGGCGGTCCGATGCGGGCGGTGCTGGAAGTGTTGGGCGTGGCGGACGTCGTGGCCAAGAGCCAGGGCAGCTCGAACCCCTACAACATGGTTCGCGCTACCTTCGACGCCCTTAAGGGCCAAGTCAGCCCCAGGCACGTGGCCAACCGCCGCGGGCTAAAGGTGTCTGACATCGTCGCCCGCCGCAGCGACAGCGCGGGCAGCGCCGAAGCGTCGGCGGAAGGCTGAGGGAGATCGCGGTCATGGCCGGGAAGACCATCCAAGTGAAGCAGATCGGCAGTCCGATCCGCCGTGAATCGAGCCAGCGGGAAACCCTGATCGGCCTTGGTTTGCGCCGTTTGGGTCATACCGTGTCGCTGGAGGACACCCCCAGCGTCCGCGGCATGATCCGCAAAGTGTCCCATCTTGTGGAAATCGTGGACGGCCAGTGAGGCCTGTCCGCCAAGACGAAGTGAAGGCGACGAGCGATGCGTCTGAATGAACTGGCCGACAATGAAGGCGCGACCAAGAAGAAGATGCGCGTCGGGCGCGGCGTGGGCTCGGGCAAGGGTAAAACCGCCGGCCGCGGCGTAAAGGGTCAGAAATCCCGCTCCGGCGTATCCATCAACGGCTTCGAAGGCGGCCAGATGCCTCTGCACATGCGTTTGCCGAAGCGCGGCTTCAACAAGCTGAACCGCTTGGCGTTCACAGAGGTTAATCTCGGCCGCGTACAGAAGGCGATCGACGCCGGCAAGATCAAGGCTGGCGCGGTCCTGACCGAAGACGCCCTGATCGCCGCAGGCCTCGTCCGGCGGAAGAAAGATGGCGTGCGCCTGCTTGCGCAGGGGGCCATCACCACCAAAGTCTCCTTCGTGGTGACTGGCGCCTCTGCGGCTGCGGTCGCGGCGGTGGAGAAGGTGGGCGGATCGGTGACGGTCACGCAGCCGGTGGCTGAATCCGCCGCTTGACGGGCGCTGACAGCGCCTCGATACGCTGTGACTGCCGGTACGGTTCGCCCGCTTGGCGCGTGACGGCGCGCCGCCCCTGAGTGACGAGGAGCGTTGTCGCCTATGGCCTCCGCCGCAGAGAGACTTGCAGCCAATTTGGACTTCGGCGCTTTCGCCCGGGCGAAAGAGTTGCAGCAGCGCATCCTGTTCACCTTGGGAGCGCTGATTATTTACCGCCTGGGGACGTTCATCCCGATCCCCGGGATCGACATGGACCAGTTCCGTCAGATCTTTGAACAGCAGACTCAGGGTGGCGCTGGCCTCTTGGGGATGTTCAACGTGTTCTCCGGCGGGGCCGTCGAGCGGATGGCGATTTTCGCCCTCAACGTGATGCCGTACATCTCGGCCTCTATCATTATCCAGCTTCTGGCGGTGACCTCGCCTTCGCTGGAGCGCCTTAAGAAAGAAGGTGAGGCGGGACGCAAGCAGCTTAACCAATATACGCGCTATCTGACGGTCGTGCTCGCGGTCATCCAATCCGCCGGCATCGCTGTGGGTATGCAGAGCCAGCCGGGCCTTGTGCCGAACCCTGGAGCGTTCTTCGTTGCGTCGACCATCATCACGCTTACGGGCGGGACGATGTTCCTGATGTGGATCGGCGAGCAGATCACCGCTCGGGGCGTGGGCAACGGTATTTCGCTGATCATCTTCGCGGGTATCGTGGCGACTTTGCCGGGCGTGCTGGCGGGGGCTTTGCAGCAAGGCCAGAGCGGCGAGCTCGACGCGTTCGCCATGATCCTGCTGCTGGCTGTGCTTATCGGCGTGATCGTCTTTGTGGTGTTCATCGAGCGCTCTTTGCGGCGAGTGGTCATCCAGTACCCCAAGCGCCAGGTCGGCAACCGCATGTTCATGGGAGACAGCTCGTTTCTGCCTCTCAAGATCAACACTGCGGGCGTCATTCCGCCGATTTTCGCTTCCTCGCTGCTTCTGCTGCCCTCAACCGCGCTGCAGTTTATCGGGATGAACGAGACCGCGCCGGGCTGGCTTCAGAGCGTGGTGGGCGCGTTGGGCTATGGCCAGCCTCTGCACATGCTGTTTTACGCGATCCTGATCATCTTCTTTTGCTTCTTCTACACCTCGATCGTGTTCAATCCGGAAGAGACTGCGGATAACCTTCGGAAATATGGCGGGTTTTTGCCGGGTATCCGGCCTGGTAAGAAGACCGCGGAGTATCTCGATTACGTTCTCACTCGTCTAACGGTCATCGGGGCGGCCTACATCACTTTTGTTTGCCTTCTGCCCGAGATGCTGATCGCATACTACGAAATCCCCTTCTATCTCGGCGGGACGTCGCTGCTGATCGTCGTCTCGGTCACCCTCGACACTGTGACGCAGGTGCAAAGTCATCTCTACGCGCACCAATATGAGGGTCTGATCAAGAAGTCGAAGCTGCGCGGCGGGGGCCCGAAACGATGAATTTGATCCTGTTCGGGCCGCCGGCTGCCGGGAAAGGGACGCAAGCAAAACGCCTCGTCGAGGAACGCGGCTTTGTCCAGCTTTCGACCGGCGACATGCTGCGGGCTGCCCGGACTTCGGGATCAGCCCTTGGCCTGGAAGTCGCCGCGATCATGGATGCGGGGAAGCTGGTCAGCGACGACATCGTGATCCGCTTGATTGAAGCGGCCTTGGCGGACAATCCCGGAGCGCCGGGGTTCATCTTTGACGGCTTCCCGCGAACCGTGGCGCAGGCCGAGGCGTTGGATGCGCTCTTGGCCCGACACGGGCAGCGGATCGACCTGGTGATTCGGCTCGAGGTGGACGAGGCTGCCCTCACCGCTCGCGTCACGAAGCGCTTCGCCGAGCAGGGCCGGGCGGACGACAATCCGGAGACGTTCGTGACCCGACTTAAGGCTTACGCCGACCAAACCGCCCCGCTGCTTCCGTTCTACGCCGGCAAGGGCGTCCTGGTCGGGTTGGATGGCATGTCCTCGATGGACGCTGTGGCCGCCTCGATCGGGTCTGCTTTGGACGCCCACAGACACTAACTGCGGTCTGGCTCCCGCACCGCTGCAGCCGACTTCAGAATTGCAGCGAAAAAGGAGCCAGGAACGGTTGACGCGGTCTGAAGCCCGGCTATAACACCGCGCTTCGCCATAAAGGCGCGAAACTGCCATGCGCGGCCCCCGTTTGGTTCTGCGCGGGTCGTTTGCCGTTTGGCGCATTCTGGATTCTCAGCGAACAGGCCCCTAGGGGCGTTCATCGCTGTCATATTGGTGGAGTTAGCTTCATGGCGCGTATCGCCGGCGTGAACATCCCGACCCAGAAGCGCGTGGTGATCGCGCTTCAATATATCCACGGGATCGGCCCGCATTTTGCCCAGCGGATCTGCGAGAAGGTCGGCATCGCCTCAGAGCGCCGCGTGAACGAGTTGACCGACCAAGAGGTCCTCACCATCCGCGAGGCCATAGACCGCGATTATGTCGTGGAAGGCGACCTGCGCCGGGAAGTGGCGACCAACATCAAGCGGCTGATGGACTTGGGCTCCTATCGGGGTTTGCGCCACCGCAAGGGCTTGCCCGTCCGTGGTCAGCGTACCCACACCAACGCCCGTACCCGCAAGGGCCCCGCTCGCGCCATCGCCGGCAAGAAGCCGGCCGGCAAGAAGTAAGATCGAGGATCGTTCCCGATGGCCAAAGAAGTCGCCCGCGTCCGCAAGCGCGAACGCAAGAACATCGCCACCGGCGTGGCGCATGTAAACGCCAGTTTCAACAACACGATGATCACCATCGCCGACGCGCAGGGTAACGTGATCGCGTGGTCCTCCGCCGGGGCCATGAACTTCAAGGGCAGCCGGAAGTCGACGCCCTACGCCGCCCAGGTCGCCGCTGAAGACGCAGGCCGCAAGGCGATGGAACACGGCATGCGCACCCTGGAGGTGAACGTGTCGGGTCCTGGCTCGGGTCGGGAAAGCGCTCTGCGCGCCCTGCAAGCCGTCGGCTTCATCGTGACCTCCATCCGCGACGTGACCCCCATTCCGCACAACGGGTGCCGGCCGCCGAAGCGCCGCCGCGTGTGAGGGAGCGGCCGAGCCGCTGCAGCCATCCTTCGCCCGTCCGACCCGTCCCTGAGCGAGACCCCAGATGTCGATCCAAAAAAACTGGCAAGATCTGATCAAGCCGAAGAAGCCGACCGTGGAGCACGGCTTTGACGCAAGCCGCCGCGCGACCCTGATCGCGGAGCCGCTGGAACGCGGTTTCGGTATGACGATCGGTAACGCCTTGCGCCGGGTGTTGCTGTCGTCGCTGCAAGGCGCGGCCATCACCGCGGTTCAAATCGACGGCGTGGTGCATGAGTTCTCCTCCATTCCCGGCGTTCGGGAGGACGTGACCGATCTCGTCCTGAACCTGAAGCAGGTGGCCATCCGGATGCGCGGTGAAGGTCCGCGGCGCCTGATGCTTCAGGCGTCGGGCCCGGGCGAGGTGACTGCGGGGCAAATCCAGACTGTGTCCGACATCGAAGTGCTGAACCCCGAGATGGTGATCTGCACCCTCGACGAAGGCGCTTCGATCCGCATGGAACTGACGGTCGCGACAGGCAAGGGCTATGTGCCCGCCGATCGCAACCGGCCGGACGACGCTCCCATTGGCCTGATCGCGATCGACGCGATCTACTCGCCGGTGAAGCGGGTCGCCTACCGGGTAGAAAACACGCGTGCGGGTCAGGTGTTGGATTACGAGAAGCTTATCCTGGACGTAGAGACCGATGGCTCGCTTCGGCCCGAAGACGCTGTGGCTTACGCGGCGCGGATTCTGCAAGACCAGTTGCAGGTCTTTGTGACCTTTGAAGAGCCTCGTCAAAAGCGCGAGATCGCCGACAAGCCCGATCTGCCGTTTAACCCGGCGCTGTTAAAGAAGGTCGACGAGCTTGAGTTGTCGGTGCGTTCGGCCAACTGCTTGAAAAACGATAATATCGTCTATATCGGCGACCTCATTCAGAAGTCGGAAGCGGAGATGCTCCGCACTCCAAATTTTGGCCGCAAGTCCTTGAATGAAATCAAGGAAGTTCTGGCGACGATGGGGCTGCATCTCGGTATGGCCGTTGAGAACTGGCCGCCGGACAATATCGACGAACTGGCCAAGAAGTACGAAGAAAACGTCTAACCCCAACCGCGCGCGCCCCAGGAAGGGCCCGCCTCGGAGCTTTGGAAGTCATGCGTCACGGTCTCGCGCACCGCAAGCTGAACCGCACCGCCAGCCACCGGACGGCGATGTTCGCCAACATGGCGGCGGCTCTCATCAAGCACGAGCAGATCGTGACCACGCTGCCCAAGGCCAAGGCCCTGCGGCCGGTGGTTGAGAAGCTCGTGACCCTCGCCAAGCGGGGCGACCTGCACGCCCGCCGGCTTGTGGCGTCTCGGCTGCGGGACGAAGCGCAAGCGAAGAAGCTCTTCGACGTGCTTGGTCCGCGCTACAAAGCCCGTCCGGGCGGCTACACCCGGGTGCTAAAGGCGGGCTTCCGTCACGGCGATAACGCTCCTGTCGCGGTCATTGAGTTCGTGGATCGCGACGAAAGCGCCCGGGGCCAAGACAGCGGCCCCGTGCCGGAGCGCATGGTCGCTGACGACGAGTAGGCCCCGCTGGGCCAACGGAGTTCAGCTGAATCCCGCCGCCCGTCGGCGGGCTTTTGTTTCCATGATCTGGCGCCGCCTCGGAAGAATGCTTGCGCGTCTCCGGGGTTGCGCCCACCCGTCGCTTAACGGCAGTGTGGCGCCATGGCCAAGTCTGTTTTGTCCCCTTCCGGGAGGCCTCATGGGCCGCGCCGCGTCTTGGCGTGGATGGCTGCCCTCGGGCTTGCGGTTGTGGCGATGGGGCCGTTGGCGGCCTGCCAGGCGGAGACGGAGGTCGCCCCTGAAGAGGCAGTCGCCGCCAATGGCGATAATCCGGAAATCGTCGTCAATCCGCCGGTGATGGAGCGCGTCGTGCCCTCGACCCGGGGGGCTATGATGATGTCGCTCGCGCCGGTTGCGGAAGGCGCGGCCCCGGCCGTGGTTAACGTCTTCGCCACCCGCTTTGCGAGCCGCAACTCTTCCCGCGTGTATGACGACCCCACCATGCGGCGCTATGGCGGGGGGCTTGAACCGGAGCGCGCGGCCCAGTCCCTTGGGTCCGGCGTGATCGTCCGCTCAGACGGGATCGTCGTCACCAACAACCATGTGATCCAGGGCGCGGACTCGCTGCGGATCGTCACGAGCGACCGCCGCGAGTTCGAGGCGACCCTCGTCCTGGCCGACCCCCTGACTGACCTTGCTGTTCTGCGCATCACCGGCGCCGAAGAGCCCTTTGCGGTGCTGCCCTTCGCCGACACCCGCAGCGTCAAAGTCGGCGACATGGTTCTGGCCATCGGCAACCCCTTCGGCCTCTCCCAGACAGTCACCAGCGGCATCGTCTCGGCGCTCGCCCGCACCGAGGTCGGGGTCAGCGATTTCAGCTTCTTCATCCAGACCGACGCCGCCATTAACCGCGGCAACTCCGGCGGGGCGCTCGTTGACATGATGGGCGCGCTGGTCGGGGTGAACACCGCCATCTACTCCGAGGATGGGGGATCGAACGGCATCGGCTTCGCCATCCCTGCGGAGATGGTCCGCCGCGTGGTGGAAAGCGCGCTGGATGACGGCCGCGTCGTCCGACCCTGGCTCGGGGTGCGGGTGCAGGCGGTCAGCGCGGCCAACGCCCGCTCCTTTGGCCTCAATCGCCCGACCGGGGTGATCGTCGCGGAGGTGTATCCCGGCGCCGTTGCGGATCAAGCTGGGCTTCGGCCGGGCGACGTGATCCTGCTGGTTGCAGGAGCGGAGGTGAACGACGAGCAAGGCCTGCGCTATCAGTACGCGACCCATCCCCCGGGGCAGATCGTGCCCCTCACCTTGTGGCGCGACAGCCAGACGTTGGACGTCGCCACCATCGCCGCTCCGCCGCCGGAGATCGAGGCGGACGAGCGCGTGTTGAGCGGGAGGCACCCGCTCACCGGCGCCATCGTGATCACGCTGTCGCCCGCGGCGGCGGAAGGCGAGGGTCTGGACCCGTTCCTATCCGGCGTCGTTGTCCGCGACACCGACCGTCCGCGACCCGACCTGCGGCGGGGCGACATCATCCGTTCGGTCAATGGCGCGCCGGTCCGCACGACGGCGGAGCTGGAGCGGGCGCTGCGAGCGGGCCGGGCTGAAGGCTGGGAGATCGAGATCGAGCGGAACCGCGAGCGCAGTTCTTTCCGCTACAATCCGTAACGGCGGGACGCGGCCATGGATTTGTTCAAGCACGCCGGCGTTGACTCAGGGCCGCCCGCACCGCTGGCGGAGCGCCTGCGCCCCAAGGCTTTGGACGATGTGGTGGGCCAGGACCACCTGCTGGCGCCGGGGGCGTCTTTGCGGCGTATGGTCGAGGCCAAGCGCCTCTCGTCGTTGATTTTGTGGGGCCCGCCGGGGGTGGGGAAAACCACCATCGCGCGCCTCTTGGCCGACGCCGCTGGCCTTGATTTCGAGCAGATTTCAGCCGTGCAATCGGGCGTTGCGGACCTGCGCAAGGTTTTCGACGCCGCCCGCGCCCGCAAAGAGCAGGGCCAGGGCGTCGCGCTGTTCGTGGACGAAATCCACCGCTTCAACCGAGCCCAGCAAGACAGTCTTTTGGGTCCGATGGAGCAGGGCGACGCCGTCCTCATCGGGGCGACGACGGAAAATCCGAGCTTCGCGCTGAACGCGGCTGTGCTGTCCCGCGCCCGGGTGTTCGTGCTCAAGTCTCTGGAGGAGGCCGCGCTGAGCGTGCTGCTGGCTCGTTCAGAAGCCGCTCTCGGCGCGCCTTTGCCGCTGACTGCCGCGGCTCGGGGCCGGCTCATCGCCTTCGCTGACGGGGACGGGCGGTATCTGCTAACGCTGGCGGAGGCGCTGGCGGTGGATGCGCCGGAGGGGATCCTTGATGAGGCGGCCCTAGGGGAGAGGTTGCAGCGCCGGGCGCCCCTCTACGACAAAAACCGGGAAGCGCACTACGACCTCATCTCGGCGCTCCATAAGTCCATTCGCGGATCGGATCCTGATGCGGCGCTTTATTGGCTTGCGCGCATGGTCAGCGGCGGAGAGGACCTGTTGTTCATCGCCCGCCGGCTAATGCGGGCGGCGGCGGAGGACATCGGCGCCGCTGACCCCATGGCGCTTTTGGTCGCCACGGCGGCCAAGGAGGCGGTGGATTTCCTCGGCCAGCCTGAGGCTGAGCTGCATCTGGCGCAGGCGGTGCTGCATTTGGCGTCCGCCCCCAAATCGAACGCGGTTTATGTGGCCTGGAAAGCGTCGTTGCGCCTCGCGATGGAGACCGGTTCGGCCCCGCCGCCGCTCCACATCCGCAACGCGGCGACTTCGCTCATGAAGGATCTAGGCTACGGCAAAGGCTACGCCTATGACCACGATGCCCCGGACAGCTTTTCGGGCCAAAACTACTTCCCCGAGGGGGTGCTGCGGGAAGACTTCTACCAGCCTAAAGACAAAGGGCTGGAGGCCAAAACCAAAGAGCGCCTGACCTATTGGCGCAAGCTCCGCGCAGAGCGGGGCGGGGGTTGAGCGCCCCGCCGGCCTGGCTGAAAGAGGCAGTTCTTTTTCAGGACAAGGCAGTGCTCGCTTTCAACAAGCCGGCAGGACTCGCAAGCCAAGGCGGACGCGGGCAAACGACGGACCTGGAAACCCTGCTTGCGCACTTTGCGGACCCCAAGGGCCGACGGCCGCATCTGGCGCATCGGCTGGACGCCGAAACCAGCGGCGTGATCGTGGCGGGCCGCACCAAAGCCGCCATCGCCTTCCTCAACGCCGCTTTCGCAGGGCGCGAAGCCCAGAAAACCTACTTGGCCCTTCTTTGCGGCGGCGCGCCGGAGCCGCCTGCGGGCTTGATCGAGACACCGCTTCTCAAAACCCAAGCAGGGCATCAGGTTGTGATGCGCCCTGTGCGCCCCGAAGCCCCCGGCGCGCTGAGCGCGGTCACGGCCTATGAGACCCTGGCCTCAGCCGGCTTTGGAGCGCTGGTGCGCTTTCAGCCCCAGACCGGGCGGATGCACCAGCTTCGGGCGCACGCCGCCGCCATGGGCCGTCCGATCGCGGGGGATAAGCGGTATGGCGGGCTGATGGCGCTAGGCGGCCACACCGTCCCGGGCCTGATGTTGCACGCCGCGCGGCTGGTCTGCCCTCACCCATTGGGCGGGGTCTTGGATGTCGGCGCGCCGCCGCCGCTGCTGTTTCAGGCGCTGGCGGGGGCTTTGGGTTTTGGGGAGGTTGGGGCGTGAACGGGTTGCTTTTGGCGGCCTTGGGCGGCGCTTTCGGAGCAGTGGCCCGGTATGGGGTGGGCTTGTGGGCGGTGCGAGCTTTCGGCGACGCCCTGCCTTACGCCACTTTTGGGGTCAACATCCTCGGCGGCTTCGCCATGGGCCTGCTCATCGGCCTTGTGCCCCTGGAGAACCGCAGCGCCCATATCCTCTTGGGTGTGGGCGTCCTCGGCGGCTTCACCACGTTTTCGGCCTTCTCCATCGAACTCGTTCGGCTGTTCGAGCGGGGCGACGCGGGGCTTGCCATAGGCTACGCGATGGCCTCGGTCGCGGCCTCCGCCGCCGCCTGTTATGCTGGAGTGCTTCTGGCGCGGAGCTTGACATGAAGACGGTGGCGCAAATCCCCGTGCGCGACGATGACGGCGAAACCCGCCTCGACCGCTTCCTGCGGCGGCGGTTCCCCGAGTTGACCCAGGGCCAGATCGAAAAGCTGATCCGCACCGGCCAGGTCAGAGTGGACGGCGCTCGGGCGAAGGCCGCCGATCGCGTGATCCCGGGGCAGGTGGTGCGTGTGCCGCCATTGCCGGATGCGCCGCCGCCGAAGGTGGAAGGAGGGGTTTCACCCAAAGACGCGGCGTTTGCGCAAAGCTTGGTGATCCACCGCGATGCGGACGTGATCATTCTGAACAAGCCGCAAGGGCTGGCGGTGCAGGGCGGGGCGAAGACCCTGCGCCACGTCGATGCGCTTCTGCCGGCCTTGAAATTTGAGCGCGAGGACAAGCCCAAGCTGATCCATCGGCTGGACAAAGACACGAGCGGCATTCTGGTGCTGGCGCGGCATCCCGCCGCCGCTGCCCGGGTCTCAAGCTATTTCCGCGGTCGGACCCTCAATAAGGTCTATTGGGCGGTGGTGCTGGGCAGCCCCCGGCCGCCGAACGGGCAAATTCGCGGCTGGATGCGCAAGGCCGGCAACCCCCGCGACGCTGATCGAGAGATGGTCCAGCGCTGCCTGCAGCAGGACGAGGGTGCGGTCCACGCCATCACCGATTATGCGATGATGGCCGACGCCGGCCAGCGGCTCGCTTGGATGGCGCTGCGGCCGGTGACGGGCCGCACCCACCAACTGCGCTTTCACATGGCCGAGATCGGCCATGCGATTTTGGGCGACCCCAAATATCGCTGCGACCGGCCGACGCCGGGGGAACTCCCGAACAAGCTGCATCTGCATGCCCGGGCTATCGAGCTTCCGCAGGAAAAGGGCAAACCCTTGCGCATTGTCGCGCCGCTGCCGGACCACATGAAGGAGACCTTCGCCGCGGTGGGCTTTGAGGAAAGCGACGGCAAGAACCCGTTTGCCGTATTTGATTAGGCTGGTTGGACGAAGTCCGGCCGCAAAGGGTCGGCTCCATAGCGGTTCGGCCCGACCTGTCCCGGCAGGAACCCCAAAACAACGAGTTGGAACAAGACCAACGCCAAGAGCGCCGCGCCGCTCAGCCCCATCACCGTGAGGCCGTCGCCGCTGAGGGTGGCGGGGTCGGGCAACTCCCCTGCGGCCAAGGCGTTGGGGTCGATCCCGCTCATGAAGAGCCCGACGCCGAGGGCGATCATCAGGACTATGAAAATCAGGAAAAGCCATAGCGGCCACCAGCCGCTCATGCCGCGGTCGTGGAAACGCTTGGCGGAGACCGCAAAGCTTGGCCACAGCAGGACAAAGCCAAGGATTGTTTCGATGGGACCGCTGTTGATCAGGCGGCGCGTGAGTTCTGCAAAGGCGACCCCGTCGATGATCGACGCGACGAGCACCACGCCGATATACACAAGCACCCAACGTAGCTAGAAATCCTTCCGCGAGATCCGACCCTCGCCGGAGAGGTAAAAGCCCATCGTTATGGCCCTCCCGCAAGGGCCGTCGACTCGGGCGGCCCCTGGACTAGTGAAAGCACAAGTCGCGCCAAACTGCCACCAAATCGGCTTTTCGATGCCCACGGTGGCGCTCAACGCGGCGGTGGCCTAAATCAGCGTCATGACCAGAAAACTCGCCGTGTTCGATGTGGACGGCACCCTCGTCGACAGTCGCCGCTCCATCGGCGAGGCCATGGCGCAGGCGTTTCAGGCTGTGGGGCTTGAGCCGCCGACCTATGACCAAACCCGCAAGATTGTGGGGCTTTCGCTCGTGCCGGCGATCCAGGTTCTGGCGCCGGACTTGGAGGAAGAGCGCTATCCGGCCTTGGCGGAAGCCTATCGGCAGGCGTTCATCGCCAACCGCGAAAAGGGCTTGGTGGAGCCTCTTTATGAGGGCGCGCGGGAGCTTGTGATGGGCCTGAAAGCCAAAGGGTGGTTTTTGGGGGTGGCGACGGGGAAAGTCCGCCGTGGGGTGGACCATTTCTTTGAGAGACATCACTTCGAAGGGGTGTTTGACGCGGCCTTCTGCGCCGAGGACGGCCCTGGCAAGCCTCATCCGCACATGCTGCTCTTGAATGTGAAGGCGGTGGAGGTCAAAGCCGCCGACGCGATTATGATCGGCGACACGAGCTTTGACATGATCATGGCGCGGGACGCCGGGACCTATGCCCAAGGCGTGAGCTGGGGCTTCCATACCGTGGATGAGATCGAAGAGGGTGGCGCTCACCATATCGCCCATGACTTTACTGCCCTCACAGCCGCCCTCGCCGCGTTCAAAGCCCCATGACCGAACCGACCGCCCCTATCCGCCGCTTCTATAAAAACGCGACGATAAGCCCCGCCGAAGCCGGCGGTCATGCTGTGCTGTTGGACGGGCGCACCCTGCGGACCCCGATGAAGGCCCCTCTCGTGCTGCCGACCGAGGCCTTGGCCCAGGCCGTCGCCTCTGAATGGGCTGGGCAGGGCGAGACCGTGCGCCCCGAGACCATGCCCCTAACGCGGCTCGCCAATGTGGCGCTGGACCGCACGCCAGACGCCCGCGCGGAGATGGCCGCCATGATCCGCGGCTATGGCGAAACCGACCTTCTGTGCCATCGGGCGGAGACACCTGAGGCCCTCATCGCCGAGCAGGCCCGCTGCTGGGACCCGCCTTTGGCGTGGGCCGCGCGAACCCTGGGCGTAAGCCTCGTGCCCGTGGCCGGGATCTTGGCGACGGCGCAGGACCAAGCCTCGCTGGACCGGATCGAGGCTACGGCTTTGGCTTTGGATGATTTCGCCCTTACGGGGCTCGCCCACGCCGTTGGGCTGATGGGGTCGGCGATCCTGGGCCTCGCGATCGCGCAAAAGGGCGAGCCCCAGGGGGAAGCGCTCTTCGAAGCGGCGGCGCTTGATGAGCTCTGGAGCCAGAAAACCTGGGGCGACGACGCGGAATTGAAGTCGCGGCTGGAACGGCTGCGGGGAGAGTGGGCCGCCCTGGAGGATTGGTTTGCGTCTCTCTAACCCCCCTTGAGATGGTGAGCGACGCCCCACTTGGCTCGCGCTAAAAGTGCGGCGCGTGAGGGGGATGCGGCATGCTCGCGTAGAAGCCGGTTTTGGCGTAAATGGCGTTGTCTTTCGCGCTGACCCGCGTGGCTTTTCCTCAAAGTGGGCCGGTGGGAAACGCTGAAGCCGTCGAAGGGGGCTCCAGCGATGGCGTGCCTCCGATTGCGCCAGTGGTGCGCTGGAAATCCCCGCAAGGAACCTTCAGCCTCGCTTTCCCCAACGGTTGGGGCGTCAGCGGCGATGCGGGATGCTCGGCGCCCTTGGACCCGGCATAGGGCTCCGAATCCAGGTTAACGCGCGAGAGGTCCAAGGATCTGCTCCAGGTGATTGACACTGAAGGCTGCCCGCTTTCGCCTTGCTTTGGTGGACCTTCTGTCTTTCACGGCCCGGACAAGATTTATGGCGAAGTGTCGGACGATGGCCATGTTGTGGGCTCCATGACCTTTTCTGATCCGTGAAAGATCGTCTTTGAAGACGACGTCGAGGACCCAGTGCAGCGCGTTTTCTATGAGCCAGTGTCTCCGGATTGCATTGGCGGCGGTCCGGGCGTCGGGACATCGTGAGGCGATGAAATATCGCGTATCGCCGCGCCGTGCGTCACCTGTGTGGGCTGTGGAGTGGACCCGGATGAGGCTGGCTGCACCGGTCTTTTGCAGCTCGCCCGGAAACCGACGATCACCCTGAAGCCAGCTGGCGTGTGCAGCGACAGATGCGACGCGTTCCTCAATGCGGCCATGTCCTTTGTCAGTGTCAATGAAGGTCTCCACCACCTCCTCGGGCGCATCCGCAAAATAGGTCTCCACCTCTGCGCGCAGCGTCGGCTGATTGGCCTTAACCGCCAGAAGATAGTCTGCTCCCTGATCGAGTATCTTCTGGGCGATGGCGGGGTTGGTCGCGATCGCGTCGATGGGCACCCGTGCGCCTTTCAATCCACCATCTTCTCGCAGGCGATTGAGCAGAGCCGGGATCGCTTTGATCTCATTGAATTTCTCGGAAACTGCTTCCTGTCCAAGCACAAGCCCTGCCGTGGTTGCATAGGCCGAGACCAGGTGCAGAGGCGCCTTTCCGAGGGCCCTATCGTGGCTGCGGCGGGATGTTTTTCCGTCAATTGCCACGAAGTCGGGGTTTTCCGGCCAGGTCTCCCTCACCCAGGCCGTGAAGGCGGCGGCAAACAAGGCCGGCTCGATCCGGTTCATCAGAATGGTCAGCCAGCGACCACCTGGCACACCGTGTTCATAAGGCAGGTAACGCCGGAGAAAATCGATGCGTTCCTCATCCCAGTCAGAGATGATGTCATAGTCCTCACAGTCGCAAATGGTCGCGCACACAACCAGAAACAGAACCTCGCTGAGAGGGTGAGCCACCCTCCAGGGATCGCGCGGATCCTCAATCGTGCCAAGGTGATCAAGAAGAGACTTCAGGCGAGAAGGTTCAAACCCTGCGAGCAACGTCCATGTTCATGAGCGCCTCGCGAAACAGACAAGGCCCTGCGGAATCAGAACTTCTTCAAGAGCGAAACTGCGTTAACCCGAGTTCGGAGCCCTGGGACCCGGCAGTCAAGGATTTCTCTTCGAACCGATGGAGGATAGGCGCTACGTCTTTGGGTGTTTTGTTAGGTCGGGACCGTTCCGTTCACGATGGGGCGCACGCAACAGGATCTCAATCGCTTCGCCGCCGAGATGCTCGATCTGATCGCGGCCGACGCCTTCCATGAAGTACCCCATGAGCTGCTCCGGTTTGAAATCACTCAGGATCAAGGCGTGGACATCGGGATTTTCGAAAGCGACGAGCGATCACCCAGACTCAGGCCGCACCTGGACGCGCATCCAAACGTTCGGCGTGCTGCTCCCGACAAGTATCGAATGCGCCCTGGTGGATTGCATCCTCTATAAGGTTGATATGGAGGCCATTTCCGTTATGAACGCCATTCTGGACATGCTCGCCATCCATCCCGCTTCGCAGGGTCCATGAACACCCTCGACGCCCGCGCTATCCTGAACTCGGCGGATTCTTTGGCTGGTTCATGTGAGTCAATTCCACGCGCCTCGGCGAAGGCCGCGCGGGCGGGATGATCGAGGCCTGGATCGGAAAGAGCCTGTTTCTGGTGTTCAGGTGGGAGGTTAAGCCGCGCAGAGGCTCTGATGGACGGCCTGTTCTTTGGTCCAGGGGTGATTGCGATGAATCGCTTTAGCGACTGGGGCGCCCTGCGGGCGCTGGTGGTGGCCTGCGTTCTCGCCGTATCTGGCTCTGTCGCGGCGCAACCGCAGACCACCGAGGCTATCTGGCGCGATCCAGCCGGGCTGATCGTGATCGATTTGGCGGCAAGCGGGGCCGCAGCGATTTCTTCGCCCCCTAAAGCGATGGTGCAAAACCAACTGGCGCGCTTCACCCTCGACCCCTTCACGGGCGCCCCGCACTGCTTTGTTGACAGGGAGGCCCTCGATATTGCCGAGATGACCCCAGAACAGACTTTCGCGCTGTTTCGACGGCTTATCATGGAACGGCGCGCCTTTCAGGAGAGCCTCCGGCCGCTGCGCCCAATGGAGAGGCTGGGGCTGGGCTTTGAGAGGCCCCATGTTGCGGCTGAGGGCTCTGTCTTCACGTTTCCGCGGCCCCCAAAATATGACGGGGCCGAGTTGGAGCTGAACATCCTTGGGGCGGACGGGGTGACCCGGTTTCGACTGAGCTGCAACACGCCCATCGCAGAGCGCGCTGTCTTTGCGCCCCGCGTTGAAGCGTTCTTTGAAGGCGTCTTGCTCGCCCCCGCCCCATGAACACCCTCGACGCCCGGGCCCGAAAGGTCGCGATCACGCTCTCTGCGCTGGCGGGCTTCGTCGACGCCTTGGGGTTCCTTGAACTCGGCGGCTTTTTTGTCTCGTTCATGAGCGGCAACACTACGCGGTTAGGCGTGGGCGTAGCGGGCGCGATGCCGGAAGCCTGGATCGCGGGGGGCCTTATGCTGACGTTCATGTTGGGAGTGACGGGGCGGTCACTGGGCGCAAGGCCGGCGCGCATCGGCCGACCGCGGTGCTCAGCCTAACGAGCGCCGCCCTGGCCGCAGGCGCGCTTCTGGCGTTGATCCCCTTGCCTTTGGCATCCGGCCTGTGTCTCGCTTTCGCCATGGGGGCCATGAACGCGGTTTTTGAGCGCGCGGGCAAGGTGCGGGTCGGCCTCACCTACATGACCGGCGCCCTTGTGGGCCTGGGACAGAAGCTCGCCGATCTCCTCACCGGCCAGAAGACCGAGGGCTGGTCGTTTTTCGCGCTTTTGTGGCTCGGCATGGCGTTGGGCGCCTGCGCAGGCGCGGCGACTTATCCTTGGCTTGGGCTGCAGGCTCTCGGCTTGCCGGCGGGGATTGCTTCGGCCTTGGCGCTGTTTTTGTGGCGCCGGCCGCTGTCGTGACCCTCTGCTCGGCGCATTCCCTTGCCAGGCTTGGCGCATCCCGCTAGCTCACATTCCGTCCATTTCTCTTTCTCCCGTCCGGACCGAACACCATGAAAGACATCCTTGAGCGCCTCGAAGCCAAACGCTCCGCCGCCATCGATGGTGGCGGGGCCAAACGCCGCGCCAACCAGCACGCCAAGGGCAAGCTGACGGCCCGGGAGCGCATCGAGCTGCTCCTCGACGAGGGCTCGTTCGAAGAGTTCGACATGTTCGTCGAGCACCGCTGCGCCGATTTCGGCATGCAGGACAACAAGGTCCCCGGCGACGGCGTCGTCACCGGCTGGGGCACGGTGAACGGCCGGGTCGTTTACATCTTCTCCAAGGATTTCACCGTCTTCGGCGGCTCCCTTTCGATGGCCCACGCGGAAAAGATCGTGAAAGTGCAGGACATGGCGCTGCAGAACGGGGCCCCCTGCATCGGCATTTTTGACGCTGGCGGCGCCCGCATCCAGGAGGGCGTCGACAGCCTTGCGGGCTACGCCGAAATCTTCATGCGCAACATCTGGGGCTCCGGCGTGATCCCGCAGATCAGCGTCATCATGGGCCCCTGCGCCGGGGGGGACGTCTATTCCCCGGCTATGACGGATTTCATCTTCATGGTCCGCGACACGAGCTACATGTACGTGACGGGGCCGGATGTGGTGAAAACCGTCACCAACGAAACCGTGACCCATGACGAGTTGGGCGGCGCCCGGGTCCATGCGGCCAAGTCCGGCGTCGTCGACGGCGCCTTTGAGAACGACTTCGAGACCTTGGCGCAGATGCGTCGGCTGATCGACTTCCTCCCCTTGTCCAACAAAGACAAGCCGCCGCATTGGCCGAGCTTCGATGATCCGAACCGCGAGGACCCTAGCCTCGACACGCTGATTCCGGACAACCCGAACAAGCCCTATGACATGAAGGAGCTGATCGAAAAGGTCGCCGACGAGGGGGACTTCTTCGAAATCAGCCCGGATTTCGGCAAAAACATCGTCGTGGGCTTCGGCCGGCTGGACGGCTCCACAGTGGGATTCGTGGCGAACCAGCCCATGAGCTTGGCAGGCGTGCTCGACATCGACGCGAGCCGCAAAGCCGCCCGCTTCGTGCGCTTCTGCGACGCCTTCAACATCCCGATCGTGACCTTCGTGGACGTGCCTGGTTTCCTCCCCGGCCTGAAGCAGGAGTATGGCGGCCTCATCAAGCACGGCGCGAAGCTGCTCTTCGCTTACGGCGAAGCGACGGTGCCGAAAGTGACGGTGGTGACCCGCAAGGCCTATGGCGGCGCCTATGACGTCATGGGCTCAAAGCACCTGCGCGCCGACATCAACTACGCCTGGCCGAGTGCGGAGATCGCCGTGATGGGGGCCAAGGGCGCGGTGGAGATCATCTTCCGCGGCGAACCCGACAAAACCGCCGAGCGCACCAAGGAATACGAAGACCGCTTCGCCAACCCCTTCGTGGCGGCGAGCCGGGGGTATCTGGATGACGTGATCAAGCCCCGCGAAACCCGCCGGCGCATCATCCGGGCGCTCAAGGCGCTGAAGACGAAGGACGTGACGCGCCCGGCGAAGAAGCATGATAACATCCCGCTGTGAGGCCCTATCTTTTTCGGGGCGGCCTGAGCCGCCCGCTTTGTAGCCCAAATACACCCTGAATGGCGTCAGACCGACAGGCTGCCCGACGAAACCAAAACAGCGCTTCTGGGGGCAGAAGCGCCGTCTAGGGCTGGATCGCACAGGGCGGTCTCAAAAGGCGGCGTCTGCGCCGCGTTTCGGCCCTCTCGCCGCGATCCCGGCGGCTTGGCTCAGCAGCGGCGGCGCGAGCGCCGCGCTCAAGGCGAGGGTCATCAGAAGCTGCAAAGTTTGGTCGAAGGAAGCGGCGGCGGTCATGGTCAGGTCTCCAAAGGCGAGGAGATTGGGGCAGGGCGGTCAGGCGACGATTTGGCTGGCTTGGTTCAACACCGGCATGGCGACAACCGCGTAGGCAAAGCAGGCGGCAACGAAAGCGACGATTCGGGTGGTCATGGTCATCTTGGTCTCTCCGTCGGTGTGCGGCGCTCGCCGCGTTTTGATGAAAGAACCTTACCCAGCGCTTCACCCTCTCGCTGTGACCCGCGTCACAGGGGTGCATGGGCTTGAAACCGTCCAGCCTCCGCCAACGTAACAAGGGCCATGAGCCGTTTTCGCCCCTCCCGCCGCCTAGTGTTGTTCGCCCCCGCCGCCTTCGCCGCCGCCTGTGCGGCGCCCGCGGGGCCCAACCGGGCCGTCAGCGCCGCCGCCGTCGATCAGTTCAAAGACAGCGAGTGGCGTGCTCTGACCGATGAGCAGTGGCGGGCGCGGCTGTCGCCGGCGGCTTTTCGCGTCCTCCGCGAAGAAGACACAGAGCGGCCTTTCACAAGTCCGCTCAACGGCGAGCACCGGGCAGGGACATTCGTTTGCGCCGGCTGTGAGTTGGAGTTGTTCCACTCTGACTGGAAGTTCGACAGCGGCACGGGCTGGCCGAGTTTCTACGACGTCGTCGCCGACCATATCGGCGCCAAGACCGATTATCTGATCGGATATCCGCGGACGGAGTACCATTGCGCCCGCTGCCTAGGGCACCAGGGCCACGTCTTTCCCGACGGCCCGGCGCCTACGGGTTTGCGCTATTGCAACAACGGGGTGGCGTTGAACTTCCGTCCGGCCTAGGCAAAGAGCTGGGCGATAGAGCCTGCACCGAACTGACCGGCGTTTTTCTGGATGAGATAACGCCGGGCGATGTCTTCGCGATAGTCTTGTTCGGAAAGGCGGGTCACGTCGATGCGTCGCTCGATCACCGCGACCTGGGTTTCGAGCGGCTGCAGCGCGATCTGGGGTGGGATGCCGAAAGCGCCGGTCACGACTTCCCGGGCCACGCGGTTGCCCAGAACTTCGAGCGCTCGATCAAGCTGTCCGCCGGTTTTGATGAACGTCATGGCGAAGGAGAGGCCCGGGGCGCGGCGCTCGAGGTCTTCCTGCCACCGAATGTTGGTGTAGTTGGCCTTGATCTCGGCCAGGGCGTCGTCGGAGCGCAACAGATCAAGCCCGCTTTCGGTGAAATCGTACTTCTGGGCGGTGCCGAGCCAGGCGGGCACGGTCTCTTTCAACTGCTGCGCCGGATGGCTCTCTGCGTTGTAATCGCCAAGCAGCGCCCGCTTGGCGAGGCCGAGGGCGTCCACCGAGGCGCCGAGGCCGTTAGCGGTCAGGAGCACATTCCGCGCGGTGCGGTCGTTGAGAAGGTCTGCCGGCGTCTGCGCCCGGGCGAGCACCTCTTCGAAGCGCTTGAGATCCCGCTGCACCTGCGGCTCCTGCGCCTTCCTCGCCACTTCCCGGGCCTCGTTCGCCTGCGCCGAGCGCAAAGCAGCCACCGCAAGTGACGGATTTGACGGCGTCGACTGGCCGACGCCTGTTGCTAGGCCGATCATCCCATTGCTGGGAAACAGGAAGTTCACGAGGCTCACCGGAAGGGTCATGACCCTGATGTCTACCGCGAACGCTGTTAAGCGCTCGTTGATGAACGGGCCTTAGCCGGGGAAGGCCTGGATGCCGATCTCTTCGATCAGCCCGTCGCGGGCGACCAGGCAGCGCTCGCTTTCGAGGCCCTGCGTAAAGCAGAACATCGGCAAGTCCGCGGCGCGGAGCTCCTCATACCCGGCTTGGTCGAGCCATTCGTCGGGCATGAACGGGAATTCGCCCGCGTCCGGGGATTCTGCGTCTTGGGCCCAGGCGGGGAGCCTGCCTGTGCTGGAGGCGCCGCGCTGGGTGATCCATTGGCTCAGGGCGTTCATCATGGCTTCCGGCGTGCCGGCATTGGCAAGGCCGAAGACCCAGGGCGTGCTGAACGCCGCCTGATAGAGCGGTCCTTGCTCGTTGGAGACGACGAGGACCGCGGTGGCGTTGTCGCACGAAGCGCCAAAGGCCCAGGCCTCAACCCGCAACGGCGTGGCGCCGACCGGCCATTCTCCGCGGGCGACGCCGGCGCAGCCTTCGTTCGCCGCGATCGCCGCGCCGGAGGCGGCCAAGCGCGCATCAAGCCCGCTCGTGGCTCGGCCTGCGGCAAAGCCAGCAATGCCGGCGATCAGAATGGTCAGAATGATCGGGATGATGTTCTGCATGGCCGCCGCCTTGGTGGTTAGCGCTTAAACGCAAGGAACAGGAGGGCCTCGCCCGCAGCGGCCTCCCAATAGACGCACTCCGCGGTGTCCGGGCTTGTTTCAAAGCAGGCCATGGGCAAACCGCGGTCCCGAATGCTGGCGTAGGTCGCCTCGTCGAATGGGGTTGACCAGGGCGCCATCGGCGATTGGCCTTCGGGAATTTCTGGCGGCGCTGACCCCGGCGCAGCCGACATCGGCGCCCAGCGGGGTTGAACGGAGGTTGTGGATACAGTCACCCGCGCCCAGCGTCGCAAAAGGGTGTCCATCGCTTGGGTGGCCGCGGTCGGATCAATCGCTCCGGCGGCGGTTTCGGGGAACACGGTCCGCGCGGGGGCGGCGAACGTCCACAACGCCGACCCGTCCGCGGCTCGAATAGTGAGC
This sequence comes from Caulobacterales bacterium, assembly GCA_044370335.1. Taxonomy (GTDB): domain Bacteria; phylum Pseudomonadota; class Alphaproteobacteria; order Caulobacterales; family Aquidulcibacteraceae; genus REEB509. The sequence goes on from JBILVS010000023.1 coordinate 26,594, forward strand.
GCCACGATCGCTTTCGCGCAGTCAGGGCCGAACGAACGGGCCTCGACCGTGTCGCCAGCGGTCACGTCCGAGGTGGAGGCTCCGCTGAAAGAGATGGGATGGGCCTGGACAAGCCCGCAGCCATCCGCGGCGACGGGCGCGGGGCGCGCGCAGGCGCTCACCGCCAAGACCACCGTCACCAAAGCCAAAGAGAAAAGCCGCATCACCGGCAGGTTATAGGCAAAGCGGGTCGCGCCGCCAGCCCTTCGCGATCACTCCGCCGCTTCGACCGCTCGGTCAGCGCCGGCGGCATAGGGGCTTGCTTGGCCGGGCAAAAGCCCATCGTGGCTTCCCGCAAGGGCAGCGGTGGCGGCCTCATAGCCTGCGGCGACCGCATCATCGAAGCGCTTCCAGTCCTGCAGGTCGATGTCGGCCATCTCGGGCAGGATGAGGATGTCAGTCTGGCTGCGCCCCATCCAAGGATCGACCGCCAGGGTGGCGGCCCGCATCAGAAGCGAAGCCACCGGCGGTGCGGACTGGAACCCGTGCGCGGCGACCCAGCTGAAAAAGCCCGGCGGGTCTTTGAAGTCTTCGGTCGTGATGGTGAGCTGGCGGGCCACATCAACGCCTACGATCGGCCCGCGGTGGAGGGTTTGCGCCACATCGACGGGGAAGTTCTTCAAAACCGCCCCGTCCACCAAAAGCCCGCCGTCGTCTTCCACCACCGGCGGCAACACGCCGGGCAAGGAGATCGAGGCCCGCAGCGCCCGACGCAGAAGCCCGGAGCGGTGCACCCGATGGCGGGCGCTCGCCAGATCGGTGGAGACGCAGAAAAACGGAACGGTCAGGTCTTCGATCAGGCTTTCGCCGAAATGCTCCTGCAGCCTGTCGTCGACCCGGCCGCCGCGGGAGAATGCGACCACAGGCAAGGTGTAATCGCCCAATGGATTGCTCTCGACGAAGGCGCGGCGGATCCGCACCTCGATCTCCTCGTCGCTCCAGCCCTTGGCGTAGCAGGCCGCGACCACAGCGCCCATGCTTGTCCCGCCGACCAGATCAAACGCCGCCCCGGCTTCGCGGAAGGCCCGGATCACCCCGATATGGGCATAGGCCCGGGCGCCGCCGCCGGAGAGCACCAGGGCAATCGCGGCTCCGGTCATCACGCGCGCCATCCGCTGGCAATCGGGGCCGTCCACGCCCCGCCAGTGAATCACCCGCATGGCGTTGCAGGCTGACCGCCAGACCTCGGTGGAGGCGGCTTTGCGGTCCATCCCGTGGTGCAGCATCACCAGGTCGACGAGCTTGAACCGCTGCGCGGGGGAGGCGCCCTCATCGGGGAACAACGGAATGGAGGGCAGGGCGTCGCCGCGGGCCAGAACCCACATGCGGTCGGCCTGGCGCAACACGATCCGGAACCAGGTCGTGTCCGCGATCGGGGTGTAAAGAAGCACGATATCGTTGTCGCGTTCGAGCGCGTCAAACCAGGCGGAGGTGTGCTCCGCGCCCTCCTCACCGACGATGACGCAGCGCCGACCCAGCTCTTGGATCGCGGCCTGTAGGGCCTTCGCCCGCAGGCGGAGATCGATGGTCGGCGAAGACCCGAAGAGGGCGAAAACCTTGGGTTGCGCTCGGGGGCTGCGGCCCGGTTCGGCCCGTGCCCGGGTGAGCATCAGCCGGGCGATCCGCTCCATTAGGCCCGGATGGTTGCGAGCGAGTTGCTCGAACTGGTCGCGATCGACGCGCAAAAGCTCGGAATCCCGGATGGCGTAGACGTCCGCCGAATGCGGCTCGCCTGCAATCAGGCTCATCTCGCCGACAGGTTCTCCGGGGCGGATATAGCCCAACAGCGCCGGTTCCTGGCCCTGCACCGTGCGGAACGCCGCCAGCGACCCGCTCATGAGAAAATACATCGCCTCGCTGGCTTCCCCCGCTAGAAAGAGCGGGCAGCCCGCGGGCACGGAGAACCAAGCCGACGCCTCGGTCACCGCCGTCAGGAGCTCTTCCGGCGCCCCCGCCAAAAACGGCGCCTGGGCAAGGCTGGGTTTCATCGCGCGATCATCCGGGGCCGGCGGAGGCCGGCCGTCACTCTGGTCACCATACACCATAAGGCGTGACATTAAGGTTGAGAGCGCCCTTGGGGTACGCCACGGTTCCAGAAGAAGCGCAGAACCGAGCTCTGTGTCGCAGAGGGCTTTGACGGCGCAGGGCGTTCGGGGCCAAAAGAGCGCCATGAGCACGCTCGCCTCCTCAATCGCCCCGCAAAGCCCCACCTTCGCCTCCAACGCCGCCGCCATGCAGGAGCTGGTCGCTGATTTGCGCGCGCGCACCGCTACGGCCTCTCTCGGGGGCAGCGAAGACGCGCGCAAGCGCCACGCCGGACGCGGCAAGCTGTTGCCTCGGGAGCGGGTGGAGCGGCTGTTGGACCCCTGCTCGCCGTTCCTGGAACTGAACGCGCTGGCCGCGAACGGGATGTATGAGGGCGATGTCCACGGCGCCTCGATCATCACCGGCGTCGGCCGGGTCGCGGGCCGCACCTGCGTTGTCGTCTGCAACGATCCGACCGTGAAGGGCGGCGCCTATTACCCGATGACGGTGAAAAAGCACCTCCGCGCCCAAGAGGTGGCCCGCGAAAACCGTCTGCCTTGCGTCTATCTTGTCGATAGCGGCGGTGCGAACCTGCCCTATCAGGCTGACGTCTTCCCCGACCGCGAGCATTTCGGCCGCATCTTCTTCAACCAGGCGCAGATGAGCGCTGCGGGCATTCCCCAGATCGCGGTGGTGATGGGCTCGTGCACCGCGGGCGGGGCCTATGTGCCGGCGATGAGCGATGAGACGATCATAGTGCGCAAGCAGGGCACGATCTTTCTGGGAGGTCCACCGTTGGTGAAGGCGGCCACGGGCGAGGTGATCAGCGCGGAGGATCTGGGCGGGGCGGACGTGCACGCTCGGCGCTCCGGCGTCGCCGACCACTACGCCATGAACGACGATCACGCGCTTTATCTTGCGCGGCGGATTATGAGCCATCTGCCGGATCAGAGCCTCGCTATCGCACCGAAGGACGGGCGGGAGCCTCTGTTTGACGTCGAAGAGCTCTACGGCGTCGTCCCGGCGGATATCCGCCAGCCTTATGACGTGCGCGAGGTGATCGCGCGGATCGTCGATGGCTCCGAACTTGATGAATTTAAAAGGCTTTATGGCGAAACCCTCGTCTGCGGCTTCGCAAAAGTCCATGGCCTGCCGGTGGGTATCCTCGCCAATAACGGCGTGCTCTTCTCCGAAAGCGCCCTCAAAGGCGCCCACTTCATCGAGCTCTGCTGCCAGCGCAAAATCCCGTTATTGTTCCTGCAGAACATCACGGGCTTCATGGTCGGCTCGGCCTATGAGGCCGGCGGCATCGCGAAAGACGGCGCCAAGCTCGTCACTGCCGTGTCCTGCGCCAAGGTGCCCAAAGTCACCGTCGTCATCGGCGGCTCCTACGGCGCGGGCAATTACGGCATGTGCGGCCGCGCCTATAGCCCGCGGTTCCTGTGGATCTGGCCCAACGCCCGCATTTCGGTCATGGGCGGCGAGCAGGCCGCGAGCGTGCTGGCCACCATCCGCCGTGACGGGATGGAGGCCAAGGGCCAATCCTGGAGCGCGGCGGACGAGGAAGCCTTCAAGGCCCCGATCCGCGCTCGCTATGAAGAGGAGGGCTCACCCTATTATTCGACCGCGCGGCTGTGGGACGATGGGGTGATCGATCCGAAAGACACCCGCCGGGTCGTGGCTTTGAGCCTCGCTGCGTCCCTCAACGCGCCCATAGAAGAGACGCGTTTCGGCGTCTTCCGGATGTGATAGGGCCTCAGAGATGAGCCTCGTGCGCCGCCTCACGACCGCCAATGAGTTTCTAGACTGGCGCCAGGAGCAAAAAGAGCGCTTTGAGGTCATGAACGGCCAGCCCCGCATGTTGAACGGGGCCACGCGCGGTTATGACGGCATCGTGGTCAACAATGTCCCCGTCCTGCACGATGCCGTCAGAAGCAAACCTTGCCAGCCAACGACGGCCGACGCCGCGACCCCTCATCCCTTCAGGTAATATCCGACGCCCCGATGTCACGGTCGATTGTGCAAGCCGCGCCGATGCCGGCCTTGAGACCAAACAGCCAACAGGGTGATTGAGGTCCTGTCGCCCTCGACCCGCGGAATCGACCTCATCCGCAAGGTGGATGAGTATAAATCCGTCCCTACCCTTCGCCACATCGTGCTGATTGAGCCAGAGTCCGCGCATGTGGCTGTGTGGAGCCGCACAGACGTAGGGCAGGCATGGGAAATGGCCGAATACACGGGCCTATCAGACGATGCGCAGCTCAGTCCCCTGGGCTTAAGCCTTAGCGTGGCGGCGCTCTGTAACAGCGTGGGGCTCCCCGCCGCCGACGCTGCGGGTTAAAAAGCGCATGCCTTATTCCGCCAAAAGTTACTGCAAGCTGGCGATCACTAGGCTGCGTTCTGAAATCCAAGCCATCGCGCCGTAGCCGACGGCAAGACAGCCGCCAATCAGGGCCACAGCCCACAGCGCTTCGCTCCACGAGCGGCGTGCTTCCATGTGCGTACCTCCCAGCTCGCCCAGCGTCTTTCAAGTCGCGCCGGTGCGTGAGCGGTGTTCAGCGTGCCACGAAATGAGAATTTGGCAACCCTCCCGGCGTGATCCGCTGCGCCTCATGCTACGTACCGAGTTCCGCTCTGATCGTCCCCCCCCAAAGGAGAAGTCGCGTCATGGCAGGCAAATTCACCGTTTGGCACAACCCCGGCTGCGGCTCGTCTAAAAACGCGGTCGCTTATCTCGAAGAGAAGGGCGTGACGCCCGAGATTTATCTTTATCTCAAGGAAAAGCCTGGGAAAAAGGAGATCGAGACGGTGCTGAAGAAGCTCGGCCTGAAGCCCTCGGGCTTGTTGCGGCCGGGGGAAAAGCTGGCGGAGGAACTCGGCCTTTACGGCGAGGGAAGGGACGAGGCCAAGATCCTTGACGCTATGACCACCCACGCCAAGCTGATCCAGCGACCCGTGGTCATCACCGACAAGGGTGCAGTCATCGCCCGTCCGAAAACCAAAATCGACGACCTGCTTTAAGGGCTCTGGCGCCGCCGCCCTCCTCCCCAATGGGGCGCTCGGTTTGCATCGCATCTTGGCGCGGCTAAGCTCTGGTCTTGGAACCGATAGAGGCCAGGAAGGGCAGGCTGGGCATGACGGTCTTCATCACTCACGCGCCGGACGACGCGGAGGCCGCCGCAGCGGTTGAGACCTTCCTCGAGCGCCGCGGCCATTTCGTGCACCGTGAAGATGGAAGCCAGGGGTTTGGGCCCCTCACCCGCTCCGATGTGGTCGTGATGCTGTGGTCGACCAAGGCGCTCTTGATGTCCCACCGGATCATGATGGAGCGCCGGGCGCTGGACGCCTGGGCTGAAGGCCGCCTCGTCTTGGTCAAGCTGGACCACGGCATCATGCCTGTCGGCCTCCGGGATCTGAAGGCGATCGAAGCCACCTTCGAACCGCAGCGGGATATCGCCTTCGCCGCGGTGAACAAGGCCATTCAGGACGCCATGGCCGACGCGCGGCGCCTGGAAGGGGAACTGGCCCGGGTGGAGGCGCCTCAGGCGCGCTCGCCGATGGCCGTTTATGATCTTGCCCCCAAGGCTCGAACCGTTTCCAACGGAGGCCTTTGGGCATGGGTGCTGATCGGGCTGCTGCTGTTGGGCGTGGCCTTGGGGGCGGCGTCACTGCTGGCAGGGGTTTCTTTGATGCTGTGGGCGGTTGTCTCGGGCGCTGTGGCGATATGCGCGCTGGCTGCTGTCGTTGCGGTGTCCGCAGCCACGGCACGCCAAGATGAAGTGCGTCGCAAGCGCGCCGCGTCCGGTCCGACGGCGGGCTCCGCCGTTCCTGCGCCGCCGGCGGCGGAGGAGGCGGAGGTGGGCGAGGCGGGGGGCGTGGTGTTTGTGTCCTACGCCCAGGCCGATGCGGCCCTGGTCTCGCCCGTGGTCGAAGATTTGAAAGGCGCAGGTCAGCCCGTCTGGATTGATCGGGACGG
>JBILVS010000098.1:0-10501 GCA_044370335.1 Caulobacterales bacterium
CGCGCGGATCCGGGTCACGGTCCGCCTAGCCGCTGCCGGATCATCAGCGCCGATCCGCAAGGCGATGGCTTCAAAGTCTGCCCTGGCGCGCCGTGTCCACTGCAGCGCCATTCCCGATGACTGGCCCAGGTTGATTCTATTGTACCAGCCGCCTCGATCCCAGCGCCCCTGAGCGCCCCTGAGCATCCTTCAGGGGGCGGCCACCCGCCCCCGGGCCATGACGAAATCCACGCTGCGCAGCTCGGACACGTCGGCGGTGGGATCGCCGTCCACAGCGATCAGATCGGCGGAAAAGCCCGGCGCGAGGCGTCCGATCTCATCGTCCATCTCAAGGTGCGCCGCGGCCGCGACGGTGGCGGCCTGGATCGCGGCGATCGGGGTGAAGCCCGCCTCGACCATCAGTTCGAACTCGCGGGCGTTCTGGCCGTGATCGGAGACGCCGCTGTCGGTGCCGAAGGCGACCTGCACCCCGCCCGCGTGCGCCCGACGGAGCATGTCGAGCATCAAGGGGCCGACCTGCAAAGCCTTGACGCGCTGAGCCGGCGTTAGGGCGCCGGGGATCTGCGCGCGCTCATAAACCGTGACGCCCGCCAGGACGGTGGGAACCAGATAGGCGCCGTTGCGCCGGAACAGGCGGATGCTTTCCTCGTCCAGATAGGTGCCGTGCTCGATGCCGTCGACGCCGGCGCGCAAGGCGGCGTTGATGCCTTCGACGCCATGGGCGTGGGCCACGACCTGGCGGCCCATGGAATGGGCGGCGTCGACGATGGCCTCGATCTCGGCGTTCGTCAGCTGTTGGCCCAGGCCTGCAGCGGTGTCGGACAGGACCCCGCCGGTGGCGGTGATCTTGATGATATCCGCACCCTCTTGGATCGCCTGGCGGACCGCGCGACGACAGTCATCGGCGCCGGAGCAGGCCCCCGGCGAGCGCATGATGTCCAACACGTCCGGGCGATAGCCCTGAGCGTCGGCATGGCCGCCATGGGGCGTGATCGCAAAGCCCGCGGCTATGATGCGAGGGCCTTGGGCGAGGCCGTCGTCGATGGCGTCCCGCAGGGCGAAGATCGCCTCGGCATTGCCGCCCAAATCCACGACGGTGGTGAAGCCCGCGGCGAGGGTCTGTTCGGCATGAGCGGCGCCGGCGAGGGCCGCGTAAGCGGTCGTGTCGGTCAAGACGTCGAGGCGGCTCGCGGTGGAGGCCTGGTTGAGCAGGTGCACATGGCTGTCGATCAGGCCGGGGAGCACGAAGCGACCGGTCTGGTCGATGACCGTGGCGCCTTCGGGGGCGACGTAGCCAGGCTCAATCGCCATGATACGGCCGTCGGCGCCGATCAGGATGCTCTGCTCGGTCAGGACGCGGCCCGTGGCGGGATCGGCCAACAGCCGCCCGGCGTGGACGACGGTCTGGGCCGGGGGCGCTGCTTCGACCGCAGGCGCTTGCTGAGCCGCCGCTTCAACACTTGCCCCAATCACCGCCGCCGCGGCCGCCGCGATCCATGCCCGCATGCCCATGCCCCTTTTCTCCATAAGGCGCAGAGGATTTCGCCCCCAGCCCATAGGGTCAAGGCTGTAAGCGCTTTTGGAGACCGGGTTTGTGCAGATCAGACGCCGCGGACGGTGAACTCAATGCGCCGGTTGCGCGCGTCGGCCTCGGGGGTGCGGGCGGGGTCCAGCGGACGGGTGTCGCCAAAGCCCGCTGCGCTCAGGGTCTCCGCCGACACGCCCTGCTCCACAAAATAATTGCGGACCGCGGTGGCGCGGTCTTCGCTGAGGAGAAGATTGCGCGACGGCGAGCCCGACAAATCGGTGTGGCCCGCGATTTCTATACGATGGGCCTCGCAGCGTTTGGCGACGGCGGCCAACGCGTCCAGCAGCTGGGCGCTGTCGCGGGTTATGCGGGCGGAGCCGACCTCAAAGCCGACAAAGCGGCCGGCGAGGGTATCGGCGAAGGCTCCCTGGCAGGCGGGGACGTCGGGGGTCGCGCCAAGTTGAGCGAAGGCGGCGCCCACGGCTTCCGCCCCGGCGACGGCGATGTTGTTGACCACGATCGTGTCGGCAGGGGCGCTTTGGGCCGCGATGGCGGCTTGGGCGGCGGCGAAGGCGGTGTCGGCCGCGGTTTGGCTCGGGGCGTCGCCGTTCACGGTAACGATGCCGCCGCCGTAAGCGAGGCTCAGCCAGTCAAAGCCTCGGGCTTTGGCGCGGGCTTCGGCGGGGGCGAGCCAGTCGGGGGCGGGGAAGCTCACGGCTTCTTGATGCTCACCGCCGCCGCCAGCTTGACGGACCGCGAGGGGCACAAAGGCCCCGACGACGCCCACAGCCGTCAGGCACGACAACGCCACAACCCAGCCTTCGATGCGGCGTTTGCGACGGCGCTTCTTGATCTCGTCCACGACGGAAAAACCCCTTTGGTCCCTCTTGCGGCGGGCTCTTTAAGCGGGATTTCGGTCCGCGTCACGCGGTTTTGCGGCGCCGCTTTAAAGACCCGCCTTCTGGGCGAACCGCATGGCGCCCTCGGCAAGGAGCGGCACCCGGGCCCCCATCGCAGCGGCCTGGGGCGATGAGGCGGTTCCGTCGCGGACGCGGCCGGCGATGCCCTGACAGATCGCCGCCAGCCGGAAGAGGTTGTAGGCGAAGTACCAGTTCATGTCCGGCACGCTGGAGCGGCCAGTGAGGGCGCAATACTGGGTCACGCAGTCTTCAATGCTTGGGATGCCGAGGGCTTCCAGATCAAGTCCTGCAAGGCCGGAGCGGCCGCCTTCTTGGGGCATGACCCAGTTCATCATCAAGTAGGTGAAGTCCGCCAAAGGATTGCCAAGAGTGGAGAGCTCCCAATCGAGGACCGCTAAGACCTCGTTCCTGACAGGATGCAGGATCATGTTGTCCAGCCGATAATCCCCGTGGACGATGCTGGTCTGATCGTCATCGGGAACGGTGGCGGGCAGCCAATCGATGAGCCGGTCCATGCTGGGCAGGGATTGGGTTTCGCTATCACGGTATTGCTTGGTCCAGCGGTGGATCTGTCGCGCGAAATAATTGCCGGGCTTGCCGAAGTCGGAGAGGCCGACGGCGGCGGGATCGGTCATGTGCAGGCGGGCGAGGGTCGCCACCTGGGCTTCATAGATCGCCCGGCGGTCGGCGGGGGTCGCTTCTGGGATCGAGCCGTCCCAGATGATCCGGCCCTCGACGTGGGCCATGATGTAGAACACCGTGCCGATGACGCTTTCGTCTTCGCAGAGGCCGAAAGGGCGGGCGACGGGAAAGCCGGTCGGGTGGAGTGCTGAAATCACCCGGTATTCGCGGTCGACGGCGTGGGCGGAAGCCAAGAGTTTGCCCGGCGGCTTGCGACGCAGAACATAGGTCTGGCCTGGGGTGACCAGCTGATAGGTCGGGTTGGATTGGCCGCCCTTGAACTGGCGCACTTCCAAAGGCCCCGCAAAGCCTCCCACGTGGGCGGTCATCCAGGCCTTGAGGGCGGCTTCGTCGAAGCGATGCTTGTCCTCGACCGGTTTGGTGCCGGAAAATGTTTCCTGCGCGGTGGGCTCTGGCATGGGGGTGAGGCCTCTTGGTTGCCAAGGCCGCCACACTGGCCAATTCCCGCGCCCGCGACAAGCCGCCGCCCGCGGTCAGAACACGGCGTCGAGCCTGCCGCCCAAGCCAAGCTCGATGCCGATCAGGTCAGCGTCGCCGCTGTCTTCGCGGGCGTAAGAGATGGCCGAGCGCAGGCCGGGAGGGAGGCGTTGCAGGCGCCGAGGCGGGCTTCATCATCGCTGACGGAGCTTTAATCGCCGAAGCCCCCCAGCGGTCGCCGAAGTCGAGCGCGCCGCCGAAGAGCAGTCCATACTCATCGTCGGCCTAGCCGACCCCGGCGCTGAAGGCGCCGGGGTGGATGTCATAGGCGCCGAAAGCGAAGACGCGGGTTTCTTCCTCTGCCCCGAGGCGGCCGACGCCGAATTTGGCGCAGAGGCCGATCGCGCCTGAGCGCTGGAGCCGCTGATTAGGCGATGTCGGGGCGGACGTCGCCGTCGGTGTCGCGGTCGTCGTTGGCCCGGGCTTCAGCGAGGAGGCCGACGCCGAAAACGCCGGGGGCGCGAACCTCGCCGGTCGGCGCGCGGAGGATGTCGGTGGTCTCGGCGCGAACGGCCGCGGCAAGCAGAATTCTGCGCACGGCGTGGCCTCGATGGCTGTCGTCCCGCCCTCTCAAGCGCCAATGAAAGGCTCCGTTCCGGACCCCAAGTCGGTTCTTCCGGTTCATGGACAACGGGACACACAGCGCAGGCAGAGGTTCAACGGATGGCACAGACAGCCGGCGCACTGATCGCGTCAATCTTGATCTTGGGTTTCAGCGCGCCTGCGCTTGCGGGCGGGTCTAAGGGGCGGGAACAGTCCGCGGCAGGACTGGGAGGCGCCTATGAGGGGGCGACCGTCACGCGCTTCGGCTATGAGAACGCCGCCAATGACGCCCTCGGTGCGGTCTCTGCGCTGCCGCCGACGTGGTCGGTGCTGTCGGGGCTCGGCTAGGATCCGACGCCCACCGCCGATGAGGCACGCCGCGCAAGGGCGCCGAACAGCGATCGCCCCTGGATCACGGCGGGAGCGAGCCGCCGGTTTGCAGACGGATCAAAGCTTCATCTGGCTTTGGCTTATGTCGCCACGGCGGATGAGACCGTGAACGCCGAGCGCGGCTTCTATGAAGGCGCGCTCCTCGCCCTCACCGCTTTCAAGCGCGGGCGTACCGAAAATCAGGGTGTGATCGCTGCGGTCGGCTACACGCGTCGCCTCTAGCGCGCCTTCGAACTTTTCCGGCTGAGCGCCTATGGTCGCAACGTTGTCTGGAGCGCGCGCCAGGCGATGTCGCGGCGACAGAACCCGCCGGGCCAATCGATCAGGTCCACGGCTTGATAGGCGCGGGAGACGGCGGCGGCGAGGGTGTCGGCCATGGCGGTGACGGTGAGGACGCGACCGCCCGCAGCGCGGAGGAGGCCATCTTCATCGAGCCGCGTGCCGGCGTGGAAAACCTCCACCCCGTCCAGCGCTTGCGCCTCGCCCACGCCGCGGATGATGGAGCCCATGAGCGGCGCTTCCGGATAGCCTTGGGCGGCCAGGACCACCGCCACACAAGGCCGCGGATCGATCTCCGGGGCTGGGACCTCGTGCAGCCTGCCCGTGGCGGCGGCGAACAACAGTGCGGCCCAATCGGCCTTCACCCGGCGCGCCAGGGTCTGGCACTCGGGGTCGCCAAAGCGGGCGTTGTGTTCGATGAGCTTGGGGCCATCGGCGCTGATCATCAGGCCTGCGAAAAGCACGCCGACAAAGGGCCGGCCTTCGGCGTCCATGCCGGCCAAGGTCGGCGTGATGATCCGGTCCATGGTCGCCGCCTGGACGTCCGGCGTGAAGACCTTCACCGGAGAATAGGCGCCCATGCCCCCAGTGTTGGGGCCTTTGTCGCCGTCATAGGCGCGCTTGTGGTCTTGCGCGGGGATCAGCGGCAGCGCGGTTTTGCCGTCGCAGAGGGCGAAAAAGCTCGCCTCCTCGCCGGGAAGAAAATCTTCGATCACGATGGTTTCGCCGGCGGAGCCGAACTTCTTGTGGAACAGCGCCTCGTCGATGGCGGCGTCGGCCTCGGCGCGGGACGTGGCGATGACCACGCCTTTGCCCGCCGCAAGCCCATCGGCCTTGATCACGAAGGGGGGCTCGCGGGAACCGAGATAAGCCTTCGCCCGGATCAAATCGGTGAAGATCTTATAGTCCGCCGTGGGGATCGCGTGGCGGCGGCAGAAGTCTTTCGTGAACGCCTTGCTGCTTTCAAGCTCGGCGGCGGCGGCGCTGGGGCCGAAGCACGGGATGCCGACCGCCTTGAGCTTGTCGGCGACGCCTGCGGCGAGGGGGCCTTCTGGGCCGACCACCACAAGGTCCACCCGTTCCTGCACGGCAAGGGCGGCAAGGCCCGCCACGTCGTCGGCCTTCACCGGGACGCAGCGCCCCAACTCCGCCATCCCGGGATTGCCCGGCACGCAGACGAGCTCCGTCAGGGTCGGGCTCTGCGCCAGCGCCCACGCCAAAGCGTGCTCGCGCCCGCCCGAACCGATCAGCAAAATCTTCATGCCGCCTTCCTTGTCGAAAAGCGGCCTTGGCCGCAAGGTGGGCTCGCTCTTGGGGAGGTCCGCTCATGTCGATCAGCCGTCGCCACACACTTGCGCTTTTGGGCTCCACGACGCTTGCGCCGCTTGCGGGGTGTGTGACAGCGCCGCCCCTCGAAGGGCCGGCGGACGCCGCGTTCCAGGCGCTGAGCGCGCAGTGGCTCGAGGATACGATCCGGCTCAACCCGATCGGGGCGACGGCGCTGGGGGACCACCGGTTTGACGACGCGCTCGATGATGTGAGCGAGACGGGGCGGCAGGCGCGGCGGGCGGCGCGGACGGCGACGGCGCAGGCTTTGGCCGCGATCCCGCAGGAGGCCTTGTCGTCCGCCAACCAGGTCGACGCCTCGATCCTGTCGAACGAGCTGCAGCTGCAGGCCTGGCACGATGAGGACGCGCAATCCTGGGCGTGGGACCCGTTGGCCTATAATAGCCTTGCGGGGGGCGCGCTCTATAGCCTCATGGCGCGGGAGTTTGCGCCCCTGCCGGAGCGGCTCGCTTCCGCGACCGCGCGGATGCAGGCCCTGCCCGCGCTCTTGCAGCAGGCGCGGGACAGCCTGACGCCCGAGCGCGTGCCGCGCGTGCATGCCGAAACCGCGATCCGGCAGAACCCAGGCGCGGTCAGCATCATCGATGAGATGATCCTGCCGCAGGCGGAGGCTCTGGGACCTGCGGACCGGACGCGGCTGCTGGCGGCGGCGGAGACGGCGAAGGCCGCGATCGCCGATCAGCAACGCTGGCTGGAGGAGACTCTTCTTCCCAATGCCCGGGGCGCGTTTCGGCTCGGCGAAAGCCTTTATGCGAGCAAGCTCGCGCGGGCGCTGAACTCGGCCCAAAGCTGGCAGGAGATCGGGGCCGACGCGCGGGAGTCGTTGGCGCGCACGCAGGCGGAAATGTATGAGATCGCCGCGCAGTATTGGTCTGGCCGGACGGGCGGCCCGCCGACGCCGGCGCAGCCTTCGGCGGAAGAGGCGCGGGCGGTCATCGCCGCAGCGCTCGAGGTCGCCTACGCTGAGCGACCGGCGCGGGAGCAGCTCATGGACGACGCGCGAAAGACGCTGGCGGAAAGCACCGCTTTTGTGCGGGAGCGCGCTCTCATCACCCTGCCCGACGCGCCGGTGTCGGTGATCGAAATGCCAGTGTTTCAGCAGGGCGTGGCGGTGGCCTATTGCGACCCGCCGGGGCCGCTCGACCGCGACCAGCCGACCTTTTATGCGATCAGCCCAATCCCCGCCGGCTGGAGCGATGCGCAGACAGCCTCCTTCCTCAAAGAATACAATAGCCGTTCCTTGCATGAGCTGACCGTGCATGAAGCGATGCCCGGCCATTACGTGCAGCTGTGGCATTCCAACCGCTTCCCCTCGACGCTGCGGGCAGTGCTTTATTCGGGGTCGTTCGTCGAAGGCTGGGCGTGCTACGCGCAGGACATGATGGGCGAAGAGGGCTATTTCGGCGGCGATCCCTTGCGCGCCCTGATCAACAAGAAATGGGCGCTGCGGGTGATCGCCAACGCGATCCTTGACGGCCAAATCCACGCAGGCGAACTCGACCGGGACGAGGCGTTGCGCTTCATGACGCAAGACGCCTTCCAGGAGGAGCGGGAGGCGGCGGGCAAGTGGATCCGGGCGCAGGTGACCTCCGCCCAACTGCCGACCTATTTTGTCGGCTGGCGTGAGCACTTCGCCTTGCGGGCGGAAGCCCTGCGCCGCTGGGGCGCTGGCTTTTCGCTAAAGCGCTATCACGACACGGTGTTGAGCTTCGGCTCGCCGCCTGCGCGCTATGTGCGGTCGCAGATGTTCGGGGAGACGGTGGGGCAGGTTCTCGCCGAACCGAGGGCCAACTGACTTCGCGCATTCGGCTGGGTTCCGGATCAGCTCGCATTGCTCGCCAACCGGAATGACGGACACCCCCATCTCCGGGACGCCCCATAGGGCGGCCTCGCGGTCCAACTCACCCATGGACTCCGGGTTTGGGCTTTGCCCGCCCCGGAGACTGGAGGCGCCGCCGTCGTCCTGGGTCCGAGGCGTATGCCGAGGAACCCGGAATCCAGAACGACGAAAGACTGGACCCCAGTCTTTGACATCGTCCTCGCCGATGAGGAGGGAACGCCTTTTCATCCCCCCTGCCGCCACTGCCCGACGGCTTCCAGCGCCTGGGCGGCGTCCATCACGCTCGGCCCTGCGCCCATATAAACCGCCATGCCGATGGTCTCAGCGATTTCCTGATCAGAGGCGCCCTGCTTCACCGCGGCTTTGGCGTGGCAGGTGATGCAGGCGTCGCAGCGGACCGCGACGGAGATCGCCAGCGCGATCCGCTCTTTGGTTTTAGTGTCCAGGGCCTCAGTCTTAAGCGCGGCCTGCGCCATCTGGCTGAAGCCCTGCATCATCTCCGGCTGGACGCCGCACAGGGCCGCCACCAGCGGATTGAGTTCGTTCGCCGTCTCGGGCCAATCTGTGCGCATCGAGGTCTCCCGTGGATGGGAAAACGCCATTCTACGACCGCTTCTTATTTTAGTAATTCATAGTAGATGCTCTACCCAGCGACCTCCTCCGGGGTGAGCTTGTAGGTCCGAGCGCAGAATTGGCAGCGGGCATGGATAAGGCCGTCGGGCTCGACGAAATCGGTCAGCTCCTCGGCCATGAAGCGGGAGAGAACCGCCACCAATCGCTTGACGTCGCAAGTGCAGCGATCCGCCAGCGGCCAGCCTTCCGTCATGCGAACGCCGTCCTCGTGGAAGAGGCGGAACATGAGTTCTTCAGCCTTGAGCAGCGGATCGACGAGCTCGGCGTCTTCCAAGGTCGCGAACAGATACTGCGCCCGCTCCCAGTCGTCTTCGGTGAAGCCGCGGGCGTCGTCGCCGGCCACGCGCTGGATCACCGCCCCACCCGCGCGCCAAGCCGATCCTAGTGCGCTTATGTCTTCCACGCAGGCGAGGCGAACCCGCGTGGGGGTTTGCTCGCTGCGCTCGAAGTAAATCTCAGCGCAAGCCGAAAGCGTGTCGCCCTCCAGCGGGGCAAAGCCCTGGAGCTGATCGGTCTCAGGACCAAGGTCGAGCGTCACCGCGAGGGCGCCTTGGCCAAGCAGGGCCTGCGGGGTCATGCGGCCCTGGTCGCCGATGCGCTCGGCGCCGTCGGCGGCGAGGCGGGCATAGGCGCGCAGGGAGCCGTCCTGGCGCCACTCGGCCACCAGAAGCGCGCAGGGGCCGTCGCCTTCGGCCTGGAGCGTGATGCGCTGGGCGGCTTTGGCGAGGCCGCCGAACAGCGCCACAAGCGCAATCGCCTCGCCTAGAAGCAAGGCCACGGGCCGCGGATAGGCGTGACGTTGCAGGATCGCGTCCACCACCGCGGGGGACAAGCGCACAAGGCGCCCGCGGACGGGGGCGCCTTCAACCTGGAACGAGAACAGGGCGTCTTCGCTCACGGCGCGACCAGCCCGAAGCACCAGAGCATCACGGCCTTCTGGGCATGGATGCGGTTTTCCGCGGCGTCCCAGACGGCGCTTTGCGGGCCATCAAGGACCGCGTCCGTCGCCTCTTCGCCGCGATGGGCCGGCAGGCAGTGCAGGAACTGCGCGCCGGGGGCGGCTTTGGCCATCAGCTCTTCATTGACCTGGAACGGCGGAAAGGCGGCCATCCGCGCGTCCTTATCCGTGTCGCCCATCGACACCCAGGTATCGGTGACGACGACGTCAGCGCCCTTGACGGCTTCGGCGGCGGTTTCGAACACCCGCACCGAAGCGCCCGCCGCGGCGGCGGCTTGCAGCACCTGGGTGCGCGGACGGTAGGCGTCCGGCGTCGCGATCGTCAGAGAAAAGCCGAAGGCCGTAGCAGCCTCTACAAAGCTGGCGCAGACATTGTTGCCGTCTCCGACCCAGGCGATGGTTTTGCCCGTCACTGGTCCCGAACGTTCCTCGATGGCCTGGAGGTCCGCCAGAATCTGACAGGGGTGGGACAAGTCCGTCAGCCCGTTGATGACCGGCACGGCGGCGGCGGCGGCAAAATCCAGCACGTCCTGATGGCGGTTGGCGCGGATCATCACCGCATCGACCATGCGGGAGAGCACGCGGGCCGTGTCCTGCACGGTTTCGCCGCGGCCGAGCTGGGTTTCGCCCGCGCTCATCACCAGCGCCCCGCCGCCCAGTTGGCGGATGCCGACGTCAAAGGACACCCGCGTGCGGGTCGAGGCCTTCTCAAAGATCATGGCGAGCAGCCGCCCCTGGAGCGGCGCATCGGCGTCGATTGCGCCTTTCGGCCGGCCGACGCGAGAGGCTTTGCGCCGATGCGCCTCATCCAGAATGGCCCGCAGCGCCGCCTTCGGCAGCGGCGCAATGTCCAGGAAATGGCGCATCCGGATCAGGCCCGGGCC
>JBILVS010000099.1:0-10483 GCA_044370335.1 Caulobacterales bacterium
GTATCGGTGACGATGTGGCGCTTGCGACCTTTGATTTTCTTTCCGGCATCAAACCCTCGCGGCCCGCCGCTCTCTGTTGTCTTGACTGACTGGCTGTCGATCACCCCAGCCGTCGGTTCGGGCGCACGACCCGACAGAACCCGGGAAGCGCTGGCCAGCGCCTCGTTGATCAGGTCGAGCACACCACTGTCGCGTAGCTTGTAGAAATAGTACTGCACGGTGGTGAAGGGCGGGAAATCCTTCGGCAGCTGCGACCACTGGCAACCCGTCGCAGCGATATACTGGATCGCGTTCCAGACGGACCGCATTTTCGTCCGCCGCGGACGCCCCACCTTCGACCGCGCGGGCATGAAGGGCTTTATCAGCAACCATTCCGCATCCGTGCAGTCGCTTGCATAGCGCAGCGAACGTCTGTCATGGTAGCCACGAGTGATTTCAGTCCATGGCATTGGGCTTCTCCGTAGCTTCGCAACCACAGAGAATCACAAGTCGCTGAAATCACTCACCTTAATTTTCGGTTGGGCTCTAAGCGACGTTCGAGTGAATACCAAACATCGAGTCCCGCGCGGCGCAGTTCATCAACGAAAACGGCCGTGTCGGCTTTGTCGTCGTGAGAGTGGCTAAGAAAGATGCTTGCCATTTTCGCCTCCGCTGTGTGCCGTTCTCTCGAAGTTTTGTGATTCAGCGCAATCGCGCATTGCCTTCAGCTCCACGGATCAATGACGCTGATTGGCAGGCCAGAAAAGTCGCTAGCATTGCGCGTCGCGAGACTCGCCCCGTTCGCCATGGCGATGCCGGCAATCATCATGTCCGATGGCGAACTCCCGAGTCCCAGGCTCTCGCGCAGCGCACGAAACTCGCCGGCGAGGCGGCCGGCTTGCTCATCAAGGCCTAGCACGGGCAATGTCGGCGGCCCAAAGATCAGCGCATCGAACCGCTCCATGAGGTCAGAACGGCGCTTGCCATCCGGCAGTCGTGCGAGGCCGAACACGACCTCCGCAATGGTGACCGCACTCGTTGAAATGGGGGCCGCGCCCAAGCCGCCAAGCCAGGCACGCACCTTGGGATCTGGTGCCGGACGCATCAGCTCCGACACCACGTTGGTGTCGAGCACGATCATTCGTCAGCGTCAAAAGCAGGCGGCGTTCGGTCAGCGGCGCGCGACGGGATTGTGAGGTCGACACCCTTTGCGCCGGCGAACAAGGCGCGCGATCGCGTCCACAGATCGGCGGCCGTGGCGCCAGCCACCGTCGCGCGAAGGATTGCACGCGCTTCCTCCTCCATGGAGCGCCCGTTCTGCGCCGCGCGCACACGCAAGCGCTCCTTGGTGTCCTCTTCCAGGTTCCGGATCGTCAGGCTGGCCATCTCGCATCTCCGACACGTCCTCTTACATCATGATTGCGTTGATTGCAACGCAATCATGATGGCGCGGGCTTGGACAGCCCGGCGCCCGCTTCGGGTCGGCAACCGGGACTCGAACTCCGCCCGAACGCGGACGCGAATTTCTCAGCACGCGCTTGACCAGGTCGAGGTACTAAGTTTAGCGCTGCGCCGTGGTGCTAAACTGACCGATCAGGCGGACAAAAAGCGCTGATAATTCAACAGCCCGGACTGTGGATAACTCCAATCCTCTTCTGGGCGCCATTTGTTCTTTTTCGGCCATCTGGCGGAAAGCTGCGGAATTCTTCGGAAAGCTTTGGCGGACAAGGATTTTTCGGCGAGAAAGCGACGAAATTTCGCAGCAAGCTCTGGGCATCGGGCTGACAGTGCAAATTTTTGAAAATCTGTCTTGATCCTGTAGAGCCGCGGCGGGCGATACCGCCAAAAGCGCCTCAGGATACGGCCGTGATGCTCATAGAATACGTTGTCGAGAACGCCCGACCTAGCCCGAAGCCGATCCGCCTCAGCGAGGCCGCGGCCTCTATCCCGCGGTTCTGCCGAACGGCTCAAAGCTCTGGCGGCTCGACTTCCGCTTCGATGGCCGACGACTGACCGCGTCCTTCGGGCCGTACCCAGACATCAGCCTTGAGTCCGCGCCGGCGTCAACCCGATCGTCGAAAAGCGGGTCGCCCTAAAGACCGCCAGGGTCGCCCGGGCAACAACCTTCGGTCTGGTCGCCGACGAGCTTTTGGCGAAGCTGGCGCGAGAAGAGAAGGCGGCGGCCACCATCGGCAAGCGCGCCTGACTTTTGAAGGAGCTGGCCGCGCCGTTGGCGGATCGGCCAGTCAACGCGATCACGCCGGTCGAAATCCTCTCCGTGCTGCGGGACGTGGAGGGCAAAGGCCACCTCGAAACCGCGCGGCGCCTGCGCGACTCCATCGGCCAAGTGATGCGGCTCGCCGTCGCCACTGGTCGCTCCGCCAGCGATCCGACGCCCGCGCTCCAGGGCGCGATCGCCGCGCCCAAGACCACCCACCGCGCCGCCATTACCGACAAGCCCGGCGCTCGGCGTCTGATGCAGGCGATCGAGGGCTACAACCGCCCCATCGTGAAGGCGGCGATGCAGGTCATGGCTTATTGCTTCCCGCGCCCCGGCGAGTGCCGCTTGGCGCGGTGGCCGGAGGTCGATCTCGATGCGGCCATATGGATCATCCCCGCCGCACGCACGAAGATGCGCCGCGAGCACCGCATTCCACTGTCCCGTCAAGCCGTTGCGGCATTCCGCACCTTGCATCGTTATTCCGGCCACTGGAACGAGCTGTGCTTTCCCGGCCAGCGCAGCCACACCCGCCCGATCAGCGAGAACACGATCTGCGTCGCGCTGCGCTCGCTCGGCTTCGCATCAGAAGAAATGAGCGCCCACGGCTTCCGCACACTCGCCTCCACACTGCTGCACGAGAACTCGAAATTCTCCTCCGCCGCCATCGAACGCGCACTTGCCCACGCGCACTCGCCCACCAAGACCCCAACGCCATCCGCCGCGCCTATGCCCGCGGCGAACACTGGGACGAGCGCGTGCAGCTGATGCAGTGGCGGGCGGATTATCTGGATGCGCTGCGCGATGCGGGGAGTACGAAACCAACGGCGCTTAGCCCAGTGGCAACGGAGAACACGGTCGGCGCCTTCCAAGCGAGCATGCGGATCATCAACGTGAAGTATGGCTGAGGCTCTGAAACGGCTTGCTGGGCCTGCACTCATTGACTAATATGCAGTCATTGAATGCAACATTGAGGCTTCCAATGGCGACCATGACCATTCGGAATTTGGACGAAGCCTTGAAGGCCCGGCTGCGTGTGCGCGCGGCCGAGCACGGCAAATCCATGGAAGAAGAAGCGCGGGACATCCTGCGTGCGGCGCTTTCGACAGAAGCGGGCGCGCCGGTTGATCTTGGCCGCGCCATCCATGCCCGCTTTGCAGTCCTTGGCGGAGTCGACTTGCCGGCTACCCCGCGCGAGCCGATCCGGGAGCCGACGGGCTTCGGCTCGTGATCATCCTCGACACGAATGTGATTTCGGAAATGATGCGCGCCAATCCGGCGCCGGAAGTCGCGGCATGGTTTGCGCGCGTTGCGCCGTCCGCACTTTTCACAACCGCGTTGACCAAAGCCGAAGTGTTTTATGGGATCGCGTTGGTAGCGCCCGGGCGCCGGCGGGATGATCTATCCGCGGCAGCACAAGCCATGTTTGTGCAGGACATGGCCGGACGTGTGCTGCCCTTCGATGGCGATGCGGCGCGCCACTTCGCTGAGATCGCCGCAAGTCGTCGCCAAGCCGGTCGGCCAATCTCCCAAATTGATGCTCAGATTGCCGCCATCGCTCGGTCGCGCGGCGCAAGCTTGGCAACGCGAAACGTCGATGACTTTGCTGATTGCGGTGTTGCCTTAATCAATCCGTGGACTGCGAAATAACCACGAAGGGCCACTTTATCGGCGGTGCGACCATGAGCAAAGCACTTGATCCCGATCACCGTCCGCTCACTGATGCGGACCTCACGCGCATGACGCGCACGCCGCAGGTGAAGATCATTGGCCGGGCGCTCAAGCTCACGCAGGAAGAATTCGCGGCGCAGTTTCACATTCCTATCGGCACGCTGCACGACTTGGAGCAGGACCGCAACGCGCCCGACACCGCGGCACAGGCTTATCTGCGTGTTATCGCCAAAGATCCCGCTGCGGTGCGCCGCGCCTTGGGATCGCTCACGGCGGCTTAGGAAGATATGCAGCCATTTACCGTCCGTGCTCGGCATAAAGCGGAAATCTGCTTTCGTCGCGCACGCGAATCTTGAAGCGTGCGTCCGCGGCGCGTGGTCGCAGATTTCGTGCGGCGCATTGCGGGGCATTGCGCCGCTTCGATGGACATTGCTGACGGGATCGGGATAGCCGCCGCCAAAGAGGTAATCGCGGATGCGATCGACATCGCGGCGCATCTCCATCGTGAAGGGCATGGTGCGTGGTGATCCGTTCTGTCGATTCTAGTGTGATGAAGATGGGCCACCGAAGACATTGGCATTCAGCTCTTCGAGAGTTGCGTCAAGCTGGTCTTCCCCGCCGAACGCCTCCACCGCCGCCGGCAGCCCGCCGCGCAAGGAGAATGGCGGTTGAACGAACCGCTCTTTGCCGAAGCGGCTGATGGCGCCGCCATTGACGCGGATTTGCTCGCCAACCTGTTTAAGAAAGCGTTCCTGCACGGGCGAGAAGCGCGGCTCGTGTTCCGTGAACCATCCCTCAAACCGAAAGCCCAGTTCTTGCGCGCGGGCCTCTGGCCCATCGATGGGCACAAGGTTGCCGTCCGGGTCCATCGCCGTCCATGACCGGGTGGCGGGATCGATCCAATCGGGCACATCCAGCACCAAAAGCTTGCGCGGCTTTGGGTCTTGACCCTTTTCAGCGGGGTCAGCACGACACCGCCTTCGTGAACCACCTCATCGTCTGTGTGATATGCGGTGACGCCGACGAAGTCCCAAATCGTGAAGCGTGTCTTGTGGATGTGGTCGACCTTACGTGTCCCACGCCCCCGCATCTGCTGATAGAGGATCGAGGATTTTGTGAAGCGCGCCATCACAAGGTGCGTCACTTCCGGGCAATCAAAGCCCGTGTCGAGCATATTCACGGACACAAGGATTTTCGAAAACGCTTCGTCCTTGAAGCGCTTGATCTTGGCTTCAGCGTCGCCGCTGTCGTCCTCCGGCAGCTCAGACACAACAAAATCCGCGTATCGTGTTTCGGGCGTGGGTTTTTGATCCGCAAAGGCCTCGTCAAATAGGCGCGCCAACGTTTCCGCGTGCCGTCTTGTGACGGCAAAAACGATGGTCTTGCCCATGATTGGTTTGCGCAGCAGGCCATTCGGGCCGAGATGGCCCTCATTCATGACGCGCCGAAATTCGCTGACGGTGGCCCGGTTGCGCTCCGGGATGGTGAACTGAACGCTCCAGGGCATTGGGGTCGACGGTGATTGTGTCGCTGTCCTTGAAGGCTTCGTTGAACTCCACCTTCGTGGCCTCGTCCATTGCATCCCAATTCAGATCAGAGCGTTTGACCTCGAACCTCGCGCGGGCGGCGTCGCATCGACCTGGCCCAGGGGCGCTACGCCCTTCTTTGGCAACGCGAGACGGCGCAGCTTGTGCCTTGGCGGCCGGCGTTGGAGCAATTCGCCGGGCGGCATGTACAAGGGATCGTGCTCGGCCAGTCGATCTCGTGGGGCCTGTGGCGGGGCAGGACGCCGGGCCTGCCGCCGATGTAAGCGGCGAGATCTATCGCAAGCGGCTAGCGCGCGCCGAAATTGTGTTGGCGAAGCGCGTCAGATCGGCATCCGAAAGGCCCGGCATCGCGATCCTCTCAGCAACCGGCGAGGCCGCATCCGCGACGGCGGCCGCGAGCTCCTTCACGCGCTTGCGCACGAAGGGCGCCGCGAGCCCCGCATCATCGGCGAACTTTGGCCAGGTAGACTCGTCAGTCTCCTCCAACGTGGCGCACGTGGCAATTTTCATGGCGAGCTTCGGCGAAAGCTCGGGATAGGCGACGGTCGACAAGAGATCGTAGAGCGGCGCCAGCGTCGCGCCGTCAGCCCCATAGAGCAGGCTGAAATTCTTCCCGTGGGCGTCGGCGTTGCCGATGATCAGGTTGAAGATCGCTGCGTCGAGGAGCTTCAGCACTTCCACCGCAGGCCGGGTTGCGGCCCTACGAAGTAGGTCAAAGCAGGTTTTGAACGTCGGCCCGCCCTCAGCCGCGTATTTGTGTTCGGGCGGAAGGCCGAGCGCCTGACAAAAATCCTCCTGGTGCAGACGAACCACGCCCGCATCCGCCTTCAGGGCGCGATCATAGCGCGTGACAAGCAGGAAGCGGCGATCCGACACGACGCGCGCTTCCGCTGGCGCCACGGAAAGGCCCACATCAGCCGCGAGCGCCATCGCGAAGGCTTCGTTTTCCGTCGTCCCGGGAAATCGTTCGATTGGCGGCTTCAGGATATGCGTTGTCGGCTGTCCTGGCGCCGGCAAGGCGATCCTGCCGTTGACGAGCACGACGGGAACCTTGTTTTGCGCGCCGGCGAGCGAAAGGCGCAAGCTGTCCTTGCCGGCCAGCAAGGGCCGGGTCGGCAATTCGTCGAGCACGGCGACCAGCGCGTTGTCGCCAAGCGGTTCAGGCGCCGCGTGCTCGGCAAGCACTGGCGGCGCTTCGCCTTCTGGCCAGAGCATCAGCGCGCCGGCGACATCGCCACCCAATGCGCGGAGCAGTGCAAAGTCATTTCCTTTCGAGAGGCCAAGCGCGCGCGCCACGGCTTCGCGCTGTCCCTCTTCGGGCAGGAGACCGGCAAAGAACGGACGGCAAGCGCGGCGATTGAACGTCTCGGCCTGCTTGGGCAGGGACGCCGACAAAGGGGCGGCGCCGGAGTCGGCGAGCCACTCAGGATCGTAGGCGAAGCTCATGTCGCCGTGCTGGTCGAGCCTGAGCGCGCCCACAAGCTTGAAGTCCCACCAGACCGAGAGCGTCGCCTTCATTGCGTCGCGTCCGGCTGCTGAATCGTAACCCTAAGGCCAAGCGCCGCAGCCACCGCCAGCGCCTTGCCGAGGTGCGTCGTCTGCTTGCCGCCCTCCAGATCGACGATGAACCGCACGCCCACTCCGGCCGCGCCGGCTAGCTGGTCCTGCCGCAGGCCCTGGGCCTTGCGAGCGGCGCGGATGGCGGCTCCAAATTCGTCAGCGGTCACAACGGCCTCCAAATTCCCGAACGGGAAAATACGAGGCTGTCACCACTGCGGCAAGAAAAATTGTCCCGTTCGGGTAATTTTCCGCTTTCATCGCGCTTTGTAAAAGGAAATATTCCCGAACGGGAATATCATACTGGGCAGGGGGAACCTTGCAATCATGGACCGACGGTCCACGATTGCGAGGACGAAGCTCCGAGCGCGCCAGATCACAAAGCTGTTTCGAGGTTCGAGTCGCCTTTGGGACTCGAACGTTCCTGTACCCAAAATGCGATTAACTTTTGTTAATATTAGTGCAGAAGTTGGGTACCGAAACTGCCTTTTTCCCGGCGCCTGTTTCGGGCAATATCAAGGACTTAAAGGCGACCAATCCTGGTTTCCTCTTCTTCGATTTCCCCAGAGTGGGGAATGTTGATTTTGCTCGGCTTTCTCGTTGACTGGCCAGCAAGTCTGTACCCGCCGTGTTCAATACAACCGGTGCCGATCAAGCATCGGCTGAAGCGACGTGACGCGGAGCGCCAGTTCAGCTCGCGCGGCCTGGCGCGCGGTTGATGGCGGCTTCGGTCTCCGCGAGTCTATCGATCACCCACTGGAAAGTCGGCGGTTCGCCGAACATCATGCCGGACATGCGCTCAAAGTCTGCGGCTAGAAGTTCCTGAACTGGACCCTGCGGGACCAGGTGCACTGAACCAGGCGTCGCCTCCGCCAGCTTTTCCCAAGGGCGCCTGAATGCAAGCTGCTTATGTTCGCGTACGTCCGCGAGTAAGTGGAGATCGGCGACCGCTGCGGCGCCTTCCTTCGTTCCAAACATCATGGCGAGGTCGTAGTAGTGGCGGGAAATCGGGTTCGCATCGGTGGGCAACCTGCCTTCATCGCGAAAGCCGCAGAACACACCATGCAGGATGAGCGCTTTCTCCCAGAAGGTCCGCCGCGCGGCGATCAGCGTCACCATTGGCGTGGTCAGGTCGAGACGCATCTCCAGCAGGCTCTGCACATAGGGTGCGATGGTTCTGATCTGGATCGGCTCAAGAGCGCCGCGCGCGCCACATTCGATTTTGACGAACGGCCGCAGATAGGGGTCTGGCGGATAGATGGACGGATAGCGCACGCGGAGCGTCTGTGCGTCGTCCGGATCTAGCTCGATAGCGCATTGGGGAAGCAGCGTCGCAAGGCCTTCGCGCATCCTCCCGCCAACGTGGGCAGCGCAGATCGGTCCAAGCGCCTCAAAACGCTCTTTGCGCTTACTGCGGCTCAAGCCATCGACAAGCGGATCTCGATCCGGCCCGAGCCGTAGACCGTGGCGCGAGAGGACAATATCGATGTCCTCCGAAAAACGATGAATGAGCCCGAAGCCTTTTGAGAGCGAAGTGCCGCCCTTGAAGAAGAGCTTAGGCTGGCGCGACAACCCCTTGAACAAGGCGTCAATCACACGGCAAACCCAGAAATCCTTCTCGATCGCCTGCGCATTGGTGCCAAGCGAAACCGCCGCGGCCTCGAAAAGGTCGCGGCGGCCTTGCTCTTTGAAGTTGTCGAACGTCCGATAGTTCGAATTCATCCCGCCATATTGATGCGATTCGCGACAATGCTCTGGGCCGGGGCGAGCGCCCAGCCCGGAAGGCGCGCGAGACCCTTCGCCAGGTCGCGCGCAGCATCATCCGACGTATGCCGCGCGATCGTCGTTGCGACGTCATCAAGCGAAAGCCGTGCATCGCGCGCCCACACCAGCGCCTGAACAATCGGCGCCGCACGCGAGCCGATCCATGGGCGTACCGAGGCTGGCGCCATCGACAACTTCACGCGACGGCCACCGATCGTGAAGTCGGAAGCCTTTCCGGTGGTGACAAACGCCATGCGAGTTGGGACCGCCGTCGTGAGCCCCATCGCATTGGCCGCAGCCAGCGCGTCCCGAACGATCGGCTGCCCAGTTCGTCGGGCGACAGCGGCGATCACCGCGTCAGTATCGGCGGGCGCGGGCGCGTCCAGAACGGGGCTGTGCCGCGGCCAGTCGTAAAGCCCCCGCGACACCCGGCGAAGCTCGCCAGCCTTTGTCAGTCGGCTCAAGGCCTGGTCCACGGCGGCGCGCGCCCCAAGGTCCAAAAAGTCCTTGGCGGCGAATACGCGCCGTCCCCGTCCGGAGACGCGAACGCGCTTCATGATGAGACTTGCCAAACCACGCATGGAAGCATCCAATCTTTCTGTCAGAAATATATACCTACTTTCTGACAAAACAAGCTTAAGCCGTGGCTAGCGTCGGGTCCGTTCTTCGCCAACCTTGGGACTGTGAGTCGCCCTTGGGACTCGAACCTTCCTGTACCGAAAATCTGATTAACGTTCGTTAATGTCGGTACAGAAGTTGGGTGCCGACACTGCCCTTTTCCCGGCGCCTGTTTCGTGCAATATCAAGCACTTAAAGGCGACCAATCCTGGTTTCCTCTTCTGGGCGCCATTTGTTCTTTTTCGACCATCTGGCGGAAAGCCGCGGAATTCTTAGGAAAGCTTTGGCGAACAAGGATTTTTCGGCGAGAAAGCGACGAAATTTCGCAGCAAGCTCTGGGCATCGGGCTGACAGTGCAAATTTTTGAAAATCTGTCTTGATCCTGTAGAGCCGCGGCGGGCGATACCGCCAAAAGCGCCTCAGGATACGGCCGTGATGCTCACAGAATACATTGTCGAGAACGCCCGACCTAGCCCGAAGCCGATCCGCCTCACCGATGGCCGCGGCCTTTATCCCGCGGTGCTGCCGAATGGCTCGAAGCTCTGGCGGCTCGACTTCCGCTTCGATGGCCGACGACTGACCGCGTCCTTCGGGCCGTACCCAGACATCAGCCCTGAGACCGCGCGCCGGGCCAACGCCCGCGCCAGGCCAACGCCCGCGCCCGGGCGATGATCCGCGCCGGCGTCAACCCGATCGTCGAAAAGCGGGTCGCCCTAAAGACCGCCAGGGTCGCCCGGGCAACAACCTTCGGCCTGGTCGCCGACGAGTTCTTGGCGAAGCTGGCGCGAGAAGAGAAGGCGGCGGCCACCATCGGCAAGCGCGCCTGACTTTTGAAGGAGCTGGCCGCGCCGTTGGCGGATCGGCCCGTCAACGCGATCACGCCGGTCGAAATCCTCTCCGTGCTGCGGGACGTGGAGGGCAAAGGCCACCTCGAAACCGCGCGGCGTCTGCGCGCCTCCATCGGCCAAGTGATGCGGCTCGCCGTCGCCACTGGTCGCGCCACCAGCGATCCGACGCCCGCGCTCCAGGGCGCGATCGCCGCGCCCAAGACCACCCACCGCGCCGCCATTACCGACAAGCCCGGCGCTCGGCGTCTGATGCAGGCGATCGAGGGCTACAACCGCCCCAT
>JBILVS010000024.1:0-32415 GCA_044370335.1 Caulobacterales bacterium
TCCAACTTCCTGCTCGAGACCACAGCCGGCCGCTTCATCCTCACCGTCTATGAAAAGCGGGTGCGGGTGGAGGATCTGCCGTTCTTCATGGGGGTCATGGAGACGCTCGCAGACCAAGGGGTTGCGGCGCCCCGCCCCGTGCGGACCCGCGAGGGTGGCTTGACCGCCATCGTTCGGGGCAAGGCCTGCGCGCTCATAACCTTCCTGAATGGGGTTTCGCCGAAACGCCCGCAGGCGGCGCAATGCCGAGCCGTCGGGGAGGCATTGGCGCATATGCATCTTGCGCTCGAGGGGACGGCCTTGAACCGGCCCAACAGCCTGAGCCTGCCGGATTGGCGAACCTTGGTGCTCCCCCGATTGGCGCAGGCGGAGGCGCTGCAGCCCGGCCTTGCTGAGCGCCTGGAGGCGGATTTGGCGGCCCTGGCGGCGAATTGGCCGGAAGGCCTGCCGCAAGGGGTCATCCATGCCGATCTGTTTCCTGACAACGTGTTGTTTCTGGGGGCCCAGGTTTCGGGTCTGATCGATTTCTATTTCGCATGCACGGACGCGTTGGCTTACGACCTTTCGATCTGCATCAACGCATGGTGCTTTGAGCCCGATCGCAGCTTCAATCTGACCAAAGCTCAGAACCTGATTGCAGGCTATCATGCGGTGCGACCTCTGACGGCGACCGAACGCGAGGCCCTGCCCGTTCTCGCCAAGGGCGCCGCCATGCGGTTCTTCGCAACGCGCCTCGCGGACTGGGCGGCAAGCCCACCCGGGGCGCTGGTGCGGCCGAAGAATCCCCTCGACTATGCCGATCGCCTGGCGTTTCACGCTCGGGCTCTGGGCCCGGCCGATTACGGCGCCTGACCCAGGGCAGCTGAGGAAGTGCGCTTGCCAAGCGCCTTCTGATCGCCTTTCTCGCATGGATCGGAGCGGGCGATTGCGATTCCGCCCCCCAGGAGAAGGCTCATGGCGCTTCGCGCGACCCTTGCCCTGTTCGCCGCCGCCCTGACGATGATCGTCCTGGGGCCGATGGCCCTGACCTGGACGGACGCGGTGCTGGCCGGGCGTCCGATAGGGCTTTTGGAGGTTTTAGGCCTCGATCCGCCGACGCCATTCCTGTTGCTGGTGTTCGCGTTCGGCGCCGCAATCCTTCTGGGGTCGCTGGCCCTGGCGGCGGTGTGGCTGCCGCTGCACGGCCTGTTGGACCTGACCGGGCTGCGCGGCTGGGGGATGTATCTGGCGCTTGGCTATGTCGTTGGGGGGCTGGTGCTCGCCTTGTCGCTCGGCCCGTGGGGGATGGATCGGTTCTCGATGCTCCCGCTGCTGCTCGCCGGGGGGGCCACCGGCGCTTTCAGCGCTTTGATCTTCTGGCTGGTGCGCCGCCCGGATTGGACCTGATGGCGAGCGTGGAGATCTGGACCGACGGGGCCTGCTCGGGCAATCCCGGCCCGGGCGGCTGGGGCGCCATCCTGCGCTTCAACGGCACGGAGAGGGAGCTCTCCGGGGCTGAGGCTTTGACCACCAACAACCGGATGGAGCTGATGGCCGCGATCGCCGCGCTTGAGGCCCTGACCCGGCCTTGCGCGGTGACGCTGACGACCGACAGTCAGTATGTCAAAGACGGGCTGACGACGTGGATCCACGGTTGGAAGCGGAACGGCTGGAAAACCGCGGACAAAAAACCGGTCAAGAACGAGGATCTTTGGAAGCGGCTCGACGCGGCTGCGGCCAAGCATAAGGTGACCTGGCAGTGGGTGAAGGGACATGCCGGCCACACCGAGAACGAACGGGCAGACGCCTTGGCTCGAGGCGCTATCGCAACGCTTCGGACCGGTTAAGACCGCTTCTTGACCTTAAGGCTTGCGCCGTTAACGCCCACGACTTCGACAGCATCGCCGGCGAGGATCGGGTCCTGGCTCTCGGCGCGCCACTCGGTGTCGCCGAGCTTCACCCGCCCTTCGCCTTGCGCAAAGGCGCAAACAGCGACGGCCTGGGCGCCTGTCAGCTGTCGGCCAGGCTCATTGAGATCGGTCTGGGGTCCAATCAGGAGCCGATTGCGCACCAGGGGCCGGGCGCAAAGAAGCAGGGTCACCACCGCCACGGCAAAGATCGCGATCTGGGCGGCGAAGGGCATGGGGATGATCATGGCCGCGAGGCCGGTGATCCAGGCGGCCACGGCGGGCCAGAGCAAATAGGTCGTTCCGGTGAGCAGTTCGACCAGTAAAAGCCCAAGCCCCAACGCCAGCCAGTGCCAGTACTCCACGCCGGCCAAGGTCTGCAGAAGCCAATCCATGATCCAATCGCCCCTTCCTAGGCTTTAGGTGGCTTGATTGGGCCTCGGTTGCAACTCACTCAGCCGCGGGAACCGTCTCCCCAAGGGCTTTGGGGCGGATGCGAAGTGTCGCGCGCGGAGGCGCGCATCGGGGCTGCGCCCGCGGGCTTGTTCGCCTCCGTCAGCGTTCGGATGCCTTCAACGAGGGAGGTGAGCCCGCCAAGCTCCGCCGGCACGATCACCGTCTTCTGTTGCGGGCTTTCAGCGAGCTTGCCGAAAGCCTCCACGTATTTTTGGGCGACGAAGTAATTCACAGCCTGCACGTCGCCGCGGGCGATGGCTTCGCTGACAAGTTCGGTGGCTTTGGCTTCCGCTTCGGCGGCGCGCTCTCGGGCTTCGGCGTCGCGGAAGGCGGCGTCGCGGCGGCCTTCGGCTTCAAGGATGGCGCTTTGTTTGGCGCCCTCGGCCCGTAAGATTGCGGCCTGCTTTTCGCCTTCGGCTTCCAGGATCTGAGCGCGACGCTCGCGCTCGGCCTTCATCTGGCGGGCCATGGCCTGCGTGAGATCGGCCGGGGGAGACAGGTCTTTGATCTCGATCCGGGTGACCTTCACGCCCCAGGGGTGGGTGGCGGCGTCGATGACCGTCAACAGGCGGGCGTTGATGGCGTCCCGCTGGGAGAGGACCTCATCGAGGTCCATCGAACCGACCACGGTGCGCAAATTGGTCTGCGACAGGTTAACGATCGCGAGGTTCACATTCTCCACCGCATAGGCGGCCTTGGAGGCGTCCATCACCTGGGTGAACACCACCGCGTCACAGGTGACGATGGCGTTGTCTTTGGTGATGACCTCCTGACGGGGGACGTCGAGGACGCTCTCCATCATCGACAGGCGCCGACCGACGCGATCCACGAACGGGGCGATGAACGAAATCCCGGGCTTAAGGGTGCGGAAGTAGCGGCCGAACCGTTCGACCGTGAACTCCCGCCCCTGGGGGACCACTTTGATCGCGTTAAGCGCTGTCACCAGCGCCAGAAGCGCGAACACATAGATCACCAAATCCCCACCCATGATCCCGTCCATCCTTTGCCGCTTAGAGCTGTCCCAGCAAATACTCCGCGCTGGAGACCTTGTATTCGCCGCCCTGCTCCACGTTGAGCTCCGCGACCACGCCGTCTTTCACCAACATGGAATAGCGCTGCGAACGTAATCCCATCCCAAATTTACCAGCATCCATTTCCAAGCCAACCGCTTTGGTAAACTCGCCATTACCGTCGCCCAGCATCAACATGCTGTCACCCACTTGCTGATCGGCGCCCCAGGCCTTCATGACGAAGGCGTCGTTGACCGAAACGCAGGCGATGGCGTCGACGCCTTTGGCGGCGAGGTCGGCCTTCTTGTCGCGAAAGCTCGGCAGGTGCTTGGCCGAGCAGGTCGGGGTAAAGGCGCCGGGGACGGCGAACAGCGCCACGGTTTTGCCGCCGAACACTTCTTGGGTGGTCATCGGCTTGGGCCCTTCGGCCGTGCCCGCCATGAAGGTCACCTCAGGAAGCTTATCACCCACTTTGATCATTGCCGTATCCTCCTGATCGTTAACGCCGCCAACGGGCGAAACAGCCCGGCGTGGTACACCATTCGCATAGGAGGCGGGAAGCCATTCGACGACCGTATCGGACCGCTTGCCGTTTTCTCTCAAACCGGCAAGCATTGGGGCCAGGATCAGGGAGACGACGCTATTGGGCAGCCTTGCGGGGAAGCTATTGGTGGCGATGCCGGGGATCGGCGATCCGCGGTTTGAGCGCAGCGTGATCTTGATGTGCGTGCACAACGCCGATCAGGCGATGGGCGTGATCGTGAACAAGCCCAAAGAAGAGCTGACGGTGGGCGATGTGCTGGAGCATTTGGGCATCCCGCTTGCGGGGGCCGCGCCGTTGCACATGGTTCTCGACGGCGGCCCGGTGCGGCAGGAGCGCGGGTACGTGGTGCACTCGCCGGAGTTCGCCGCAGGGGACGCGACCCAGCCGGTCAGCGCCAATCTGTCGCTCACGACGTCGCGCGATGTGCTGGAAGCGATGGCGGGGCCCTCTCCGCCAGAACGGTTCACGCTGGCGCTGGGGTGCTCGAGCTGGGGGGCGGGGCAGCTCGAAGCGGAGCTGCGCGGCAACGCTTGGCTTGTTGTGGAATGCGACGACGCCATCGTGTTCGACGTCGATCACGCCCATAAATGGGAGCGGGCGATCCGACGGCTTGGCGTTGAACCCTCGCAGCTCATGGGCGAGACGGGGCGGGCCTAAATTCTGTCCTGCGGCATTCCGAAAAGTCTGCCCTGGCCAAAGCCATAGCCCATCGCGGCGAAGGCCCGCCGTTGATCTTTGGTCTCTACGCCCTCGGCGGTGAGGGTGAGCCCTAAATCGGCGGCGATCTGAGCCACGGCGCGGGCGGCGGCGGCGGCGGCAGGATGCGGCAGAGCTGCGGCGAACCCTTGATCGAGCTTCAGACCGTTGAGCGGCAGAGCAAGCAGCCAGGACAGGCCGGCAAACCCTGCGCCGAAATCGTCCGCCGCCACCGCCATGCCTTGCGCCTGGACGCCATGCAGCGCAAAGGCCAAAGCCGCCATATCGCCGGGGCGCTCCTCCTCGGTCAGTTCCACAGTGATCCGGTTCGGCGCAACGCCGACAGCTTGGGCCGCTGCGGCCAATCGCTCGCCGTAGCCGCCCAGTTCAAGCTCGGCCGCCGTGGCGTTGACTGACAGGCGCAATCCGTTGGACCAGGGGGCTGAGGCGAAGGCCTGGAGGGCGGCCTCCAGCATCGCTTGGGCGAGACCGGCTTTGTGGCCTGCGCCTGCGGCAGTGGCGCGGACCAAAGCCGCTGGCGCGACGCCTCCGTCCCGCCGGCGCCACCGCACCAGCGCTTCAGCGCCGACGACGGCGCCGGTGCTGAGAGCGGCGATGGGCTGGAAGTGCGGGGCGATGGCCCCTGCTCCCAAGGCCTCGGCCAGAACCGCTTGAACGAGGGCGGTCATGCCTGCCGACCGCCCGCGTCTTTAGGGTCAATGATCCCATAGAGGACGTGATCGCGCCAATCGCCATCGATTTTGAGATAGCGGCGGGCAAGACCCTCTTCGGTAAAGCCCGCTTTGACCAGCACCCGTCGGGAGGCGGTGTTGTGGGGCTGACAAGCTGCCTCCACGCGGTGCAGTCCCAAATCTTCGAAGCAATAGCGCACGACAGTGGTGACGGCGTCGGTGGTGAAACCCTGGCTCTGAAAGGGCTCCCCAACCCAATAGCCGATGGAGCACATCTGGGCGACGCCGCGCTGAACGCGGCTGACAGTGATGCCGCCGACCAGGGCGTCATCGTCGCGGCGGAAGGTGAAAAAGGGAAAGGCGCGGCCTTCGCGCATGTCCTCTGCGTAACGGCGCAGGCGGAAACGAAAGGCCGAGCGGGTCAGTTCGTCTTCGGCCCAGGTCGGTTCCCACGGGATGAGAAAGCCGCGGCTTGCCGCCCGCAGCCGCGCCCACTCGGTGTGGTCCCTCAGCTCCGGCGGCCTGAGATAGAGCCGTGCGCCCTCGACCCGCCGCATCAGGAGGCTCCCACCACGGCACGCACCCCTGCTTTCGGGCCCAGAGCCACACGGACGGCCGGCCCTTCGAGTGCGGCCCTGGCCCGGGCCTGCACCTCTTGGGCCGTCACGGCCTCGAAACGGGCGGCCAGGGTTTCAAAGGGGATCAGCGCGTTGCGGATGAAGACCTGGCTTGCACGCGCCTCCGCCCGGGAGGCGGGGCTTTCTGCGCCCATCAACAGACCCGCAGACAGCATCGCCTTGGCGCGCATGAGTTCAGCTTCGGTGGGGCCGCGCTCGGCTAGTCCTTCCAGCACCGCTTGAACGGCGCCGGCCACAGCGGAGGCGTCTTTGGGATCGCAGCCGGCATAGACCCCGATGCGGCCCAAGTCATCATAGGCTTCGCTGTAGGCGTCGATGGCATAGGCGAGGCCGCGCTTTTCCCGCACTTCCTGAAAAAGCCGAGAGGCCATGCCGCCGCCGAAAATCTCCACCATCAGGCGCTGAGCATAGGCGGCGTCGCTGCCGGTGGACAGGCCCGGCCAGCTCATCACGAGATGGGTTTGTTCGAGCTTTCTGACCTCGCCAGCGGCGGCGGCCTGGGGTCGGGCGGGTTCGGGGGGCGGCCCTTCGCCCCGGGGCAGCCCGCCGAACCGCGCTTCGGCGGCGGCGATCAGAGCGTCGCGGTCATAGGCGCCGGCGGCGGCGATGATGAGCCCCCCCCCGGTCAGATGGGACTCTCGGAAGGCGCTCAGGGTGTCAACGGTGATGCGAGCAAGGGTTTCTTCGCTCCCCAGGATGGGGCGCCCCAAGGGCTGATCGGGGTAGAGGGCGGCCTGATGCACTTCAAAAACGCGGTCGTCGGGGGCGTCGAAGGCCTCGCCCATCTCCTGGCGGACTACGGCTTTTTCCTTTTCCAACTCGGCCGGCTCCCAATGGGGCGCGAGCATGATGTCGGCGATAAGATCAAGCGCATAGGCCGCATGGGCCTTGGTCACTCGGGCATAATAGGCGGTCCGCTCATAGCCGGTCGCGGCGTTCATCGAGCCGCCCACCGTCTCGATCGCTTCAGCGAAGGCTTGGGCGTCGCGGCCCCCAGCCCCCTTGAAGGCCATGTGCTCAAACAGGTGCGCGACGCCGTTCTCGGAGGCCGCCTCCCACCGGGCGCCGACGCGCACCCAGGCGCCCACGGCGGCAGTGTGCAGGCTCGGCATGGGATCGAGCGCCAGCCGCACCCCGTTCTTCAGCGTGATAAGTTCGGGTTCGGGGGTCATCGGCATGCGCGGCTCCGCTCGCGGATGAACGCCTGGACGGCGGCGAGATCATTGGCGATCGCGTGGATCGTCTCCGGGCGATCGAACAGGTCTGCGCAATGCGGCGGCAGGGGCGGATGCACGCCGGTGGCCTCCTCCACGGTTTCGGGAAACTTCGCGGGATGGGCCGTGGCCAGCGTCACCCAATGACCATCGGACCCTGATAGGTCAAAACCACTCCAGGCAGACAATCCGACGGCGGTGTGGGGGCAGGCCAAATAGGGATTAGGCCCGGACGCATAATCATGCATGGCGAGACGGGTCAGTTCGTCATTGACTGAGGCCGCAAAAAAGGTTTGGCGCATGATGGCCAATGCCGCAGCCGGGATATCAAACGCGCCGCTTTGGGCAAACTGCGCATAAAGGCGGGCGACGTGCTCGCCATCGCGGTCAAGCGCCTCAAAAAGGATGCGCTCGAAATTGGAGGCGACCTGGATATCCATCGCCGGGGACAAGGTCGCATGGGAAGCCGCAGCGCGCTCATAGCGCCCGGTTTCAAGAGCGCGCGCGAGGATGTCGTTTGCATTGACGGCCAAGCCGATCATGCCGATCGGCGCCCCCATGCGCTTGGCGACATAACCGGAGAAAGCGTCGCCGAAATTGCCCGTAGGCACGCTGAAATTGACCGGTCCCGCCGCCGCCAGGGTATGAGCGGCGATCTGGAAATAGACGCTCTGGGCCATGATCCGCGCCCAGTTGATGGAGTTGACACCCGATAGGCGCGCCGCTTCTGCAAAAGCCCGGTCGGCGAACATTCCCTTCACCAACGCCTGACACGCGTCGAAATCGCCGTCCACTTCCAACGCGAAGACGTTCGATGCGCCTGAGGCCGTCATGAAGCGGCGCTGCACTTCGGACACCCGGCCCTTGGGCAGAAGGACGAACACATCCACCCGATCGGCGGCCTTGAACGCTTCAACAGCGGCGCCTCCCGTATCGCCGGAGGTGGCGCACGCCACGGTCAACCGTGCATCTGAGCGGTCCAATTCGGCCTGATACAGCTGCGCGATCCACTGCATCGCCACGTCCTTGAAGGACAGGCTTGGCCCGTGGAACAGCTCAAGGGCCCACTCCCCTGGCCCCAGCTGGACAAGAGGCGTCACCGCGAGAGGCCAACGCGGGGCCTTGGGGCCAGGGCCGGGATCAATGAGATACGCCCGTTGAACGGCAGCTTCGTCGTCGGCGTTTCGTTCACCTTCCAAAGCGCTCAAAACGTCCAGACCGGCGGCGCTGAAATGGCCGCCGGAAAAGACCAAACGGCTAGCCGTCACATCGGGATAGCTCTCCGGCACATACAGGCCCCCATCAGGCGCAAGGCCCGCGAGAATGGCCTGCGTGAAGGACACCGGGGGGGCCGCGCCCCTTGTGGAGATATAGCGCATCACGCCGGGAGCTTAGGCGGCGCCGCGACCGAAGCGCAATCGACCGGCGCTCACATGGTAAGCGAAATAGACCACGATCAACACCAGCGCGAGGCCCCACCAGGTCAGGGCATAGCCCAAATGCTGCTCGGGCGGGGTGGGATCGAGGCGGCCGAGCACAAAGGGGTTGGGAACAGGACGGCCGTCCTCGCCGATGTAAGGCAGGGCGATGAAGGTGTCGGTGTCCACTTCCCCGGGGATGGCGGCGGCTTGGGCCATGCCGGGAAGGTCCATCGCATACCAGACACGGCGCGCAGGATCGGGGGCCGCGGTGAAGGCGCCGCCGGACTGGGCGGGGACGCTGACGCCCGTTACCGCCACGCCGTGGGCGAGAGCGCCGGGAAGCCGCAGATCCTCCACCGCCGGCGGATCAGGGCCGGGCTCGAAGGCTGCGTCGACAAACACGGTGCGCCCCTCCGCGCGAACGGGAGTGAGCACGCGCCAGCCGGGGGCGCTGCCGAGCGCGCCATAGACAAGCTGGATGGCCTCGGGGATGGGCTCATAGTCGCCCAAGGTCACCTCCAGGGGAGGGGCCGCCTGGGCCTGGGTCTCGGCTGAGTATTTCGCCCACTGCCAGCGGCCGAACATGATCAGAACGACAAGGGCCGCCACCGCCATGAGCGTCAGCATCGGCAAGGGGCGAAAGCGAACCATGGGAGATTACCGGTCTTCGAAGTCAGAGTTGCGGGCTTGGCTGGCCTTGTGCGCCCACTGCAAGGCGAAGAGCGTGGCCTTGAAAATCGGCAAGAGCCATAGAGAGAGCCCGATCGTCAGGGCGAAGGTGAGCCCCAGCGCCGCCCAGGCCGGCCATTGCAGTCCAAACTGCAGAATAAAGCCGATGGGCACCACGAGGGCGCCCACCAGCAAAATCACGAAAACGGCCGGTCCGTCGCCGGCGTCAGCAGCCTGGAAGTCCGCCCCGCAGCGGGAGCATGACTCCCTCAGCCGCAGATAACCCGAGAAGACCGGAGCCTCGCCGCAGTTGGGGCACCGCTGTCGCAGGCCCGCCACGAACGGCGAGGGCTGGGTCATCAGGACGCCGCCACCATCCACGGCACGACATAGACGAAGGCAAAGAGGAACAGCCACACCACGTCAACGAAGTGCCAGTACCAAGCCGCCGCTTCGAACCCGAAGTGCTTTTGCGGGGTAAAACCGCCGGATAAGAGCCGCCACAAGCAGACCGCAAGGAAGATCGTGCCGACGACGACGTGGAAGCCATGGAAACCCGTCGCCATGAAGAAGGTCGCGCCATAGAGGTTGGCGCCGGCGTTGGGATCGCCGAAGGCGAAAGCCGCGTGGCTGTATTCATAGACCTGCAGCACGGTGAAGAACGCGCCGAGAATGACCGTCAAGGCAAGCCCGAGCTTGGCGCCGCCGCGGTCGCCCTGCTGGAGGGCGTGGTGAGCCCACGTCACGGTGGTCCCGGACAGAAGCAGCACCAACGTGTTCATCAGCGGCAGGTGGAAGGGATCGAACTGTTCGACATTCGGGGGCGGCCAGTTGGCCCAGGCGGCTGCGACGCTCTCGTCCCAAGCCGGCACGTACCACGTGGCGCGATGCTCGTGGAAGATCGCCAACTCGAAGAAGGCCCAGAACCACGCCACAAAGAACATCACTTCGGAGGCGATGAACAAGATCATGCCATAGCGGAGGCCGATATCGACGACGGGCTTGTGGTCGCCTTGGCGGCCTTCCTTAATCACGTCGCCCCACCAGCCGAACATGGTGAGGACGAGGCCAGTTAAGCCCGCCACCAGGATCCAGGGATCGCCTTTGGCGAAAATGATCTGGATGAGGCTCGCCGCCTCGCCGTCGGCAGGTCCAGGGACCAGACCACGCACAAAGGTGATGAACCCGATCGCCACCAGAAACAGCGACAGCGAGGCCGTGAAGGGCCAGGGGCTGGGGTTCACCAGGTGATAATCGTGTTTGACCTCGCTGCCGTGCGCCATGGCCCCTCTTCCCTCGTCCTAACCACTCTTTTAAGCCCCGATCAGGGGCGGATTCGCATCTGATTTTGCGCGCCCTGCTGTAGCTTAAGCCCCCGGGCGCGCCAAGGCGTCGGGCGCCGAAGCGGTCTCGGTTTGGTCAATCAACTCATCCAGAGATCGATAAAGCGTGTAGCTGAGGGTGACCTCCTGAACTTCCTCGGTATTCAAGTCCGAGGCGAGTTCGGGGGCGACGTAATACACGACGGGGAATTCCCGCGTTTCCCCGGGCTCAAGGATCTGGTCGGTGAAGCAGAAGCACTGCAACTTGCGGAAATAGATGCCGGTCTTATGCGGGGTGACGTTGTAGCCCGCGATGACGGTGAGGCGCTCTTGGGTGAGGTTCCGCACGCGGAACATCACGAGCGCTGTTTCCCCCAGACCGGTGGTCTGAGACCGCCGCTCGGCGGTGAGTTCGACCGGCAGATTGGCGGAGACGTTGGTGTCAAAGCGGACCGTAATCGGCCGATCCAGCACAGCGCTCGGCGCTTCGGTGGCGACCTGGGTGGTGCCGCCGAAGCCGGTGACCCGGCAGAAGAGGTCGTAAAGCGGCACCGCCGCGAAAGCGAGGCCCGTCATGCCACCGACCACGGCGACACACGCGACGGCGGACATCGCCATCTTTTTCCGGGCTGCGGCGAACCGATCCGGCGGGGTCGTCACAGGCTCTGTCATGGCGCGTCCACTCCGTCCCAACGCATGCCAGGTAATTGGCCGCCATTGCGGAGATTTGCCAGGGTGACCACGAACACCAACGCCATGAACGCCAGTAAAATCAGCGCGATCGCCCGGCTGCGCTTGCGGCGGGCGGCCTGCTCTTCAGGCGTGAGGCGCACGGTTTCCATCAGCGCGCGAACTCCTGAAGCGGCGTCCAGGGAAAGGCCGCATGGAGGCCCGCGCCATGCTCCACCAGGAGGGCGGCGAACAACAGGAACAGATAGCCGATCGAAAAAGCGAAGAGGTCGCGGGCGGCCTTGTCGCCTTTGGCGACGGCGTAAAGATCAGCGTCTCCCACCGCCCCCTGCTCGCCGGCGCGGGACAGGTAGATCCGTAGGGCCAGGAAGACGAAGAGCGCGCCGCCGAGGCCGGCAATGACAGCATAGACCCAACCACCGAGGCCCGTGAGCGCCGGGGCGAAGGCGAGCGGCGCCAGGAGGAACGAATACACCAGGATCTGTAGCCGGGTGGCTTTCGGCCCGTCCGTCACCGGCAACATGGGAACGCCGGCGGTGGCGTAGTCGCCTTTCTGGTACAGGCACAGGGCCCAGAAGTGCGGCGGCGTCCACATAAAGATGATGGCCACCAGCAGCCAGGGATCAAGGGTAAGGCCGCCCGTCTTGGCAGCCCAGGCGACAGCGGGCGGCAGGGCCCCGGCCAGGCCGCCGATCACAATGTTGTGGGGCGTCAGGCGCTTGAGCCACATGGTGTAAACCAAAGCGTAGAACGCAATGGTGAACGCCAAAAGGCCCGCCGCCAACCACCCGCCGGACAAGGCCATCAACGTCACGGCCAAGGCCGAGACCACAAGACCCAGCATTAGGGCTTCATCGCCGGCGACGCGGCCCGCGGGGACGGGGCGGGCTTTGGTTCGGCGCATCTTTGCGTCTATGTCGGCATCATACCACATGTTCAGCGCGCCCGCTGCGCCCGCGCCGCAGGCAATGGCGAGAATGGCGGCAAAGCCCAAAGCCCCGTCCCCGGCGCCCGGGGCTGCGACGTAGCCAGCAAGCGCGGTGAAGACCACAAGGCTCATCACCCGCGGCTTCATCAGCAGGAGATAATCCTGCGGCGTAGCCAAGGACGGTTTGGGAGCCGGCTTTGAAACCGATTGGGCCTCAGCGTTGTATGCGGCGTCGCTCACGCGCGTAAGCTCCTGATGGAGAAACCCCCAACCTCGCCTACGCGAGATTGGGGGCCCCTCTTCCGCCCGCAGACGGAAGAGACGGGGGTGATCAGTGCGCCTTGTCGGCCTTGATCACGGGCAGTTCGTTGAACTGGTGGAACGGCGGGGGAGAAGACAGGGTCCACTCCAGGGTCGTCGCCCCTTCGCCCCAGGGATTGGCCCCGGCGCGGCGCCGGGCAACGAACATCTCCACCAGCATGATGAAGAAGAACGCCGTGCCCACGAGGGTGATCGCGTAGCCGATCGTCGAGATCTGGTTCCAGTAGGCAAAGGCGTCCGGATAGTCGATGTAGCGCCGCGGCATCCCCTGCAGCCCCAGGAAGTGCTGCGGGAAGAAGATGATGTTGACGCCGACAAAGGTGATCCAGAAGTGCAGGCCCGCCAGCGTCCCGTTATAGCGGTAGCCGCTCA
Source organism: Caulobacterales bacterium (assembly GCA_044370335.1). Lineage (GTDB taxonomy): Bacteria > Pseudomonadota > Alphaproteobacteria > Caulobacterales > Aquidulcibacteraceae > REEB509. The sequence goes on from JBILVS010000024.1 coordinate 12,860, forward strand.
TCTTCGGGATCCAGTAGTAGAAGCCCGCAAAGATCGTGAAGACCGCCCCGAGCGACAGCACGTAGTGGAAGTGGGCCACCACGTAATAGGTGTCGTGCAGCACCGTATCGATGCCTGAGTTGGCGAGCAGAACGCCCGTCACGCCGCCGACGGTGAACAGGAAGATGAAACCGATCGCCCAAAGCATGGGCACCTTGAACTCGATGGAGCCGCCCCACATCGTGGCGATCCAGCTAAAGATCTTGATGCCCGTCGGGACCGCGATGATCATCGTCGCGGCGACGAAGTAGGCTTCGAGGTCAAGGCCCATGCCGACCGTGTACATGTGGTGCGCCCACACGATGAAGCCGATGAAGCCGATGGCCACCATGGCATAAGCCATTCCGAGATAGCCGAAGACCGGCTTGCGCGAAAAGGTCGACACGATGTGGCTGATCATGCCGAAGCCGGGGAGGATCAGAATGTACACTTCCGGGTGCCCGAAGAACCAGAACAGGTGCTGGTACATGACAGGGTCGCCCCCGCCCGCCGGGTTGAAGAAGGTGGTCTGGAACAGCCGGTCGGTCAGCAGCATGGTGAGTGCGCCGGCGAGCACCGGCAGCGACAACAACAAGAGGAACGCCGTCACCAGCACCGACCACACGAACAGCGGCATGCGGTGCATGGTCATGCCTGGCGCCCGCATGTTGAAAATTGTGGTGATGAAGTTGATGGCGCCGAGGATTGAGCTGATGCCGGCGATGTGCAGCGACAGAATCAGCAGATCCATCGCCGGGCCAGTGTGGTGGATGTTCGTCGAGAGCGGCGGATAAAGCGTCCAGCCGCCGCCGAAACCCGGATACTGCGCGGTGCCCGGCACAAAGAACGAAATCATGGCGAGGGCGAAGCTAAACGGCAGCAGCCAGAAGCTGATGTTGTTCATCCGCGGGAACGCCATGTCAGGCGCGCCGATCATGATCGGCACGAACCAGTTTCCGAAGCCCCCGATCATCGCGGGCATGACCATGAAGAAGATCATGATCAGACCGTGATAGGTGATCAGCGCATTATAAAACTGGTTGGAGGCCGCCACTTTGGCGTCCCAGGTCAACTGCTGCAGGAGAGCCTGGTCTCCCGCCGCTTGCTGGATCAGCGCCGCCATCTGAACTTCAGAGAGGCTCACGAAATTCGGCAACACGGTCACGCCGGGGTTCATGAGTTCCCAGCGGATCAGCCCCGACATCGCGCCGCCGATGATCCCCGCGAAGATCGCGAAGATCAGATACATCGTGCCGATGTCTTTGTGGTTGGTGGAATAGACCCAACGCTTCCAGTCCAGAAGCGCCGGGCGGTGATTGTCATGCGCCTGGGCGTCGTCGTGCGCCAGGGTTTCAGCAGTCGTCGCGCTCATCCCGGTCTCCAAATCTCAATCAGCCCGCAGACGGGGCGGCCGGGGCTTGGGCGCTGACCGCCGTCCCGCCCTGCTCCACGACCCAGGCGTTGAATTCTTCCATCGGGACCGCGCGGACCTCGATGGGCATAAAAGCGTGGCGTTCGCCGCACAGCTCAGAGCACTGGCCGTAATAGACGCCGGGCTCGCGCACATTGAACCAGCCTTCGTTGATCCGCCCTGGGATCGCGTCTTCCTTCACGCCGAAAGACGGCATGGCCCAGGAATGGATCACGTCGTTAGAGGTCACAAGAATGCGGACATTAACGCCCACAGGCACCACGATAGGGGTGTCGGTGGCCAGAAGGCGCGGACGACCCGCCGCGGCGGCTTCTTCATCCGACAGCATCGAGGAGGTGAGCTGAGAAATCCCATGGTCCGGATAATCGTAGGTCCAGAACCAGGAATTGCCGATCGCCTTGATGGTGAGTTCCGCCGGCGGAATGCGCTCTTCTTCAAACAGCAGCGGGAAGGATTTCCAGGCGATTCCGACCAGGATCAGCACCGGAATCACTGTCCAGGCGATTTCAACCGGCACGTTGTGGGTGAAGGTCTTCGGCGTCGGATTGGCGCGCCGATTATAGCGCACGATGACCCACAACAAGAGGGCCAGCACCACAGCCGAGATGCCGACCATGACCCAGACCATGAAAATGTGGAATTCCCGGACGTCCTGCATCACCTGCGTCGCCGCGGGCTGCAAATCGATGCCGCGATCTTCCGGCTGCGCCGCCAATGCGACGCCGACCAAGGCCCCGGCGAAAGCCGCCGCGGCGCCGGCGGCCCGTCCGGTTTTCGCCCAAACGCCCTTTAGTGCGTGCCCCACGCGCTCGTCTCCCTCATTCTGCACCTTACGACGCCACGCAGTAGCGCGCTTCGCCGTGCCGGCATATACCTTGTTTCATTCGGATGGCGACGGGTTTCGTGCCGATTTGTCGCAGGCGAAAGAACCGCAGATCCGAGCGTCGAAGGCGTGCGCCGCAATCGCACGCCGGATCCAAAAGCTCGTTAGCCCCGCAGGTGTCCGCATGCCTCCCAGCGCGACGACGAAGACCGCCCCGACGCCGACAGTTGTGGCGAATTACCTTTTTCCGCTTCTGGCGGCAAGTTTCGCGCTCATCTATTGCTTGCCCGCTGAGGCTTTTGCGCAAAATCGGCCCGAGGATCGAACCCGGCCGGACAGCTCGCGCGTCTCTGTCGGTTCGCCCAACGCCACGCTGTGCGCGGAAGCCGCCGCGGCGGGGCGGTCGGACGACGAGGCGGCCCGAGTTTGCGATCACGCTATTGAGATGGAGCGCCTGAACCGGTCGAACCGGATCGCCACGGAGATCAACCGGGGGGCGATCTATCTGCGTCGGCGGGACGGGGAAGCCGCGCTGTCGGCCTACGACGCGGTCCTCGCTTTGGACGACGAGCATGCGGAAGCCTACATGAGCCGGGGCGTGGCGCTGCACCTGATGGGGCGGCCGGGCCCCGCGGTGGCCTCGATCACCGAAGCGCTCAGCCTCGGGGTCTCTTCTCCCTACATCGCCTATTATTACCGGGCGGCGGCGCGGGAGTCTTTGGGGGACGCCAGAGGCGCCTATGAGGATTACCGCACGGCGCTTGAGATTGAACCGAACTGGGACCCGGCCTTCCAAGAGCTGGCGCGGTTCGCCCGCGTCCGGCGGGACGAACTGGCGGACGCCTCCGTTGGCGACACCGCAGGGGCGGCCGGCGACGATGGGAGCGCGCCGTGAGGCTGCTTGGGGTCGGCGCGGCCCTAAGCCTCACGCTGATGGGTTCGGCCTGGGCCCAGACTTCCGTGACCGTGATTGGGCCTGGGCCGGCGCAGCGCTGCTATGAGCTTGCGCGCGACGGGGCTTCGGGGTTGGCTTCGGTGCAGGAGTGCACGGCGGCGCTGGATGGGTTTCTGTCGGAGGCCGACAGGGCCGCAACCCTGACCAACCGTGCCGCCCTGCGCCTTCAGCGGCGCGAAGGCGCCGAAGCGCTCACCGATCTCGATGCGGCTTTGGCTCTGCGGACGGATCAGGGGGAGGCGCACGTCAACCGGGGCGCGGCGCTGATCCTGTTGAGGCGGTTCGACGAGGCGCTGGCGGCGATTGATCAGGGATTGGCCCTTGGAACGGATGACCCCCACGAGGCTTTTTTCAACCGCGGCATCGCGCATGAGGCGCTCGACAATCTGTCGGCGGCCTATCGGGACTACACGCGGGCGGCGGAGCTGGCCCCCGATTGGCCCCTGCCCCGGGCGGAGCTGGCGCGATTTACGGTCCAGCGGGCGGAGTGAGGGCCGGGCCTATTTGCCCATGCGCCGAAGCCCCTCTTCGCCGAGGGGCTCGCCCAGGTCCGCGGCGCGGCGGAAATAGTCAACCGCCCGGCGGCGATCCGGGGTCACGCCGAGGCCCCCTTCATACATCTGCCCCAAAAGCACCAAGGCCGGCGCATCGCCCAGAATGACGGCGGCTTCGAGGTAGCCGCGAGCCAACAGGAAGTCCTGTTCGACGCCGAAGCCCGCGATGTACTGAAAGCCCAGCACGCTCAGCGCCATGCGGTCGCCTTGGGCGGCGGCCTGTTCGCGCCAAAAGAGGGCGCGCTCAAAGTTTTGATCAATCCCGCGACCGTCGAGATACATGCCTCCCACATTGTACTGGGCGAGAACGTTCCCCGCCGAGGCCGCCCGCTCATAATAGCGGACGGCCGCCGCCTCGTTGACGGCAAAGCCGGCGACGCCATTCTCAAAGGCCGATCCCACCAAGGCCTGGGCCTCAGGATTGCCGTTGTCGCCGACCTCTCGGAGCGCTTCCGGGGAAGACGCCTCCACGACCCGGGCCACCAGATCGACGCTTGGGGTGGAAAGCCATTCCTGGGGCGTGATCTGAGCGACCGCGGCTTCGGCGGCTTCGACCTCGTGTTGGGCCTGCGCCATGGCGGGGCTTTCGGCCAAGACGGCGGCCGCCGCCACCGCAATGCATACGTGCCGCCAAATCCGCATGAAGCCCCCCCTGTCGCGCCGCCACGGCCCAAGGGGCAGCCTAGCCGAGCCGTTGGACACTGTCAGGCGTTCGGTGAAGCGGGCGCCGCGCTCTTCCCGAATGGAGCGCACGCCCCCATACTGAAGGCTTCAATGCGGAGCCGAAAAGGACCTTATCCCATGGCCGATGGCGCAGGCGGTGCGATGGCCGCCCTGGATTTCAACTGGACCAAGGCTCACAATCGTTTGGCCGACGCCACCAAAGGCGCCGACGACGGTGAGATCTATGTCGAGAACAGCGCTTCGGAGAGCTTCGTCTGGGATGATGGGCGGCTGAAATCGGCGAGTTATGACGCCACGCAAGGCTTCGGCTTGCGAGTCGTGAGCGGGGAAACCACGGGTTACGCCCACGCTTCAGTGCTCGACGACGGCGCGGTGATGCGGGCGGCGGATGCGGCCAGCGCCGCGAAGCGCGGCCATGCCGGCGCCATGGCTGTCGCGCCGCGGCGAACCAACCGGCACCGCTACGCAGATCTCGACCCGCTGTCCGCGCCTGCGTTCACCGACAAAACCGCCCTCCTCGCCGAAATCGACGCCTATGTCCGCGCCCGCGACCCCCGCGTGGTGCAGGTGAGCGTCTCTCTGGCCGGCAGCCGCCGGGAGGTGGCGATCCTGCGGCCCGATGGGGCGCGGTACGACGACGCCCGTCCCCTGGTCCGGATCAATGTCTCGGTCACGGTGGAGCGGGACGGTCGCCGGGAGAGCGGCTCGGCGGGCGCGGGGGGCCGGCGGTCCTATGAGGCGTTCATTGCGCCGAAGAAGTGGAAAGGGCTGGCGGATGAAGCGTTGCGGATCGCGCTGGTCAATCTTGACGCGATCCCTGCCCCGTCCGGAGAGATGGACGTGGTGCTCGGCCCCGGCTGGCCCGGCGTGCTCCTGCATGAGGCGGTGGGCCATGGGCTTGAAGGCGATTTCAACCGCAAGGGCACGTCCGCCTTCGCCGGGATGATCGGCGAGCGGGTGGCGGCCCCCGGGGTCACCGTTGTTGACGACGGCACCTTGATGCACCGGCGTGGGTCGCTGACGATCGATGACGAGGGGACGCCCACGGGTCGCACAGTCCTGATCGAAGATGGGATCCTGAAGGGCTACCTCCAAGATCGGATGAACGCCCGCCTGATGGGCGTGAAGGCCACTGGCAACGGCCGACGGGAAAGCTATGCGCACCAGCCGATGCCGCGGATGACCAACACCTCGATGTTGAGCGGGGACAAAAACCCCGCAGAGATCGTGGCGAGCCTGAAAAAGGGGCTTTATGCGGTCAATTTCGGCGGCGGCCAGGTGGACATCACCAGCGGCAAGTTCGTGTTCCAGTGCACCGAGGCCTATTGGGTGGAGAAGGGCAAGATCAAAGCGCCGGTGAAAAACGCCACCCTGATCGGCGACGGCCCCTCTGCGCTGACCCGCATCACCATGGTGGGCGACGATTCAAAGCTCGACGACGGGGTCGGGACCTGCGGCAAAGCAGGACAGAGCGTGCCCGTGGGCGTGGGCCAGCCGACACTGTACATCAAGGGCTTGACGGTCGGCGGGGCGGGGTGAGCCCCTGCCCCCTGCGGCCACCCGCCGCCTCGCGGTCGCGGCCGCAGCGCCCCACCTCTAGGGCGTGACGCCGAAAGAGGACGCAGATGGCCGTGCTGCCCCACGATCTCGAAGAAGAATTCCCGGATAGAGCCGAGCTGATCCAGCGGCTGGATGGAGAAAACGCGTCCTTCGCCAACCTGCTGTCGAAGAACCGCACGCTCTGGAAGGAAATCCAGCAAATCTAAAGGGGTATTCAGCCCGCCGAGGACCAAGCCCTGGAGACGCTGGAAAAGCAGCGCTTGGCCATCCCTGATGAGATCGCCCAGATCATCGCCGCGGCCGAGCGGGCTTGAGGCGAAGAGCCCTCAGCGCGCCGGCGTCGTTCCTTTGCGGCCCCTGCGCGCAGCCGTCTTGCCCTCCGCCTTCGGCTTGGCCTTCGTTTTGGCGGGGGAATCCGCCTCATCGACGCTGTCGAACATCGGGTTGGGATCCCACAGGCCCTGGAACGGGGCATCCTGCAGGTAATCCGGCAGGCGGGCGTGCAGCGCCTTTTTGCCGCTCATGGCGATGACCTGCTTGTCCGCCGGCATCGCCCGCAGGCTGTCGGCGTCGATGTCGCCGATCAGGTCGCTGCTTTCCTTGGCCATCAGGTGGTTGGCGACCCCGAAAAGCTGGAACACCCCGGCGTTATTGAAGATCGTGCGCCAATCGTTCGGATACAGCCGCTGCAGCTGCGACAAGTCCTGGAAGAAGGGCCACACCTGCAGACCGTAGCCGCGCAGAAGCGTCATGGACTGCCGCAAGGGGCCGAACTCGCCCAACTGCGCGCACTCGTCCAACAGGAACAGGGTCGAGCGCTTCGGCCGACGCTTCCGGCCCATGACCGTCAGCATCAGCGCCCCAACCCACAGACGCAGAAGCGCACCGTGGCTTTCGAGCTTGTCCGGCGGCAACACGATATAGATGGTGATTGGGTCGCCTTTGCGGACCGCTTCCAAGCTGATCGTTGACTTTGACAATGACCTGAGAGCAGAATCTGAGTTTACTACTTTCAGATAACTTTGTGTTGTGGATAGAATGCCTGATCTCGTCTGCTCAGTGATCGGCAGGAAGCTCGAGATATTCTGTCTAGACAGCCTGTTGAGGTCGTCGTTGTTCTCCACGATCGTGGCCAGATTATAGACCGCGTCATCGCTCATCAGAATTTCGCGGACGCGGCCAAAGTGGCGCTGATCGGGGGTTGCGGTTTGCGCGACAGCGGCGACCACGCCCGACATCAACGAGCGGCCCCAATTGTCCCAGAAAGGCTCCTTGTGGAAGCCTTGGTCTCCGGCCAGCAAGGATGCCAGCATTTCCGCGTCGGCGTCGAGCAAGGCCCCCGGCCGATCGAAGAGGTCAAAGGGGTTCAGACTGTCGGTCCGCTTTGAGACCGCGCCGAACGGATCCAGCAGCCGCACCTCCTGGCCCATCTCCATGCGGCGGCGGTGGGTGACGTGCCAGGTTTCGCCCTTGGGGTCGATGACAATGACCGAGCCCTCAAACCGCAACAGGTTCGGGATGATCACACCGCGGCCTTTGCCGGCGCCGGTGGGGGCGATCGTGACCAAGTGGCGGTCTTCGCCATAAAGCAGCGGCTCCCGCACGGCGGGTTTGGGAGCATGGCTCTTGGTGTGGGAGGTGGCGGAGAACCCCATGGGGGCCTTGAGCTCCTCCCCATCGCGCCACCCCAGAAGCAGCTCCAATCCCGCCGACGACACCGCCGCAGGCTGTGCGGGGGGCCGGGGGGTGGAGGTCTTCCGAGCCATAGCCTAACTCCTGCTTGATGCGATCACGGAGCCGCGACCGATCTCTTATGTAGGGGCGGATCAGGGCCATACCATGCGCAATCTGGGCGCCTTGGCGCCGCACACGCGGCGCAAACCCGACTGCTTACACAGCTGTCCTTGAGCCTCCGGCTTTCGCCGCCGCCCGCCCATGCACCCCCTCGCGACCGCGCCATCACCATAGACTGATGGAAGGGCGAGCGTCGAGCGGCGCGCCCCCGTTCTGGGGCGGCTGAGATGGGAAAGCCACAGGCCACACCCTGTGTGTGCAGCCTTTCTGGAAAGACCCGCCACAAGGGTGCGGCTAACCCTAAAGTTTGACGTTAAGGGCCTGTCTTTTCATTTTTTTCGACAATCTTCGTTCAGCGAGAGCCGTGCGATAGCCGGTGCAAGAAGGGGCTCAGGATCGCCAGAACCACCCCCACGCCAATGGCGAAGAGACCGATGGTCTGGAATACCTCGGCATAGGTAGCCAAAGCCTGCTCCGGATTGAGCACCCGTCCGCCCACGGTTTCGGCGCCGGTCTGGGCTGCGACGATCGCGCCGATCCATTGCGCCCAAGCGGAGGACAAGAACCACACCGCCATCATGGTTGAGACCACCGCCGTCGGCGACAGCTTCGTGACCATGGAGAGGCCCACGGGGCTCAAGAACAGCTCACCAGTGGTGTGGAGGAGGTACGCCAGCGCCAGGAACATGAGCGGCACCTTGTAGTCCGCTCCCGCCATGCTCGCTCCGAGCACAAGCACCAGGAAGCCGGCGCCGACCTGGATCAGAGCGAGAGCGAACTTCATCGGATCGTTCGGATCGAGCTTGCGCCTTTCCAGCCAAGCCCACAGGCCCGCAAAAACCGGTGCGAAGATCAGGATAAAGCCGGCGTTGAAGCTCTGGGCCTGGCCTGCGGCGAAGCTGCCATCGATGAAAATGGGCGCCTCCCCGGCGGGGAAGCTGGCTGCGGCCAATTGCTCAGGGGCGCCGATAAAAAAGGGCCCTAGGCTGATCGGCTGGGCCATCAGCGTCAGATCGGTGGAGCGCTCGGCGAATTGGTTGAGAGAGGTCCCGGCCTGCTCAAACAGGGTCCAGAAAACCACCGACGCCGCGATAAGGATCAGCGCCAGCACCAGCCGGTCGCTCTCCTGTTTGGTGCAGCGCGCGGCCATGTAGCGGAAGATATAGCCAAGCACGAGAACCGAGCCGATCACCAGCAACACGCCTACGACCACAAAGAAGTCGGCCAAGGCCAAGCCCAGCGGCAAAGCGGCCCCTTCCCCGTTCGCGGCCTGATGGGCGCTGATGGCGCCGTCAATCATGGCACGCACCGCCGCGTTGGCCTGGAACACGCCAAAGACCGCGATCACGCCAAGGACGCCCAAAAGATAGATGGTGTTCTCTTTGCTGAGGCCAAAGAGCCCCTTCTCTTTGAGCCGCTCCGGCGCGGTCGGCTCGCCCTTGCCCTCCAAAAGCGGCTTGCCGAGGACGAAGACGATGAAGCCCAAAGCCATGCCGACGCCGGCGAGACCGAAGCCCGCCCACCAGCCGAACTCCAGCCCCAACCAGGCGCAGAGGATGGAGGCCCAGAACGCCCCCAGATTGATGCCGTAATAGTAAAGGGTGAAGCCAGAATCCCGCCGCGGATCCTCGCCGGGATAAAGCTGGCCCACGATCGTGGAGATGTTGGGCTTGAGGAAGCCGACCCCCGCCGCGATCAGGGCGAGGGCGAACAACATGATCCCCTCAAACAGCGGCTGGCGGCCTTCAACGCCCAGCTTATAGGAGCCTTCGGGGAGGAAGGCGGGAAGGCCTGCGTCCGCCGGGAGGCCGGTGATGGCGAGGCCGTTCATCTCCTCGCCCGCGGGGCTGGTCTGGGTTGCGCCCTCAAAGGCGTAACGCTCGCCGCCGACGACCAGGGCGACCTCGCGGCGCTCCATCCGGCCTTCTGAGGCGAATTCATAGGTTTGGCCCTGGTAGATCAGGGTCTGCCGCGCCGGTTCCTGTTCCACTGCCATCAAAAGGTGCCCGCCCACCAGAAGCAGAGCGCCAAAGGCGATGGCCTTGCGGGTGCCGAGATACTTGTCGGCAACGAACCCGCCGATCAGCGGCAAAAGGTAAACGAGGGAGGTGTAGGCCCCATACAACCCGTTCGCGAAACCGTCGGAATAGAGGAAATGTTGGGTCAAGTAGAAGATCAGGATCGCCCGCATGCCGTAATAGGAGAAGCGTTCCCACATCTCGGCGAAGAACAGAATTACAAGGCCCCGCGGGTGCTGGCGCAGCTGGCCAAGGACAGGGATCAGCGTCAGGGCCGTGATCAGGATCCCGCCCAAAATAACGATGTTCATGGCCGACGCGCCCTCCCCGGCGATCGTGTGCGATCCGTTTGGCGGTCAAGCAAGCACACTGGCCCTAGGGGCTTCAAGCCTGGGGGACAGCGCGGCAACCGAATCAACCCCGTCAAGCGCCACCCCCCCGCCCCTCAAAGAACGCCGTATTTACCAGTTGCGAGGCAAACTATTGCTTGAACAGGGTTTTCCGGCAAAGGCTCGATATAGACGATGCGCAGCACGCTCCCCGCCTTGGCCGTGCTCATAACCGCGGCCGGCTTCGCTTCTCCGACTTTGGCGCAGAACGCTGAGACCCTGGAAGATCGGGTAGCGGCCCTCGAACGGCAAAACCAAGAGCTTCGGGCGCGTCTTGATGCGCAAGACGACATCGAAGCCGAGGCCCGCCCTTCGGCCGCGCGGCCAGCGCCCGATGCGTCGCCCAGGCCCGCCATAGGCGTCAGCCCAGCCTATGGTTTTCAAGTCCTCGATCACGCGGAAAACACCCAAGACCGCGCCTTGCTTCAGCTCCGCGGCCGCCAAGATGGCGACCTTGACGCCATGGTCACCGTGTCAGGCGCCGTGACCGCCATCGTCAACGCACAATGGAGCGACACCGACAACACGTTCGGTTACCTGATGCGCAATCCAACCAGCGCTAATCAGCTTGGAACCAACGTTTCAGAAGCGGTGGTTCACTCCGCACAGCTGGCTTTCACGGCCCAACCGATCGATGGCGTCACCCTCTATGCGGAAATGCTGTACGCCCCGAGCCAGAGCTTCGGCGCCGGCACAATCACCTCGCTTGAACGCAACAACGTCTCTGTGCGCCGCGCATGGCTGATACTGGGCGATCTCGACCGGTCGCCGGTTTATGCGTTGGTCGGCAAGCTGGATGTGCCTTTCGGCCTTGGCGATACAGTTAGTCCCTTCACCAACTCCACAACGTGGCACGCCTTCGCCCCCCTCGCCTACGGGGCGCAGGTCGGCTTCGCGGGTGAGAATTGGTCCGCCCGGATCATGGCGATCCAGGGCGGCGCCCAGTTCCGCGGCGCCAACGCCCCAGTGGAGGACAGCGGCGTTCCCTCTCGGATCAATAACTTCTCGATTGACGTGAACTACCGCCATCCAATCGGCGCCGACGACTATGTCGCTCTCGGCGGCAGCTATCTCCATGGCTCGTCCTATTGCCAGGGGTATCCGGTGTTTCACTTCTTCCCCTGCGACGAGGTCGTGCCGGCATTTGCCCTTTATGCCGAGGGGCGCTTTGGCGGCTTTGAGTATCTCGCCGAATTCAACCAAACCACCGAGGTCTGGCCAGGAACCCAAGTTCCCGCTGCCGACCCGCGCTCTCCGACGACGACGGCCCCGCCGCAACGGGTCTGGACGATCAACCCCAATCCCCTGTCGCAGTTCGCCGCTAGCGACGTAACCAGCTGGACCTTGGGCGCCCGTTACGGCTTTGACCAGCGCTCTTTCGGCCGGTCCCAGTTCCTATCGGCGGAGTTTTCAACCTTCATTGCAGGCCCTGAAGGCAGTCCCTGGGAACGCCAGCACCAGTTTGTGGCCGGCTATTCCCGCTATCTTGCCGAAAACGTGAACCTGTTCGGCGAGTATGTGCATGTGAACGGCTTTGCCCCGCTGAACTTCGTCTCTGGGGGCAACTTTGCCGACGGCTCAACCTGGTCTGATCAGGGCGTGCAAACCAATGTGGTGCTGACCGGCCTTCAGGTGGCGTTCTGAACCTCAATACGCCGCTGCTTCCCAGACCGGATCAATTCGGCCGCCCCACTCCGTGCGGAAGCGCTCCAACAACCGCTCGGCCGGGGTAACCCCGGTCGCCGCAATGTCATCAAGCTCAGCCAAAAAGCCGGTTTCGTCATCGCCGGCGCTGTTGAGCTTGGCCCGGCTTTTGAGCCCTTGGCGGGCAATCGCCACGGCCTGCTTGGCGATGTCTTGCGCCGAATGCCCCCGGATCGGCGCCTTCAGCCCAAGATACGGAACCGCCCGACGCAGGGCCTCCCGCTCTTCCGCCGTCCAAGGCGCCACCAACCGCCATGCCGCTTCCAGAGCCGCGTCGCAGTAGAAAATCCCTGCCCAAAATGCGGGAAGCGCACAGAGCCGGCTCCAAGGCCCGGAGTCAGCTCCCCGCATTTCTAGATAAGACTTTAGCCGCACCTCGGGGAAGAGCGTCGAGAGATGATCCTCCCAATCCTTGATCGTGGGGCGTTCGCCGGGCAGCGCAGGCAGCTTGCCGGCCATGAAGTCTTTGAAGGACTGACCCGAAGCGTCGATATATTGGCCGTCCCGATAGACAAAATACATGGGCGTATCCAGCGCCCAATCGACATAGGCCTCATAGCCGAAGCCCGCTTCGAAGGCGAAGGGCAGCATGCCCGTCCTGTCCGGATCCGTGTCAGTCCAAACATGCGCCCGATAGCTCAAAAACCCGTTGGTGCGCCCTTCGGCAAAGGGCGAATTGGCGAAAAGCGCGGTGGCGATCGGCTGAAGCGCGAGGCCCACGCGCATCTTTTTGACCATGTCGGCTTCAGAGCGGAAATCGAGATTGGTCTGCACCGTGCAGCTGCGGAACATCATTTGCCGCCCGAGCCGGCCGACCTTGGCCATGTAGGCGCGCATAATCTGATAGCGGCCCTTCGGCATGATCGGGGTTTCTTCCAGGCTCCACTGCGGGGAGAAACCGAGGCCCAGAAAACCGATGCCCAACGCGGTGGCGACGTCGCGGACGACACTCAGGTGTTGGCCCACCTCGCGGCAAGTCTGGTGCAGATGCTCGAGCGGCGCGCCGGACAGCTCAAACTGGCCGCCGGGCTCCAGGCTGATCGAGGCGCCGGTGTCGTCCTTGAGCCCGATGATGTGCGGGCCCTCCATGATCGGGGTCCAGCCGGTCTTGGCCTGGATGCCCTCCAAAAGCGCGCGGATGCCCGAGGGGCCCTCATAGGGAACGGGGCTTTTGTCGGCGAGATGGAAGCCGAACTTCTCGTGCTCAGTGCCGATCCGCCACTGGCTGACGTTGGGCTTTTCGCCTTTCGCGATGTGGGCGATGAGCTCCGCCTTGCCCTCTATCGGCGCGGCTTCGACGGTGGATGGCATCGCGCTGGCCCCTGTGTGAAGCGCCCAATTTCCCTGTCCGCGATGTGGCGGCTTTGCAGCGGGAACGCAAGGGGCGTCACGCGGGGCGTGCGCCGGCGTCGCGCGCGAGGAGGCTCAAGGTGTCGATCAGACGATGCGCCAGGATCAGCGCCCACAGATTAAAGCAGGCGCCCACAAAGGCGGCGCCGAACACCAGCGCATGACGTCGGCTCGAGGCGAGCCTTGAGAAGAGTGAGCGAGGGCGAACAATCCCGCCTGGGCGATCACGGCCACAGCCACAGCGAGCCCCCTCCATCGAGCCACGCCCGCAGCTTGGGGATAAGAGAGCCGCGGAAGTGGATTTCCTCGCCGACGGCAGCGGTTGGCAACCAAACCATCGACTGCGGGATGGCATCGGGGAGCTGACATGGCCCGTCGCAACCGCTTTTGGTTTTGGAAACTCGCATGGGAGCCTATGCTGCCCGACCATAGGCGACTTTCACTCTCAGCAAAGAGAGCCTGCACCCCGCCGATCTCCCCACACCGCCTGGACCAGGGCCAGACCCGCGATCACCGCCGTCTCGGCCCGCAAGACGCGGGGACCGAGGGTGATGCCCCGCGCCGCGGGGTGCGCCGACAGCGCCTGCGCCTCCCGGGGTTCGAAGCCGCCCTCGGGGCCGATCAGCAAGGCGGCGGCTGGGGGATCATCGGCCAGAGCCTCCGCCGGCGAGGCAAGCCCCTCAGCCCGGGCGTCTGCGACAAGAAGGCGCTTCGCTGCGGGCCATTCCCCCAAAAGCCGCGGTAACGGCTGCGGCTCCAAAAGCTGTGGCACGCTCAGCCGCTCGCACTGCTCGGCCGCCTCGCGCGCGATCGCTTCCCAGCGTTCCAGCCGGACCGTTTCGGCCACGGTGAAAGCGGTAAAGACGGGCTGGATCGCGCTCACGCCCAACTCGGTCGCCTTCTCAATCACCAGATCGGTCGGCCCCCGCTTCAAGGGAGCAAAGACCAAGGTGAGTTCCGCCATCGGGCTTGCGGCTTTTGTCCGCCCGCCGACTCGCAGGGTCGCGCCATGCTTGGACCTGTCCTGAAGGGTCGCCGAGAACTCCCCGCTCTCGCCGTTGAAGAGGCGCACCTCGGCCCCTGGCCCCAAGCGGAGCACATGCAAAAGGTAATGCGCGGGCTTCTCGCTCACGCGAAGGATCGCGCCCTCGGCGAGGGGTTCGGGCAGGTAAAGTCGCGGCGGGCTCATTGGGGAAAGCCTTGTCGCGAACGCCCCTCCCCTGCAACTCATCTTGACGGTTGGGGTTTGGTGGCGCCCTCTTCGCGATGGGCTTGCGCACGGCATGGAATGACGAGGGGTTGAAGCCGCCATGGCGAAACCAGTGCATCTGGATATCGTGACCGGGGTCGCGGCCCGGGTGGAACTGTTCAGTGAGTCCGCCCCGCCGACGGCGACGAAAACCAGCCGCGGCAAAGCGCCAACGCCCGGCCGCGCCGTCAACGTGATGCGGCTGCATCTGCGCGATGTGGCCACGGGGAAGGACAAGGAGTTCGTGATCCGCAACTCCACGGTGGGGGTTCACGACCAGCATCGCGTCACCATTATCCGGGCCAAGCAGAACCGGACCAAGGACCTGAAGATCGTGGCCGTGATCAATCAATCCACCGGCCAATGGGAAGACCGGCGGGCGATGATCGAGATGGTCTCCACGCCGAACCCGGTTTTCGGCCCCTTATGGAAGGCGGGTTTTGCGAGCGCCGCTCTGGCCGCGATCGTGTTCGCGGTCAACCATTTCGTCTTTGTCGAAGACGGCACGGGGCTTGGGGGCTCGCTCTGGTACGGGTTCCTGTGGGGGCTCATCACCTACCCGATCCTCTGGGCCATGTTCCGGGTCTGGAACGGGCTGACCCGCAAGCGCCGGGCGCGGCTGGCGAAGGAGCTTCTACGGGCCGAAATCGACCACCAGGTAGCCATCGCCTCGGCCATGGCCACGGTGAAAGAGGGCTGAGGACGGCTTACGTCAGCGCCCAATGGCCCAGTTCGACCCGCTTCATGGCGCGGGCGTAGTCTTGGGTGGAATGGGGCCAGTTGTTGGTGATTTTGCCCGTCTCGGTCTTGTACCAGCTGCCGCAATCCGACGCCCAGGGGCTAGCCTTCAAATCCGCCTGCAGCACCGCGTTGTAGCGAGCCTGCGCCTCAGGGCGCACCTCGGCGACAGCGGCCTCACGGGCGCCCATCGCGGCAAGGAGATCCAGGATGTAGGTGATTTGGCGCTCAACCATGAACAGGATCGAGGTATGGCCCAAGTTTGTGTTGGGGCCATAGAGCATGAAGAAGTTCGGGAAGCCTTCGGTCGCCACGCCGAGGTAGGCTTCGGGGCCCTTCTTCCAGGCGTCCTTGAGGCGGCCTTTCGGGCCTTCGACCTCCACACTCCAACCGAAGCGGCTCGCGTCGAAGCCCGTGGCGTACACAATGACGTCCACCGGGCGCAGGCGCTGGTCGGCGGTGACCACGCCTTCGGGCTCGATGCGGACGATAGGATCGGTGATCAGGTCGACATTGTCGCGCTGCAGCGCGGGATAATACGTATCGGCGATCAAGATCCGTTTGCAGCCGATCTTGTAGTCGGGCGTCAGCTTGGCCCTTAGGGCGGGGTCCTTCACCTGCTCTTCCCGCTGCTTTCTGGCGGCGTCTTCAAACAGCTTGGCGCGCCAGGGGCTGGCTTTGAACACCCCCCAGAAGAGCGTGTCGGAGCGCCAGTAAATCGACTGACGGCTCATCTCCAGGGCCCAAGGGCTTGCCGCGTAGAAGCGCTTCTCCCAGTCGGAGAAGGCGCGATCGTTGCGAGGGACGATATAGTTCGGCGTCCGCTGATAGACGTCGAGATGGCCAACCTTGGGGGCGATTTCGGGGATCAGCTGCACCGCGCTTGCGGCGGCTCCGATGACGGCCACACGCTTGCCGTCGAGGGGCACATCCCAATTCCATCGGGCGGAGTGGAAAGCCGCGCCGGCAAAGCGCCCGCGGCCTTCGATGTCGGGGTATTTCGGAATGTCGAGCTGGCCCAGACCCGCGATGAGGATTTGCGCCTCGCGGGTCGCGCCGTCGGCCAAGGTGAGCCGCCAGCGTTTGACGTCCTGATCCCAGCGGGCGGCCTTCACTTCGGTGGAAAGGCGCAGCCAGGGCCGCACGCCGAACGCATCGACGACCTGTTCGATATAGGCCTGGATTTCGCTGGCGGCCGGATAGACATGGCTCCATTCGCCGCGAGGGGCGAATGAATAGGAATAAAGATGGACAGGAACATCACAGGCGCAGCCGGGATAGGTGTTCCAGTACCAGGTCCCGCCGACTTTGGGGGCCTTGTCCAAGACGGTCACGGCGGAAAAACCCGCCTGTTTCAACCGCACCGCCATCCCGATGCCGCTGAAGCCTGCGCCGATGATCGCCACACTCGGTCGATCGACCATGCGGACGCTCCTCCCCTAAGCAATTGGCCCTAAGCAATTGGCCCTAAGCCAATGGCCCTAAGCCAATGGCCCTAAGCCAATGGCCCTAAGCCAATGACCCTAAGCCAATGACCCTCTCTGATTGGGATGAGGCTATCACGTCTCGCCGGGCGGCCTCAATCGGAGCCGAAACGGCCGAACAGAAGCGCGGCGTTGCGACGGGCTGGCTGCAGCAGGAGGGCGTCTTCGGACTCCTCGATGGAGGTTTTGGTCACGTCCTGGGCGTCAGCGGAAAAGCTCCAGTTCCAGTATCGCAGCGCCGTCTGGGCCTTGGCGGTGGAGAGGATGTCATAGACATAGCGCATGCGGGTGTAAGGCGTATCGTCGCCCATTTCGCCGATAGGGCGGCGCAGCACGGTCCACAGATTGTCGAGATCGCCCCGCTTCAGGCCCACGGCCTTGGCGAAGACGCCAATGGCCTCGCCGGGCCGATCCGTGAGCACCCGGACGATCGTGACCGGCTTCACCCCCGCCAGATAGCCGATTTCGGTGGCTATGAACTTCGTCATGCCCCGCGCGATGGCGGCGTCGATCGCGTGTTCGATGCTCTCAAAGGGGCTCTTGGATGCGGCGGCGCGATTGCGGCCGCGGCGTTCAATGACCTGGAGGGCTTTGCGCACCTCGGGGTCCTGCCAGTTTTCGGCGGCGGCGAGACGAAAGGCCTCGGTGACCTCTTCGGCGAGGGTGCGCCGTTCGGCGGCGTAGCGGCGGAGGATCAGGAGCCGCTCCACGGGGGCGGACCACCAGAAAATGACAAGGGCCTGGCTTGGCTTCAGCTCGGGGCGCTGGAGCAGCGCGGCGGTCAAGGACGGGTCCTTCTGGGAGGCGCTGACGGCCAGATCGATGCCGGTCTGAGAAATCCGGGCCTTGGGGTTGGAGAGGACTTTGAGGATCACGCCGGGGTCGCCCAAACGGATCAGCTCATCGGCCAAAAGCTCTGAGAGCCCTTTGCGCGCAGCGACCAGGAGCCGATGGGGGAGGTAGCCGCCGCGGATGACGGCCATCAGGTCGCTGTCGTCAAAGCCAACCCCCTCTTCCAGGAGCCTTCGGGAGACGCCGATCTCGTCCGTCGCCAGATAGCGCAGCAAAGCGCGGGGCGGATCGACCAGCATCGCCAGTCGATCGGCCAAGCGTTGGCGTTCGGCGGCGGGGGCGGAGCGAAGCAGCGCCATCAGCACATCGGCGGCCAGTTGGCGTTCACTGGCGGCGATGCGGGTGCTAGGCCAGGTCACCACCTCGCACAGGCGGGCCGTCAGTTCGGCCCGGGCGCGGAAAGAGCCCACCGCCTCCGCCGACGAGGCAGGCAGCGGGCTCGAGACGTTCTCGGCATGGCCAAGAGACAGCGGGCTTGCTTCGGCGGGCGACCTCATGTCCCGACTGGTAGCAATCTGCGGGTTAAGGCGAGGTCAACCACGCGGGCTTCTTGGCCTCGGCGGCCAAACCGGGGTAAGGGCCACGAGGTGACGTCCGAGACTGCCCCCGAGCCGCCCAAGAAAACGCCCGACGCCGCAGGACCTGCGGAAATGCCGCTCTATTTGTGGCTCGTGGCGCTCTATTTTTTCGCCTTCGGGCTGCAGTTTGCGCTCTATCCGTCGCTTGTGGCGTTCATCCTGCAGGCGGGCCCGCAAGAGATCGGGTGGGCGCAGATGGCGATCTCGGCGCCGATGGCAGTGTTTCTGATCTGGGGCGGGGTCCTTGCGGACCGGGTGCGGGCCGGGCCGGCGCTCGCGGTTCTGCAGATTTGCTTCGCCCTGCCCGCCTTCGGCCTTGCGGCGGCTCTTGCGGCGGGGGTGGCCAGCTATTCGTTGGCCATTCTCTATGCGTTGTGCATGGGAACGGCAGCGGCGTTCATGTTGCCGGTGCGGGATGCTGCCCTGAACGGGGTCGTTGCGCGGGACGTCGCTCGAGGGAAGACGATCACCATCGGGGCGGCGGCTTCCGCTGTGACCGCGGTGCAGATCGGGTCGCAGATTT
Source organism: Caulobacterales bacterium (assembly GCA_044370335.1). Classification (GTDB taxonomy): domain Bacteria; phylum Pseudomonadota; class Alphaproteobacteria; order Caulobacterales; family Aquidulcibacteraceae; genus REEB509. Next base: position 31,565 of record JBILVS010000024.1, read on the forward strand.
TGGGCATCCTCGCGGCGCAGAACGCGGGGGCGGCGCCGGCCCCATATTTCGCGCTGTTGGGGGTGAGCGTGCTGTTGGCGGCGGGGGTCGCCTTGCGGCTCAAAGCCCCGCCTCCGCCGGCGGCCGGCAAATCGTTCGCCTCGGCGATTTCAGACATCAAGGAGGGCTTCGCTTACGCCTTCAAAAGCCCAGTGATGGGCCCGATGCTGTGGTCGGCGGGCTACATGGGCGTGTTCGTCATCGGCTCGTTCCAGGTGCTGTTTCCGATCATCATCCGCGAGGCCTATGGGGGCACGCCGGCTCAGCAATCGGAGCTTCTGGCCGTTCTTTTCGCGATCTTTTGGGGCGCCTCCTTTGTTTCGGCGGCGTTTCTGTCGCGCTTGCCGCCGCTCGAGCGGCCGGGCTTGGCGCTGATCGTGTCGCACCTTATCGGCGGGGCGGCTTTGGTCTCGTTTGCGGTGGACAAGCCGTTCTGGATGTTCGGCGTGATCGTCGCGGGCTGGGGGCTTGCGTCGGGTGTGGCGATCTCGATGAGCCGCACCATCACGCAGAGCGCCGCAAGCCCGGCCTTCTTAGGGCGGGTGCTGGCGATCTACTCGCTTGGGTTTTTCGGCGGTGCGCCGATCGGTTCGGCGATCACCGGGATCGCGGCGGACGTCTGGGGCCCGAGGGCCGCGGCTTTGATCCCGGGGTTTGGGATCATCATCGCGGCCCTGTTGCTCGCCGTCTTCTCGCCGATCTGGCGGATCGATGCCCGGGCGCGGGCGCCGGAGTAGTGCTTCTCAGCTGAAAGGCCGGTCAGGCCACCAGGGGAAGAAATCCGGCATGTCGGCGGAGACCTTGTTGGGGAA
>JBILVS010000249.1:0-2895 GCA_044370335.1 Caulobacterales bacterium
CGTTCGTGTTCGGCGGTTCCATCAAGCAGGCGGATGGCCGCTTCAAATCGGCGGAAGTCGTGCTCGGTCGTTGGTCAGCCGAAGGCGCGGGCATGTCGTTGAAAGACGCCCGCCTGGCCGCCGCCGCGAAGAGGGTTGAGTTTCGCGCCGGTGTCGATCCTCACGTCAGCGCGCCGGCGCCGACGCCCGAGCAGGCAGAGGCGAACAAGCCGGTCACACTCCGTGTCGCATGGGACATGTACAAGGCCGCACGCACGGGAAAGAAAAGGAAGCCGCTCGCCGCATCCACGCAGGATGAATACAAGCGCATCATCGTCACCGCGCTTGAAGCATTTCTAGACCGACCCTTGAGCGATTTCGGTGGCGATCCCCGAGAACTCATCAAGCACTTCAGCAGCGTTTCCGAACGCGCCCCAGGCGAAGCAAACACGCAGATGCGCGTGCTGCGCGCCGTCTGGAACCGCGCGCACAAGGTCATCCCGGACAAAGTGCCCGCGCCGCCCGCGATCTGGGACATGAATGACGTTGAAGCGCGCGACGCCGGTTTCGTCACGCATGAAGTCAAGCCATTGTGGCAGGCGATCGAAAGGCTCACGAATCCGCAAGCGCGGAAAGCGGCGTTCGTGTTTCTGCTCACCGGCTTACGGGAAGGCGCGGTGCTGCCCATGCAGCAGCCGCACATCAATCATGCGGACAAAACCCTCTACGTGCCTCGGACCAAGGGAAAGACTCTGCGGCTGCCGCTATCGGAAGTCGTCTATACCTTGCTGATCGCCCCAACGCCGCAGAACATGTGGCTTCCTGAAAATCCCTACCTGTTCCCCAGCTTGCGCGGGCCGCGGGGGCGCAACGCTAAAGAATTGTCAGCCGGCGACACTCACCGCCATATCGACAAGGTGAAGTTTGACGGCCTCGTCCCGCCGGAAGCCTATGTGCATCAGCGCGGCGAAGACGCCAGCGTCCATCCGCATGTTTTTCGCCACTCCTATCGCACGCTCGCGACTTCCGCCCATGTGAGCGAGATCGCCATACGCCTGCTTATGGGCCACAGCCTTCGCGGCGACGTGAGCTTCGATTATTTGACGGCCGATCTGACCTGGTTTCGCAAGGCGCAGGAGGAGATCAGCGCTTATATCCTCAATGCCGCGGGCGTCGGCGCGAGCTTCCGCTTCGCGCCGGACGCTTTCACCGCTGGGCAGGGCGCTCCATAGCGGGAACTCATGCGGTCTATCCGTCACCAAAACACCCGCTACACCGCATCGCCAACCGTGGGGCTCGATCTCAAGGCCCCTCGTTGCGACACCGTCGATCAGACGCCGCGCAGGGATACTCCAGGATTGCCTTCCCTAACCCATTGTTCGCCCCGCCGGAGGCGCGGGCGAAATCGGGACGAACCCTTTGTCCCGCCACTTTCAGGGCCGTCGCCCCGCGCAGCGGCGGTCAAGGGCCGCGCGAAGCGCGGCTTGCTTGCCCTTGACTGCCACAAGCAGGGCGGCATGTCCGCCAGCCCAGCCGCCGTCCGCTTGGATCTGGCTGCCGCATAGGTTCGCGTTGTGCTGGCCGCCAAGACACGTTTGCGCTAAACTTTCCGTATGACCCGCTATTCTCTTGCCGAGGCCCAGGCCAAGCTCCCCGAACTCATCGATCGCGTGCGTCGCGGCGAAGGCGTCGTCATCACGGAGGGCGGCGCCGCCGTGGCGGAGATCAAACCGGCCAACGACGCGGCGGCCAGAAGCCCAAGACCGATCGACATCGCCTGGCTCGAACAGCGCCTTGTTGGGCAAGCAGACCCCAACGAGGACGCCGGCGCCCTGCTTTCGCGGATGCGTGATGAAGAGGCGGCCCGGTTTTGACGGTCCTGTTGGATGCAAGCGTCCTTGTGCCGTTGTTCGCGCGCGACGCGCTGACCCCAAGAGCCTTGGCGTTCGTTGCGCAGGCCGGGCAAACATTGCTTGTGAGCGATTGGGCGGCGTTGGAAACCATCTCCGCATTTGCGCAAAAGGCGCGATCAGGCGCCATCACGCTTCGCGAAGCCGAAACCGCTCGCGACAACCTCACGCAGTGGTGCAATGATTTCACGATCAAACTGGCCTTGGACTCGAGCGATCTTGAGGCCGCCGCGAAGCTCGTGGGGGCGTTCCTGGTGAACCTGCGAGCGCCCGACGCCCTTCACCTTGCGATGGCGCAGCGCCTCAACGTTATGCTCGCCACGTTCGACACCAAGCTCGCTGCAGCAGGACGGTCTGTAAGCGTCGCCATCGCGCCTTGAGCCATTCCCGACCCGCCTGAGGCAGATCGCCCCCCCCTTCATCGGGAAGCATCTCCACCGACATCATTTGTCGACCGCCGCGTGCGGCGCTTTTCCCAATCGGTGAGCGACGTTTCAAGGTAGCGCACCAGGCGCGGGCCGTATTTGACAAAGGGCCGCCCTTCTCCTGTTGGCGCTCGCAACGCCTGCCGTGGCGCAGACCGCGGACTGGGGCAACGCGGGCGGCGGACTGTTTGCTGGCCAAGCGCAGCAACAACCTGCGCCCGAACCATCTTCGGCAGAACCCGGCTTCCCCTCGACGGCCGACCAGCCCTTCGACGCCATCGTGCGTCAGGTCGCGGCCGAACATGATCTCGATCCGCGCCTCCTGCATGCCATCCTGATCGTCGAAAGCGCCTATCGCCCCGATGCGGTTTCCAGCGCCGGCGCCCAAGGCCTCGCCCAGCTGATGCCCGGCACCGCACGGGACCTTGGCGTCGCCGATCCGTTCGACCCCGCGCAGAACGTCGCCGGCGGCGGCGCCTATGTCGCCCAGATGCTGGCGCGCTACGACGACGTGCGCCTCGCGCTTGCCGCCTATAACGCCGGCCCCGGCCGCGTCGATCGCGCCGGCGGCGTCCCGCAAA
>JBILVS010000250.1:0-2893 GCA_044370335.1 Caulobacterales bacterium
TATAGTCCACCCCGTGCGCGCCCTGCTTACGCCGATCAAGTCAGTTTTCCCTGCTGAAAGTTGGCCACTTCCAGCCGTCGCGCTTGATCGAGAAACAACTCGAGAACGTTGAGGTTTCGAATCACGGGTAGCGCTATTCTTATCCGCTGAAACCTCAAGCGGCTTACGGAATGGTCGATTTCTTCAACGCCCGCGAGTTAGCGATCGCAATGTGGGTTGGCGCAGCGATCATCGCCTGCTGCTTTCTGCCGGGCCGCCCGCTCATCAGCATCGTCAAGGCGTTGCTGGCGCCGCAATTCATCGGCCTGTTTTGGCTGTTCGTGGGCTACGTGGCCTTCTGCGTCTTCATCCTGCACTGGATGGCCCTTTGGAATGCGTCAGACCTCAAAACCACGCTGCTCTGGGGGCTCTTCACGGCTGCGGGCATGATGGGTCGGATGATTGCGAAGGAAGAACACCCGAAGCTCATCAGCGGTTGGATGAAGGATTCCATTGGCGCGGCGATCTTCGTCGAGTTCATCGCCAACCTCTACACCTTCCCGCTCTGGGGCGAGTTGCTCCTCGTGCCGCTCCTGGTCTTCACTGGCGGGATGTTGGCGGTCGCCCAGGGCGAAAAGCGGTACAAACCCGTCGCGGCGCTTCTTCAATTGGTCATCGTCCTCTTCGGCCTGTTTCTGCTGGGGCGGGGCTTGTGGCTCGTCGTCGCCAATTGGTCGTCGTTCGCGACGCTGGCCACGCTTCGCGACTTCTACATGGCGCCCTTGCTCTCGTTTGCGCTGATCCCCTTTCTCTACCTGCTCTATCTCTTCGTGCGCTATGAGACGGCTTTCACGGGCTTGCAGTTCTCGATCAAGGACAAGTCGCTTCGCGACTACGCGCAGACGTTGGCGATCGCGATGTTCAACCTGCGCCCGCACTTGCTGCGCCGCTGGCAGCGCGAGGTCGGGCGCCAGCGCCCAACAACCAAAATAGAGGTCGTCGCGACGATCAACGCCGTGCTGCATGCCGACGCGCGTGAGAAGAACCCGCCTCACGTCGATCCCCGCGACGGCTGGTGCCCGATCGCCGCCGGAAAATTCGTGGCGGAGGACGGCTTCCCGACCGGTGACTATCACCGTGTCGATGACGGCGCGTGGTTCTCCAGCGCGCCCATGAAGGCGGTCACGCAGGGGCTCTGGTCGCACAACATGGCCTACTACATCGAGGGTGTTGAGAAAGCGGCCCACGCGCTCCGCTTAAAGCTCTATGTCAACGGCCCCGAGGATCGCGATGCGGCCGAAGCGATCTTCAAGCGCGCCGGCCGTCGCTTGTTGGAGCGCGCACTCGCCCCCGCCGAGCTGGAGGGCGCTGTCAGCTTACTTGAAACCGGCGCTCCTTTCGTGACCAACGGCGACACATCGGTGTCGCTGAAGCGGGAAGACTTCCCGAACCAGACGATGGCCGGTTACGAGCTGACGCTCGGAGTCAAACGCCTGCCGACCTTCGTCGCGCTCCCGGGCGCTGCAGCGGGGGTTGCATGATGGCGAGCGATGACGACGTCGAGAAACTGGGCTGCAAGAAGATTTGCCACGCGTGCGTTGGCGAGGAATTTCTCAGCACGGAGATAAGCCAGGACGGCCGCCTCCTGAAATGCTCCTTCTGCGGAACGCCAAAGGCGCGGTGCTACAAGCTCGATCAGATGGCGGATCGCATCGATACGGCCTTCGAGCGCCACTATGTCCGCACGTCCGATCAACCCAATGATTGGGAATACACGCTGTGTGGCGACAAGGAATCGACGTTCGACTTCGATCGTCACGGCGAGCCCGTCGTGTATGCGATCATGAACGCGGCGGATATTCCGGAGCAGGCGGCGAGAGATATCCAGGCCATCCTCGAAGAGCGCTACAGCGACTACGAGGCGGACAAGATGGGCGATGAGACCGCCTTCGCCGACGACTCCCATTACGAGGAGCGCCGGTTAAGCGATCGCCAGTGGCAGGAGCAATGGTACTCGTTCCAGCGGTCGCTTAAGACCGATGCGCGGTTCTTCAACGAGGACGGCGCGCGTCTCCTCCGCTCCGTCTTCACGAATCTGGATCAGTACGAAGCGGAAGGTGGCAAACCGCTCATCGTCAAAGCCGGTCCTGATACCGAGTATGCGGCGATCTTTCGTGCGCGGACCTTCCAGTCGGATGAACGCCTCGAAGCGGCGATGGAGAACGCCGCAGCTGAGTTTGGCAGCCCGCCGCCGCGCTTCGCCGCGAGTGGCCGGATGAACGCACACGGCATCTCCGTGTTCTACGGCGCGACCAGCCCTGAGGTAGCACTCGCCGAAGTCCGCCCGCCTGTTGGCAGCCAGGTCGCCGTCGCCCGCTTCGAGATCATTCGCCCGCTGCGACTGCTCGACCTAACGGCTCTAGGCGAAACCTCACTGAGCTTGGGCAGCGTGTTTGACACAACACTGGCCGATCGTATCGAGCACCAGAAATTCCTGCGCTCGCTCCGGTCGCACATGACGCGCCCGGTGATGCCTGACGATGAGGCGATCGAGTATCTCGCGACGCAGGCTGTCGCGGACTTCCTTGCGACCTCGGACCTCAAGCTCGACGGCATTATATTTCCGTCCGTCCAGTATTCGGACGGTGCCCAGAACATCGTTCTCTTCCATAAAGCGGCGCGTGTCGAGAAGCTGGTTCGGCCTCACGGTTCAAAGGTAAGCGCGAGTCTCGGCAGTTCCACCGAAGACGGTTGGGAGCCGCACTACTCGATCTCTGAGCGGATTCCCGTCTCTCAGACGAACAAGCCCTCATATGAATTCAACTCCCGATGGAGGGATAGCTGGGCGCCCGATCTGGATGAACGCGACCCTGCACTGCGCATCGACCGACAATCACTCGTGGTGCACGTGATA
>JBILVS010000100.1:0-10393 GCA_044370335.1 Caulobacterales bacterium
CATTGCTAGGGACGGTTGTCATTAGACCCCTCCGTACCGAGCGGATAATTACCCCGAAGCCCCATCGCATCACCTCCCATGATCGAGGGATGAAGCATGCCAGCACCGCGGAATGTTGGAAGGTGGGGCGCTCGCACCAGTTACTTTGCGGGAGAGCCTTCTGGCCCGTGTTCGGGACGCCACGCCCGTCTTCTTCGAACGGCTGGTGGTGGATCTCCTCGTGGCGATGGGGTACGGCGAGCCGGAGGACGGCAAGCACCTCGGGAAGCCGGGGGACGGCGGAGTGGATGGGGTGATCAACCTCGACAAGCTGGGCCTCGACAAGGTCTACATCCAAGCCAAGCGCTACGCCGCCGGCAATACCATCGGGCGGCCGGACATCCAGTCGTTCTTCGGGGCGCTGGAGATGTACGGCACGACGCGGGGCGTGTTCGTCACCACATCAGGCTTCAGCGCTGACGCGCGGACCTTCGCGGCGAGCGTGAAGTCCAAGAACATCGTCCTCATCGACGGCGAGCAGCTGGCGACACTGTTGATCCAGCACAACGTGGGGGTAAGGGAGGACCGCACGATCACCCTGAGGCGGCTGGATGACGACTATTTTGAGGGGTGATCAGGCAACCTTCGATTGCGTTCTGGCCATGCTCGGGAACTCTGACCATTCGCGGCCCTGAAGAAGCCGACCGGTTCTTTTCTTGATCGGCCCGCCCCACTGCTTGAAGAAGAAGGCGGCGTTTTGCCGTTTGGTCGCCGACAGCAGGTCAAGCACCCAAGCCTCTTCTAAGGGACGAGCGCCAGGGCCGCTCTCTCCGCCAACGATCACCCAGGAGAACCCAGACAGGTTCGGCTTCCTGATCCTCGACAGCAATGGTTCGAAGGACACGAACCGGACCGCAGCCGGTGCGGCGCGGAGTTGATCAAGGCGAGACACATAGTCCCCGCTCTCAACAGAGGTTCCGACCCAGACATTTGGAGCGACGGCCGCTCTCTCCGAAAGAAAGCGCGCCATACGCTCCGGACGCTTGGTCAACACTTGGAATTGATGAGACGGCGCGCGCTCCATCGTATCCCAAACGGCTGCTATGAACTCAGTCGGGACCCGTTCGTGAAAGAGGTCCGACATGGAGTTGACGAAGACCATTCGCGGGGACCGCCAGCGGGAGGGCGCGTTCAATGCGTGAGCATCGATCTTTAGGTTGCCTGTCCACACAGCTCGGCCGCCGCTCTTTCTGGTGGTGCCACGGTACTTTTCCAACCCAATGGCCTCAAGTCGGGCAGCCATCCGCATCGCGTAGCAGTTCGTGCATCCAGGCGAGATGACTGTGCACCCCGCAACGGGGTTCCAAGTCACGTCCGTCCATTCGATGGCTGATCTCGAAGCCATGCTTCACCCCTTCAACAGGTGGTCCGCAATTCGGATTGCCGGGCCAAACCCTACGGGACTTGGGTTTGAACAACCAAACACTAGGGTGAACAAGTGCCGCGAACCGTCTTGGAGCCGGAGCTTGTTGGGAGCCATCGTGAAGCCGGCCACCTTCATCCGATTACAGAAATCTTCTTCGATCCGGTCGATGGTGGCGGTTTTCTTGAAGCGGGGGTCAACGCCCCCAAACAAGTCAGTACTCTGGGATTGTTCGTACCACCGTGTGCGCCAGTCAGATGAACCAAGAAATGCGTCCAGCTTTGCACCCCAACCTTCGTCTTCCAGACGCTGACGGTCTTTGGTCAATAAACGATTGATGGCCATTGTCGGCACCAGGTACCACAGGTCCACGATGGCCGTGCCCAGGGCCTCCATAGTCTCCCAGTTCACCTGCATCCCGAACGGGTCCAGAAACACCACGACCCTATCGCTCTTCGGGTTCAACGAAGCGGCCAAAGCTGGCAGCGCCTCGTTCACGTCCTTTTGGTGCAGCTCACACCTTGGCACGAGTTGCTGATGGTCCGTCTCTATATGCGTCTTCAGTTCCCCGAGGGACGACGGTGACATGTCAATGAAGTGGTAGGCATCGAAGGCTGGGGCGACCGCCAGCGCTCGACGTGCAGACCCAGCCATAAAAACACGCCCCTGTTCCAGTAGGGGCAGTTCCTCGCCGCCCCGCAAACCAAGAGCGCCGCCGCCAGAGAACGCATCAACATAGACCAATCGGAAGTGCTGCCGCTGGTTCTTCATTACCTTCATGAAGGCATTGAGGTATGCCTCCACCCTGACCAGCTTTTCGGTCGTCCAAGCGCCCCCGAACTCCGCCATCCGCCACCTCCTGCGCGAAAGAACGTAGCAGGAACATTTCGGGCTGGCAATCAGCCGCGGTAAACCCAGCCGCTGAGGGCTTCGAATTGCCGGTCAGATGCGGGGTGCTCCTCCGCGAACGTTAGCTGACGCTGTGCCTGCGAGCGGGGAGCGCGAAGCCTTTTCGCGTCGTCAACCTGAACGGTTATGTGGGTAGGCTGGTGGGTAAGCTTTGATCCCTTCGCGTGGCGGGGGTGCAAGAGCTTGATTTTGAAGCTAATTGCACAGGGATCTGGCGGAGAGGGAGGGATTCGAACCCTCGATACCCTTGCGAGTATGCCGCATTTCGAGTGCGGTGCGTTCGACCACTCCGCCACCTCTCCGTTCGCGTCCGGGCCCGCGATGCAAGAAGCATGCGTGCGGGCCATTGGGCGTGGTCGAACCGCCCTCCCGGCGAAGGGCGGTGTCCTAGCAAAAGCCGCGGCGGATAGGAAGGCCGGTTTGCGGGTTCGGCCGGGGATTTGGCGCCTTGGCCCGGGGCCGTCTGGGTTGGTCCTGGGGGCCGGGGGCGAGCCGGCCTGTTCTGAGATGCGCCATCGCGCCGCTGTTCGGAGCGCCAGGCCCGCCCTATGTGGCCGGTTATGAGCGCTGTTGAGCCTGCCGCCCGGTCATCCGGCCTGCCCCACGTCACCGTCTGGTATGACGGCGCGTGCCCGTTGTGCACGCGCGAGATCGCGCTGTTTCGGCGGCTCGATGGGGCTGGGCGGATTGCGTTTGTGGACGTGGCAGACCCGGACGCGGCCCCGTCTTGCCCGCTTGATCGCGGGTCGCTGCTGGCGCGGTTTCACGCGCAAGAGCGCGGGCGGCCGATCGTGTCCGGAGCTGCGGCTTTCGCCGCGCTGTGGCGGGCCACGCCGGTGCTGGCATGGCTGGGTCACTTGGCGCGCCTGCCGCCGGTTCTTTGGGCGCTGGAGCGGCTCTACGTTGCGTTCTTGCGGGTGAGGCCGCGAATGCAGGCTTGGTTCACCGCAAAAACGCATAGCTGACGGTGCTGCAGCGCAACTTGTCCGGACAGAAAGCCCGACCCATATCGGGGGGGTGACGGCGACTACCTCACGCCGTGTGCAGCACCGGTCTTTTCTCTTATGCAGTCCGGCGTTTCCTCCCCGAGGCGACTTTCCAAGCCGCGCCGGGCCTAGGGGCTCGCGCGGCTCTTTTCTTGTTTAAAGGGACCGCATTCGGACGGAAAACCGCTTCACACTTTTCCTGAATGCGGTTTTCAGGCGGACCGCATTCGGACGGAAAACCGCTTCACACTTTTCCTGAATGCTGTCTGTGACTTGGCTCAGAACGCCGGGGCTGATAGCGACCCACAGAAGCGTTGAATTCGGGCGCAGGCGTCTTCCAAAGTCGCGGTGGCGGTGGCGTAGGAGATCCGGAAGGCTGGGCCCAGGCCGAAGGCCGCGCCGTGGACGACAGCGACCCCTTCGGCTTCGAGAAGTTCGCGAGCGAAATCCTCGTCGTTGCCGATGACTGCCCCTGAAGGCGTTTTGCGGCCGATCAGCCCCGCGATGCTTGGATAGACATAGAACGCGCCTTCGGGCGTGGGGCACTGGATGCCTTGAGCCTGGTTCAGCATCGAGACCACGAGATCGCGGCGCGCTTTGAAGCTGACATTGCGTTCGGCAATGAAGTCCTGCGGGCCGTTGAGGGCCTCCACCGCCGCCCACTGCGCGATGGAGCAGGGGTTGGAGGTGGTTTGGCTCATGACCTTGGCCATGGCCTTGATCAGAGGTTCGGGGCCGGCGGCGTAACCGATGCGCCAACCGGTCATGGCATAGGCCTTGGAGACGCCGTTCATGGTCAAGGTGCGCTCATAAAGGCGCGGTTCGACCTGGGCGATCGTGGAGAACTCAAAGTCGTCATAGACGAGGTGCTCGTACATATCGTCGGTGAGAATCCAGCAGTCTGGATACTCCAACAGGACATCGGCGAGGGCCTGGAGTTCGGCGCGAGTGTAGGCGGCGCCTGTGGGGTTCGAGGGCGAATTTAGGATCAGCCAGCGGCTTTGCGGGGTGAGGGCCTTGCGGAGGGCGTTGGGCTTCAGCTTGAATCCGTCCTCGATTTTGGTGTCGGCGAAGACCGGCGTGCCGCCGCAGAGGAGCGCCATATCGGGGTAGCTAACCCAATAGGGGGCGGGGATCACGACCTCGTCGCCAGGGTTAAGGGTCGCGGCGAAGGCGTTGTAGATCACGGGCTTGCCGCCGGGGGAGACGTTCACCTGGGCGCGGGTGTAGGTCAGGCCGTTCTCGCGCTTGAACTTGGCGACGATGGCGTCCTTCAGCTCAGGGATGCCGTCTACGTCTGTGTATTTGGTCTTGCCCGATGCGATGGCGCGGATGGCGGCTTCCTTGATGTTGTCGGGGGTGTCGAAATCCGGTTCGCCCGCGGCGAGGCCGATGACGTTGCGGCCGGCGGCCTGCAGCTCCCGCGCTTTCGCGGTGACGGCCAGGGTGGCGGAGGGCTTGACCCGAGCCAGGGACTGGGAGACGGGCGTGCGGACGGTCATGGGGGCGCTCCAGGGATCGACGGGCATCCCTATAGACTGCGTTGCTGTAGAAGCGCCACCGCCGGTTTCGCCGCGCCTTACTGGATCGGGATGAAGATCTCGACCTGCACCGTGGTCTCGACCGGGGGAGCAGTGATGGTGGCGGTGTCGGCGCCGGAGGCGGAAGCGCCGGGTGTGTCGAAGACCGGGGTTGCGGCCAAAGGCGCGGGCTGGGCGGCATAGACCTCCCAGGGCAGACCATCGCCGCGGCGCTCGATCCGGCGGGTCTGCATATAGGCGTCCACCTGCTCATAAGCCTGAGGCATGCCAGCGCGGGGGCCGCGAAAGACGACGCGGGCCATGCGGCCGGCGGGGGTTTCTCCGCTCTCCACCCCGGTCAGAACCAGGGGCGTGGGGCCGGAGTAAAACTGGCCGACGCGGAACTTGAAGTACTCGCCGTCGTCCTGGGTGGTGACCACGATGCGGGAGGGGCTGTCGGGGGCGAACTGATACTCGGCGAAGAATCTCAGAACGGATTGCTCGGCGTTGCGCAGGGCTTCGGCGAACTGCTCGGGGCTGCTGCGGGCGGTGTCGGCGGAGACCTGGATATCGTCGAAGATGTAGCGTCGGGGCGGGATGGAGACGATGTCGAGCTGGATGCCGCCGAAATCGACATTGGGGAGGTCTTCTGCGAGCCTCTTCAGTTGCTCGAGACCTTCGTCGAGGTCGTTTTTGATGGCCGGCGACAGGACGAGGTTGGCGTAGCGGCACAGGATGTTCACGAGACCGGGGTCGCAACTGCCGCTGACCTGCCAGGTGGCGGTCGCGCCGGTCTCGCCGGCCTCGACCAGGAACGCAGTTTCAAGGCGAGCGCGGTTGTCGAGTTCAAGGCGGCCGGAGACGCGCTCGCCGGGAACCATCTCCAACACCGACAAAGAGCCGCTGCCGACGCTGTTCTTCGAGGAGCGCCAGCGCATGGTCTGGCCGACCTGGCCGTCTTCGCCGGAGAAGAAATACTCTGCCTCAGGGTCACGCTGCCAATAGGGCGACCACTCGCGGACGAGGCTGACGTGGCTCACAAGGGTGTAAACCATGGCGCGGGGACGTTCGATCGTTACGCTCGAACTAACCTGCAAGGTGTTCGGCAGCAGGAAAAAACCGAAGCCGTAAAGGCCTCCCAAGAGGGCCGCCACGGTCACAATGACAATCAATGCCACACGCATGCGTCACCTTTCCGGCACCGCCGCCGTCCCGCTCATCGCCCCGGCATTGCCGTAGCATTGAAACCAGCCGTCAGCCAATCGGGCCTCTCAGCCCTCGATGCAGTTGGTCATGCAAATCGGGCGCCGCTCTTCCCGTGGGGGGCGATTTTTCACCGAGCGGCGGCATGGAGTTCCTGGATCAGACCCTGCGGCAAGCGCAGACGAGCGGCGAGTTCTGCCAAATAGGCCTGCTCGGCGGGCTGGTCTGCGTCAATGGCGAGGAGCGAGGCGGCGTACACCTGGGAGGCCACCGCGGCGTTTTCGCCCACGGCTGCGATGAGGCCGTCGGTATCGATGGGACGGGCGAGTTCGGCGAAGAGGAAGTTCTGCTCTTCGTCGGTCAGGTGGACAGCGCCGAGGCGGTCGAAGAGGCGGGCGCGTTCTTCGCTGTCGATACGGCCATCGGCCTTGGCGGCGTTAATCATGGCCTGGAGCGTCAGCTTCGCGTTGATTTCGGCCTGGTCGCTGTCTGGCGGCGGGAGGAAGCCCGCAGGGGGCGCATCGATCTCGATGGGGGCGGCGAGCCCTTGGCTGGACTGGCGGGCCTGATGGCGGCGCCAGGCGTAATAGGCGAGCCCGCCCAAAGCCGCGACGCCGCCTAGCTTTAAGGCTGCGCCGGCGAAGCGGGGGCTCGCCCGGCCGGCGAGAAGGCCCGCTGCGAGACCGCCGGCGCCGGCGATGGCGGCCTGGCGGGCGGCGGGGTCGGTGCGGAGACGCTCAATAAAAGTTTCGGACTGGCCTTGCAGGGCGGCAATGATCTTGTCGGCGTCGAACATCTGGTTCGGCATCAGGGGGTTCTCTCTGTTGGCCTATTCGCCATCCGCGGGCTTCTGCTCGGGTTTGAGCTGATCATAAACCATAAATTCGTGGGCGATGCAGCGTTCCATGAGGATGCGCCAGACGGGTTCGGCGATGTCCCAGGACAGGCCGGCGCGGGCGGCGTTGGCGGCGACGTTGTCGAACACCTGCTGAATGCGGGCCTCGTCGCGGACCACCGCGCGGGTGAGTTTGATCCGGGCGGCGGCATTCATATAGCCCTGCCGGCGCGCCAGAAGCGTCACCAACATGCGGTCGATCTCGTCAACGCCGGCTCGGACGTCGATCATCGTGGCACAATCGTCCGGCGCCAGGGTCCGGTAAGGCGGGGCGAAGGAAAGGTCAGAGTCATCCATAGCGGGGGATGTGCCCGCGCGCGGGCCGTTCGTCCACCCTCTGCGCTGTTTTGACCTGACCAATCTTCGGCGGAAAAGGGGCCGCCCTCAGCCCGCCGCTTCCGGGGCGGACTGAGGCGCGGCATCCGCGGCGCGTTCGGCGATCCGGGGGTCTTCGATGCGATCGAGGGACTGGATCGGGCAGCGGTTGCCGTCCACCACGACGCTCGAGAAGCGGTCGAAGGCCTGATTGGAGCGGTCGGTGAAGGCGATGTGCTGCTCGAAGCGCAGGTCGCGGCTGCACGGCGCCCACAGCACCGCGCGATACCACTCGCGATGGCCGGCGCGGAGCAGGAGCGAACCGTCACGGCCGACGCGGAAGCTGTTGATTTCGTCAGCGCCGAAGGGGATGCGGGCGTTTTCCTCGATCACCGTATAGGTAAACTCGGAGGCTTCCGCCGGGGCGGTCGAAGCGGGGGCGTCGTCGGCGAACGCAGCCGCGGCTAAGCCGAGACCGACACAGACGACAGCGGCCCCGAGCATGCGGCGACCGATTGGGTTGCGGTACGACATCGGACCATCTTTCCATTGTAAGGCGCGCCGGCGCGCAGCCGTCGCGCTTAATCCCTCGCGTCGCCAATCTATACAGGGGCGTCATGTCTTTGAAGTGACTTTGTCGTTAGGCGCTGTTGCAGCCTTTTCCTGACGGCCCGGCGGCCTTACCTTGACGCCTATGCCCGGGAAACCTCAAGGCGTCTCCGACGTCGTCACGCCCTTTCATTTCGTCGGCGAGCTGGCCGCTCAAACCGACGCGCTGTGGATGCCGCATCGGCCAGAGCGGGCGTGGGAGAAGCTCGAAGGCGGAAAGCGGTTTGACCTTGTGAGCGCCTATGAGCCGGCGGGGGACCAGCCGCAGGCGATCGCGGAGCTGGTCGAGGGGATCAGCAAGGGCGATGCCGACCAGGTGCTGTTGGGCGTCACGGGGTCGGGGAAGACCTTCACGATGGCCAAGGTCATCGAAACGGTGCAGCGTCCAGCCCTGATCCTGGCGCCGAACAAGACGCTCGCCGCGCAGCTTTACGGGGAGTTCAAGGGATTCTTCCCGAACAATGCGGTGGAGTATTTCGTTTCCTACTACGACTACTACCAGCCCGAGGCCTATGTGCCGCGGACCGACACCTACATCGAGAAAGAAAGCACGATCAACGAGCAGATCGACCGGATGCGGCACTCCGCGACGCGGGCGATCCTTGAGCGGGACGATGTGATCATCGTGGCGTCGGTGTCGTGTATCTACGGCATCGGTTCGGTGGAGACGTACACGTCGATGACCTTCACCTTGAAAAAGGGGATGGCGCTCGACACCCAGGAGCTGATCCGGGCGCTGGTGGGCCTGCAATACAAGCGGAACGATCAGGCGTTCGGGCGGGGGCTGTTCCGGGTGCGGGGCGATGTGATCGAGCTGTTCCCGGCGCACTTGGAAGATCGGGCCTGGCGGGTGTCGTTCTTCGGCGATGAGGTCGACGCGATCGACGAGTTCGACCCGCTGACGGGGAAGAAAACCCAATCGATGCCGGCGGTGAAGGTCTATGCGAACAGCCACTATGTGACCCCTAAACCGACGCTCAATCAGGCGGTTGAGGCGATCCGGGAGGAGATGAAAGCGCAGCTCGAAGTGTTCAAGGCGCAGGGCAAGCTGCTCGAAGCTCAGCGGCTCGAGCAGCGGACGATGTTTGACATGGAGATGATGCTGGCGACGGGGTCGTGCGCGGGGATCGAGAATTACTCGCGGTATCTGACCGGGCGGCGCCCGGGGGAGCCGCCGCCGACGCTGTTTGAGTATCTGCCAGACAACGCGCTGGTGTTCACCGATGAAAGCCATGTCACGATTCCGCAGATCGGGGGCATGTACCGGGGCGACTTCAACCGGAAGCGGACATTGTCCGAGTACGGATTTCGTTTGCCGTCTTGCATGGATAATCGGCCGTTGAAGTTCGAGGAATGGGACGCGATGCGGCCGCAGACGGTGCATGTGTCCGCGACGCCGGGCCCTTGGGAAATCGAGCGGACGGGCGGGGTTTATGTCGAGCAGGTGATCCGGCCGACAGGGCTTATTGATCCGCCGGTTGAGGTGCGGCCTGTGTCGAAAGACGGGGCGAGCCAGGTCGATGACGTCATCGCGGAGGTCAAGGATACGGCAAAGCGCGGGCTTCGCAGCCTCGTCACGACGCTGACGAAGCGGATGGCGGAGGACCTCACCGAATACATGCACGAACAGGGCGTGCGGGTGCGCTACATGCACTCCGACATCGATACGGTCGAGCGGATCGAAATCATCCGAGATTTGAGGATGGGGGTGTTTGACTGCCTGATCGGGATCAACCTGTTGCGGGAAGGTCTTGATATTCCCGAATGCGGCTTTGTCGGCATTCTGGATGCGGACAAAGAGGGCTTTCTGCGGTCGGAAACCAGCCTTGTCCAGACGATCGGTCGGGCGGCGCGGAATGTCGACGGCAAGGTTGTTCTGTATGCGGACCATATTACCGGCTCTATGGAGCGGGCGATGGCGGAAACCGCGCGGCGCCGGGAGAAGCAGGAGGCCTACAATATTGAGCATGGCATCACGCCGCAGAGCGTGAAAAGCGTGATCGCGGACATTCTCGACAGCGTCTATGAGAAGGACAGCCTCACGATTGATCCGCGGGATCCGTTGGCGTTCAAGCGCGTGGGGGACAAGAAGCGCGGCGTTTCGGAGGAGCCGAAAACGTTTGCCGGGCACAATCTGCGGGCGGTGATTGAGGATCTCGAAAAGCGGATGCGGACGGCGGCGGCGGACCTCGAGTTCGAAGAGGCGGCGCGGCTGCGGGACGAGATTAAGCGGCTGCAGGATACTGAGCTTGTGCTCGCCGATGATCCGCTGGCGCGGCAGTATCAGGTGAAAGAGGCGGTGGAAGACGGGGACGGATCGTCGAGGTCCGGACGATCGGGGCGAGGCGGGTTCCGGGGCAAGCGCGGGCGGCGTTAGAGGCTGCGCTAGAGTTTGGCGCGATAGCCGGCGAGCAGCGTGTCTTGCTCTTCGCCGAGCTTGCGCAGGTAAGCCCAGGTGTAGATTCCGGTGTCGTGGCCGTCGTCAAAGACGATGCGGACGGCGTAGCGGCCCACGGGGAAGGCGTCGGTGATATCGACATCGCTCTTGTCCCGG
>JBILVS010000251.1:0-2882 GCA_044370335.1 Caulobacterales bacterium
ACGTGGTCAAGGATTAACACTGGGGCGTTTTCCGACGTTTCCGGCCGATTCCAAAAGGTCGGAAAACGCCCTAGACGCCGGCATCGGGGGCGAAGGCCTGCCTTCTTCGGGGCGTCAAGCGGTTTTCGCGTCGGCCTTGAGGAGGACAGTCTCTTCCGGGGTCGAAGCGTCAGGGCGGCTCCTCATGATCAAAGGGACAAGGCTGGACCCCGGCCTCCTCCCCCCTCGTCAGCCCCGTGAGGCAGCGGCGACAAGCCTGCGCCATCATAAGTCTGGCAGCCCGACCGGGCGGCGGGGGAGGACAGATCGACCCCAAGACCCACCCAACCAAACGCCGTGCCGGATCTTTCCGGCCCCCGCCGCTCACTGATTTTATCCCGCAACGGATCATCCGTGGGCGGCTTTTAGCGCTGGCTCAAGCCCGTGAGGCTGCCCGCGCGGCGCAGAGCCTTTGTAAGCGCGGGGGGCCAGCGCCCCTCGTCCATCAACGCATGAACGGCGGCGATCTCATCGCCGCAACAGACGCCCTGGGCGTTGACCCAGGCGGGGTCGTAATAGGTGCGGGCGTAGCGGGCGCCGTCATCGCAGAGCAGGGTGACGATGGAGCCCTCTTGGCCCTTATCCCGCATGGCCTGAGCGCAGACAAAGGCGCCGATCAGATTGGCGCCGGTGGAGCCGCCGACGCGGCGCCCCAATCGCTCAGACAGGGCGTGCATGGCGGCGAGGCTCCAGAGGTCCGGCGCCTGGACCATGGCGTCGATGGCGCTTGGGATGAAGGAGGCTTCCACCCGCGGACGGCCGATGCCTTCAATCCGGCTGGCCTCGTCGGATTCCAGGCTGCGGTCGCCGGTTTGAAAGGCGTCGAAAAAGACGCTGCGTTCAGGGTCGACGCCGCAAATTTGCGCCTGAAAGCGACAATAGCGGACGTAGCGGCCGATGGTGGCCAGGGTGCCGCCGGTGCCTGCGCCGGCGACGATCCAGGTCGGGCAGGGATGCCGCTCCAGCTTCATCTGGGCATAGAGGCTTTCGGCGATGTTGTTGTTGGCGCGCCAGTCGGTGGCCCGTTCGGCAAAGGTGAACTGGTCCATGAAATGGCCGTTAAGCTCGCGGGCGAGACGTTCGCTTTCGGGGTACACAGCGCGAGGGTCGTCAACGAGGTGGCGCTCGCCGCCGTGAAACTCGATCGCGGCGATCTTCTCAGGGCTTGTGGCCTTGGGCATCACGGCGATGAAGCGCAGACCGAGGAGCTTGGCGAAGTAGGCCTCTGAGATGGCCGTGGAACCCGATGACGCCTCGATCACCGGCGCGCCTTCTTTGAGCCAGCCGTTGCACAAAGCGTGGAGGAACAGCGAGCGGGCCAGACGGTGCTTGAGACTGCCGGTCGGGTGGCTCGACTCGTCCTTCAGGTAAAGGTCCAACCCGGGAAAGCCCGGCAGATCAACGGCGATCAAGTGGGTGTCGGCGGAGCGCTGAAAGTCCGCCTCGATGCGGCGGATGGCGTCATGAACCCAGGCGTGGCGCAGTGTGGACATGGCTCTGGATAGGCCCGCCCCCGGCTTCGGGCAAGGGGGCCTTCAGGCGGCCGAGCGCCGGGCGGACTGGCCTGGGCCCCCGTCGGGGACCACGCCCAAGGCCTCAAGAATCGGAAGATCTTTGGCGAGGGCTTCGGCGCTCCGGGTCAGCACGGCGAGTTCTTCCTGCGGCTCGCCCGGACGGCCGTCCTGGTTCACGGCCACGCGCTCACCGTGGGCAGCGAGCATGGCTTGGACGCTTTGGGCCTGCGCCATCGGGCTCACAGCGCCTTCGGCGCGGGCGGCCAGCATCAGTTGGTGCAGCCGGTTGACGGGGACGCCGCCGCCGGTGACGGGGCTTGCGAGATAGCTGTAGGAGTCGCGGCTGCGGGCCAAACCGATCAGGTGCGCGTTGAAGGCGGAAGGATCGCGGACGGCGCTGTTCGGCTGGACGAGGCTGACCGTGCCGGTGGAGGCCATGACGAGGAGCGCGTCCTGGACGGCGCGCCAGGTGAGGTTTTTGTCGCGCACCCGATCGAGGAGTTCGCGGCCGCTCACGGGCTTGTGGTCGCCCATGGCTTCGGGAATGGCGCGGAAGAGATCCGCCTTCAGGTTCACCTCGCCGCGACCTCCCGGCGCCTTGAGGGGCGCTTCGGCAGCGGGGCGCATCAGGACATAAGTCAGGTCCATCAAGGCTTGATCGCGGAGGGCGCCGTCAATGCGGCGGGGGCCCTTAATCCAATAGTCGCGGCGGAATTGCTGGTTGACGAAGATGTCGCGGGCGGTCTGGCGCAGAACAGAATCGGGGATCGACTGGAGGAAGGCGATCTGCTCCGGCGTGTGGTTCATGGCGTCAACATGATCCACCGGGTGGCAGGACCCGGCGAAGCTGAGCTTTGAGGCGCTCAGGACTTCGTGCATCTCGGCGAAGTAATAAGGCGTCCAAGACGCATTGAAATACTCATGCGCGAGATAGCGGCGATCCATTTTCTGGATGGCGGCGAAGCGCTCGGTGGTTGTGGGCGCTGCGCGCAGGTACAAAGGGTCAAGCTGAAGGAGCTTATCGGCGAAGGCGAGGGCCGCCTCAACGCGGGCGGCGCGGCCTGCGCCTGGGGGCGACAGGCTGGCCTGATGCTGGGCCATCAGCTGCCGGATCGGCGCCATGGCGTTCCAGCCCGGGAGGGTGTTGTAGCTGATATAGACGACGCCGCCGACCTTGAGCTTGCGGCGCAGGAAGTCAGCGATGACGCGCTTGTTGTCGTCGTCGACCCAGCTCCAAACCCCGTGCAGACCAATGAAATCAAAGTCCGGCAGGTCGGGGCGGGCGCAGAACTCGGCGAAGGCCTCATCGGAGATGAACGCGTCGCCGGG
>JBILVS010000281.1:0-2867 GCA_044370335.1 Caulobacterales bacterium
GGTCACGGGCTCGGGCGCGTCTTTCACGACTCACCCAACATTCTCCATTTCGGCAAGCGGGGCCAGGGCCAGCCGCTGCTTCCGGGGATGATCTTCACCGTCGAGCCGATGATCAATCTGGGCCGCCTGGATGTCGCTCTGCTGTCCGATGGCTGGACGGCGGTGACGCGCGACCGTTCGCTGTCGGCGCAGTACGAGCACGCGGTCGGCGTGACAGAGACGGGCTTCGAGATCTTCACACAGTCGCCGACTGGCCAGCATACGCCACACACATCCGGCGCAGGCGCCTCCTGATCCGAGGGCTGCGGGGGCAGGGCCAGCATGGCCGGGGAGGCTCCGGTCAGGTATTGCCATCGCTGCCGCGAATGCCTGCGCACCCCGTATGCTGCAGGGCGAAGGGACATATCCTGTCGATCGCGAGCTGCTCGAACGCCTGCTGTGCGCCTTTGTTGCGCGCGTCAGCGTCAGGCCGATCGCGAAGTTCGGCTCGGTATCCGCCGGGTCTGGCGCGGGCGCCCGAGCGCCTGATGGAGGTGAAGGGCGTTGGCGGGACGGCGGCGGTACATGTCCTCACGACACATCTGTTGATGCAGCGGGCGGCGCGCGTGCTCTGTTGCGACCTGAGACGCGATACCGCGCGCGCACTCGCCCCACTGGAGATCAAGCTGCGCGATCAACTTGTCGTGGTGGCGCGTGAGACGACAAGAAAGGCCGGGGGCTGATCCAGCCCGGTCGTCCGCGACGGCGCCATTCGGGCCTTGCCGCCCTCTCGATCCTCGCTAGGGTGGCGGCAGGCGGCGTCAGACTGCCCGGACGTTCATGTCCGCCACATTCTCCCCTGTGGCGACTGCAATGCGGCCAGATGCGGCCGCGCCGAGGGGAGAATCCATGTCGACCGGAACCGCGGCCGCTTCAGGCGGGCCAGCTGAGGGACAGAGTTACGGGGCGCCGGGCTACCGGCTCTACGTTCTCCTCTCCCTGACGCTGGTCTACACGCTCAACTTCATCGACCGGAACCTTTTGGGCGTTGTCGCTCAGCCGATCATCGCCGAGTTCGGCCTCAGCGACACCGAGTATGGCTTTCTCAATGGGCCGCCGTTTGCGCTGTTCTATGCGCTGATGGGCATACCGATCGCGATGGCGGCCGATCGCTTCAACCGCGTGGCGATCATCGCGCTGTGCATTGCCATCTGGTCGCTGATGACGGCGCTGTGCGGGTTCGCCACCAGCTTTGTCTTCCTGCTGATCGCGCGCATCGGCGTCGCGATCGGCGAAGCTGGCTCGACGCCACCGTCGAACTCCATCATCGGCGACTATTTCAAGCCGAAGAACCGGGCCAATGCGCTTGGCATCTTCGCCATGGGCGTCACCATCGGCAGCGCGCTGGCGGCCGGGTTTGGCGGCGTGATTGTCGGACTGACCGACGAGACCGTGGTCAGCTTCTTTGCCACGTTCGGCATGCCCGACATTCACGAACAGCTTGGCTGGGGCGAGAATTTCGGCTGGCGCTTCACCTTCATCGCGCTTGGCGTGCCAGGCCTGATCATCGCACTGATCGTGTTCCTGACGGTGAAGGAGCCGCCGCGCGGTTTCTCCGATCCGCCGGGGGCGCAACGCGTCGAGAAAGCCAGCATCACCGAAACGCTGAAAGAACTGGGTTCGAAGCCCACCTTCTGGACGATGGCGCTTGGCGCAGCGCTCGTGGCGTTTGTCGGCTACGGCCTGTTCGGCTTCCAGGCACCGATGATGCAGCGGCTGCATGGCATGTCGCCGGGCACGTTCCAGCTTCAGTACGGCGTGCCGCTTGCGCTGGTTTCGGCGGTCGGGACATTCATGGGCGGCTACCTCACACAGGTCCTGACCCCGCGCTCGGCGAGCGCGGTTGCGTGGATCCCGGCGGTTGGCGTGCTGGTCGCGATCCCGCTCTACATCGCTGGGTTCTACACCGAGCCAGGCACGCTGCAGTTCGTGCTCTGGGGCGCGGGCTCGTTGTTCCACTATGCCTATCTCGGCGCGCAATACACGATCGGGCAGGGCGTGGTCTCGCAGCGCTCGCGCGCATCGGCGATCGCCATCATGCTCTTCATCATCGCGCTGATCGGCAACGGTCTTGGGCCGCAGATCGTCGGCATCCTGTCGGACATGTTCATGCGGATGCAGATCGAGGCGGCCGGCATGGGCGATCAGCTGACCAACGCGGTCTGTCGTGCCAAGGACCTTTCTGCGCTCACGGCCGAGCAGCAGGCCGTCTGCGTCGGTGCCTATGGCGAAGGCCTGCGTCAGTCGATGGCGGCGACCGTGCTGTTCTTCATCCCGGCGGCGGCATTCTATCTGGTCGCTTCGCTGACATTGAAGAAGGACATGGTCGCGCGGCCGGTCTGATCAGGCTGGCGTCAAGCGTATTGAGCATTACACGGCCGGGGGAGGATACGCTGCCCGGCCGTTTTGCGTTTGCAGCATGACAGGCTTGTCAACGCACCCTGCAGGGTGTGCGTTGATTCAGGGTGGACCGGTGCCCCGCATTTCGTAAGCATGACGTTCAAGCGGGCCAGGCGTCGCACGTGCGCAGGCGCGATGGGGAGACACAGATGGGAACGCAGACAGGCGCTATCGGCGCCGAGGCGACGTCCGGCGAGGGTCATATCACCGGATATGGCACCAAGGCGTATCGCAGCTATGTGCTGAACGCGCTGCTTGTCGTCTACATCCTGAACTTCCTCGACCGCGGCCTGCTTGGCATCGTGTCCGAGCCGGTGATGAACGAGCTGGCGATTACCGACGGACAATTCGGTCTGCTCACCGGCATCGGCTTTGCGCTGTTCTACTCGATCGTCGGCATTCCGCTGGCGCGTTATGCCGAATACGCC